>JBOFWC010000172.1:0-42360 GCA_051653405.1 Proteocatella sp. | reverse complement strand
TAGACTCGCATTTATTTATATCTTCATATAGAGGTCTATCATCTTCCAGCATAGGCACAAGTTTTCTTAAGGTTTCATAAGCTGGCTTAGTTCCTTTTCCAAGTCCTTTATTTCCTCTTAAATCAATAGCTTGACAAACGCACATAAGTTCCATTGCCACCACTCGTCTTACATTACCCATAATTTCTCTAGCTTTTCTAGCTGCTATAGTTCCCATGCTTACATGATCCTCTTGATTTGCAGATGAAGGTATACTATCTACACTAGCAGGATGTGCAAGTACTTTGTTTTCCGAAACAAGTGCTGCTGCTGAATACTGCACAATCATAAAGCCTGAATTTACTCCACCTTGTTTAACCAAAAATGCCGGAAGTTCACTTAATGCCGGATTAACACATCTTTCCATTCTTCGTTCCGATATATTAGCAATTTCAGCAAGTGCGATTCCTAGAAAATCAAAACTTAGTGCCATTGGTTGCCCATGAAAATTTCCACCAGATATAGCTTCTTCTGTTTCTGGAAATATCATAGGATTGTCTGTAACTGAATTTATTTCTATTTCTATCTTATTTTTCACATAATTTATTGCATCTTTGCTAGCTCCATGTACTTGAGGAGAACACCTTAGCGTATAAGCATCCTGTACTCTTACTTCGCCCTGTCTTGAAGTGTTTTTACTGCCCTCCAATAGATTTAATGCAATAGCTGCACTATCTATCTGCCCTTTATGAGGTCTAACTCTATGACATCTTTCATCTAAAGCATCAATTACACCATTATGTGCTTCAAACTCTAGCGCATTTGCAATATCTGCGGCTTTCATAAGATTTATTGAGTCATATACAGTAAGTGCTCCTACCGCAGTCATAACCTGAGTTCCATTTATAAGCGCCAATCCCTCTTTTGATGTAAGCTCTATTACATCTATTCCTGCTAAAGTCATAGCCTCATTCCCAGAATATGTAATGCCTTTGTACTCAGCTTCTCCTAGCCCAATCATAGGAAGAACCATATGAGAAAGTGGTGCTAAATCTCCACTTGCGCCAAGTGATCCTTTTTGCGGAATTATTGGATGAACCCCTTTATTAAGCATATCTACCATAGTCTGTACCGTTTCTAATTTTGCACCCGAATATCCTTTAGATAAATTGTTGATTCTTAAAAGAATTATCGCTCTTACAACTTCTTTTTCAAATGGTTCTCCCGCACCAACCGCATGCGTAACTATAAGATTTTTTTGGAGAATTCTAGATTCTTCCTTACTTATAGAAATATTGCTAAATTTTCCAAACCCTGTGGTTATTCCGTATACAACTTTTTCTTCTTCTACTAACTTATCTACAATTTTTCTAGATTCAATTATTTGTTTTTTAGCTGCTTCTGTTAGTTCAACTTCAAAATTATTTCTTGCTACATTGATCACAGACTCTATCGTCAAATCATTCCCAGTTATAAATATTTTATTCATAATAACCTCCAAAAAAAATTATAAAAATCAACAAAAAATAAAGGACAAACTTAATAGATGTACCGTGGTACATAACTAAATCTCTCCTTCTATTATCTATCATCTATAGGATCTTTAGTAAAATAATATCATCAATAAATCCAATAGTCAAATAATTTTTATTTTTCTATATTTTGAAATTATTTAATTAAAATAAACATTCAAAAACTATTAAGTTAATAAAGCAAATTGACGAAATTACATATACTAACTAAATACAACTTTAAAAATATGCAATATTTTAGGAGGAATTATGAACAAATTAAACAAAACCAAACAACAGCTTTGGTTAAAAATGCTTGTAAGTTTATCTTTACCAATTGTCCTTATATTCGTACTATCTGGAAGCCTAATCATGTCTTCTGTAAACAAAGAAACCTCAGCTATAATTCAAGACCGACTTTCTTCAGATTCTAAATTTTTATCAAAGGAGGTAAATGCTTTTCTTAGAGACTACATATCAACGTCACAAACAGGTGCTAGCAGTAGTGAAATTATAAATTATTTACAAAACACTAAGCCTGGAGAAAAGTTTGTTACTAAACCTGAGTGGGAACATGTGCGTACAAGCTTGATAAACTATACTAAAATTGACTCAGAAAATGTTCTTAGAGTTTGGATAAGTGACTTCGATTCAAATCAAGCTATAACCTCTGACGATATAACTACAGACTCAACATTTGATGTAAAATCACGTCCTTGGTATAAAGTAAAAGATATTGGAAAAACTATAGTAGTCCCGCCATATAAAGATACGGTACTTGATGCCCTTGTTGTAAGTATAGTATCTCCTGTATTTGACAAAAGTAACAGCAAAGTTATAGGTACCTTTGGATATGATATTCAAATAAATAAATTATCTTCTGTTATTTCAAACTTCAAACTTGGAGAAAGTGGATTTATAATGCTTATTGATGAAACTGGTAATATAATATATCATCCAGATACTGAATCTATCCAAAAAAACATATCTGATTTAGGCTTCTCCGAATCTTTACTAAGTGATATATCTGCCCGAGAGTTTAAACATGTCGAATATTCTATGAGTGGTACGGATTATATCGGTGATGTCTGTCCTATAAATGATTCTGAGTGGACTATATTAAGCGGAATTACTGAAAAAGAAGCTTTTGCTACAAGTAATGCTATTCGTACACTTATGTTTACAATATTTGGACTTGGACTTATATTAATAGTTGCTGCTATACTATTTATTTCAAAAAATATAACTAAATCCGTTAATAAACTGGCATTTGCCGCTCAAGCAATTGCTGATGGAAATCTTAATATAGAAATTGATATTGACTCTAATGACGAAATTGGAGATGTAGCGATAGCAATGAATAATACAGTAAAAAGATTAAAATCATATATTGATTATATAGAAGAAATAACTTCAGTTCTTGGTGAGATTGCAAATGGAATACTTTCATTTGAATTAAAGCAAGATTACGTTGGAGAATTTGCTTCAGTAAAAGAAGCTTTATTTGATATAAGAACTACGCTTAGTGATACTATATCTGAAATAAAAGAAGTTGCTAATCAGGTTAGCTCTAGTTCTATGCAACTTTCTACAGGATCTCAAATTCTTGCACAAGGTACAACTGAGCAGGCAAGCTCAATAGAAGAACTTTCTTCTACAATATCTGAAGTTTCTTCTAAAATAGATGAGAATGCAAAATATACACTAAAAGCTAATGATAGTATGCTAATGTCAGGAAGAAAAATAAGTGATAGTAATATCCAAATGCAAGAAATGGTTACTGCTATGAATGAAATAAATGCTCGTTCTAATGAAATAGGAAGTATAATTAAAGCAATTGATGATATTGCATTCCAAACAAACATACTTGCTTTAAATGCCGCTGTAGAAGCAGCTAGATCAGGTGCTGCTGGCAAAGGATTTGCCGTTGTGGCTGATGAAGTAAGAAACCTTGCTGCCAAAAGTTCTGAAGCTGCTAAAAACTCAGCTCTTCTTATTGAAAGATCTATGAAAGCAGTTGAAGAAGGAACTCAACTAGCTAATAATGCCGCTAATAACCTTCAAGAACTTTATGAAAATTCTAATGAGATTGTATCTACTATCTCCGATATAACAAGATCATCTCAAGAACAAGCAGATGCAGTTTCTCAAATTAATCAAGGTCTTGAACAAATTTCATCAGTAGTTCATACAAATGCTGCTACTGCTGAAGAAAGTGCTGCTTCAAGCAGAGAACTTTCTAATCAATCTGAATTCCTAAAAAATCTTGTAGAAAAATTTGAAGTATAAGCCTATAAAATAAGAATACAAATTAAAACCCAAAAGAGATATCCTACTAAATAAAATTTAAGAAGATATCTCTTTTTATTTTTGAAAACTATTTTCCAATTAGCTCTTTTCCCCTACATCACAAAAGATGCAAGTAATATTGCAGATATTGCTATTGGAATATTGTATGCTAATGCTGTAGGAACACAAGTATCCCAAATATGATCATGCTGACCATCCGCATTAAGCCCAGCAGTTGGACCTAGCGTAGTATCTGAGGCTGGAGAGCCAGCATCTCCAAGCGCCGCTGCTGCTGCTATTAAAATTATAGTTCCACTTATACTAAATCCAAGTTGTGAACAAAGTGGAACATAAAGTACTGCAAGTATTGGCACTGTACCAAATGAAGTTCCTATTCCCATAGTCACTACAAGTCCTATGATCATCATTATACAAGATGCTATCAATTTGCTATTCCCCATTATAGATAATGAAGCTTCTACCAATTCAGTTACCGCTCCAGTTTCTCTTATTACACTTCCATAACCAGATGCAACTAGCATTATAAAGGCAATCATTCCCATAAGAGATATTCCCTCTTTAAATATTTGGTCAGCATCATTCCATTTAACTGCTCCTCCAGCTAACATAACAATTATTCCTATAAGCGCTCCAAGTGGAAGAGATTCAAATTTAAGCTGAATTATAAGTGTCAAAAATGCACCTATAAGCGTAACTATATGGGCTCTATTGAGCTTTGTATCTTCCGTAACTTCAACTTGAGGTGATACTATCTCTATATCCTTGTACTCTCTAGGTTTATTAAATACAAAAATCGCTATAATTAGACCTATAAACATTGAAGCCCCAATATATATTGTACTTTTCCATACATCTCCCGCTACAACTTCCATCCCATTTTGCGTAAGATTATCCGCTATAATCTTTTGAAATATAGCTCCAAAGCCAAATGGAAGCGCAATGTAAGGAGCTTTTAGTCCAAATGCAAGACAACACGCAATAGCTCTTCTATCAATTTTCAGTTTATTCATTACATGAAGCAATGGCGGTATCAAAATTGGAATAAACGCTATATGTACTGGAATTAAATTTTGTGAAAAACATGCAATAACTACTAAAATAGCATACAGTATAAATTTTTTCCCTTTTATCATTTTTGATATTTTTATAGAAAGTATATCTGCAATCCCTGTATATGCCATTCCAGCTGCCAAAGTCCCTAAAAGTATGTAGCTAAGTGCAGTTTCTGAGTTCCCTCCCATTCCACCTATTAACGTTGCCATAATATCTTGAATTGGCATTCCAGATATAAGACCTCCCGCTATAGCTGAAATTAAAAGTTACATAAGTACATTTAATTTAAAAAGACACAGTATCACTAAAACAATTACAGAAAAAACTATAGGGTTTAATAAAATCATAATCATACCTCCATTTTTTTATTTTTAACTATATACCCAATATTGTTATTAAAAAAACAATCGTTTATGTGTTATATTGGCTGTATCCCCATACCTATAGCTTCATGTTCAAACCCTTTTCTAGGCGAACCTATTTCTCCAAATAAAACTACCGATATCCACATTCCATTGGAGTCATCTTTATCTATAAGAGGCCCTTTTACTACAGTATATGTAAGGCCTGCAGTTCTAAGTATTTCTCCTAGTGCTACCTGCCCTCTACAATATCCTTGCAGTGCTTCTACTGTAGCATGATAGAGGGCATGCTCGTCGTGATAATTATCCGATATCAACCCTTCTCTTGTCGCCGCCACTTCAATAGCTGCTAATATTTTTTTAGCATCCATACTACCCGCATTACCTCTTATTATCTTATAGCCTTTATTCTCATATTTTAATTTCATTTCGTCATAGTTATCTGTAAGTGCAAAAAGAAGAGATATTTTTCCAATACCTTTATTTTTCATTGGATAACCTCCTAATATTAAAAAAATAGAAAGGGTGCACTCCTTTCTATTTTTTTATTTATTTATTTAGTTTAATATAATTTTAGTTTATTATACTTATCTAGCAGCCATTGCTTTGTAAATTTCAAGTCTTTCTTTAGCATTTTCTTCTGCAACTGTAAATAATTCTTCTGCAACTTCTGGGAATGATCCTTTTAGTGAAGTATATCTTACTTGCTTTTCGATGAATTCTCTAAAGCTTGCAGTAGGCTCTTTTGAGTCTAATGTGAATGGATTCTTACCTTCTGCTTTAAGCTCTGGGTTGAATCTGTATAAATGCCAGTATCCAGCTTCAACAGCTTGCTTAGTATTAGCTTGAGTTCTTCCCATTCCTTCTTTTAAGCCGTGGTTGATACATGGAGCATAAGCTATTATTAATGATGGTCCATCATATTGCTCTGCTTCTAGTAATGCTTTTTGAAGTTGGTTCTTATCAGCACCCATACCAACTTGTGCTACGTAAACGTATCCATAAGTTGTAGCTATCATACCTAGGTCTTTCTTCTTAACTCTCTTACCTGATGCAGCAAATTTAGCTACTGCTCCTGTAGGTGTAGATTTTGAAGATTGTCCTCCAGTATTTGAGTAAACCTCTGTATCGAATACTAGTATGTTTACATCTTCTCCTGAAGCTATTACATGGTCTAATCCACCGTAACCGATGTCATAAGCCCAACCGTCTCCACCAAAGATCCATACAGATTTCTTAACAAGGTAATCTTTCTTATCAAGTATTTCTTGAGCAAACTCTTTAGCTTCTCCATCAACAGCTGGAAGAAGTTCAACAAGTTTAGCTGAAGCCACTTTGCTTTCTTCTGCATTTTTCATAGAAGCTACCCAAGCAGTTAGAGCTGCTTTAACTTCTTCTGAAACATTCATTTCTATCATTTTTTCAGCAACAACTTTGATTCTCTCTCTCATTGCTTTTACTGCAACAGCCATACCGTATCCATACTCTGCATTGTCCTCGAATAATGAGTTAGCCCAAGCTGGTCCTTTGCCTTCTGCATTCTTAGTATATGGAGTTGATGGTGCAGATCCTCCCCAAATTGAAGAACATCCAGTAGCATTTGCTATTACCATTCTATCTCCAAATAATTGAGTTACAAGTTTAGCATATGGAGTTTCTCCACAACCTAGACATGCTCCTGAGAACTCAAGAAGTGGTTGTACAAACTGACTTCCTTTAATAGATTTAGCATCCATTAATGAATCTTTGTATCCAACTTTTTCATTTAAAGTATTGAATGTATCTTGCTCTTTTAATTGTGTATCAAGAGGCATCATATCAAGTGCTTTTGCACCTTTTTTACCTGGACAGATATCTGCACAGTTTCCACAACCTGTACAATCAAGTGGTGAAACTTGGATTTTGTATTGAAGTCCTTCTAAGCCTTTACCCATTGCTGTAAGTGTAGCTATGTCGCCAGCTGTAGCTTTTTCTTCTTCTGTCATAAGGAATGGTCTTATTGCAGCATGTGGACAAACATATGAACACTGGTTACACTGAATACAGTTTTCTGGGTTCCATTGTGGTACGTTTACTGCGATTCCACGTTTTTCATATGCAGCAGTTCCGTGAGGGAATGCTCCATCTTCTATTCCTACAAATGCAGAAACTGGAAGTTTATCTCCTTGTTGTGCATTCATTGGCATCATAACATTTTTGATAAATTCTGGAACTGGTTTTGAGTCAGCTACTGCTTGCTCTAAAGCATCTTTCCAAGAAGCAGGAACTTCAACTTTTACAAAGTCAGTTTGTCCTTTATCAACTGCTGCAAAGTTCATATCAAGAACTTTTTGTCCTTTTTTACCATAAGTCTTAACGATAGACTCTTTTAGGTATTTAACTGCATCTTCAACAGGTATAACTTCTGTTAACTTGAAGAATGCACTTTGCATTATCATATTTATTCTATTTCCTAGTCCAATTTCTGCTCCTATTTTAGTAGCATCTATTGTGTAGAAATTGATTTCATTTTCTGCGATGAATTTTTTCATTGTAGCTGGAAGGTGAGATTCTAACTCAGATGCATCCCATTTACAGTTAAGAATAAATGTTCCACCTTTTTTAAGTCCTTCTAGTACATCATACTGATTCACATATGCTTGATTATGACATGCTATGAAGTCAGCTTCATCAATTAAATAAGTTGATCTGATTGGTGTGCTTCCGAATCTTAAGTGAGAAACTGTTATACCACCAGATTTTTTAGAGTCATATGAGAAGTATCCTTGAGCATACATATCAGTATGGTCTCCGATTATTTTTATAGCTGATTTATTAGCTCCTACTGTACCGTCTGAACCAAGTCCCCAGAATTTACATCTAGATGTTCCTTTAGCAGCTATACTAACTTTCTCATCAGCTGGAAGTGAAAGATGTGTAACGTCATCGTTTATAGATATAGTAAATCCATCTTTTGGATTTTCTGACATTATATTTTTGTATACTGGTACTAAGTGTGCTGGGATAGTGTCTTTTGAACCAAGACCGTATCTTCCTCCAACTATAACTGGAGCATTTTCTTTTCCGTAGAATAAAGATCTAACATCTAGGTATAGAGGCTCTCCAACTGCACCTGGCTCTTTACATCTGTCAAGTACTGCTATAGCTTTTACTGTTTTAGGAAGTACATCAAAGAAGTATTTTGATGAGAATGGTCTATAAAGGTGAACCTTTATAACTCCAGTCTTATGTCCTTTCTCATTTAAGTAATCTATTGTTTCTTCTAAAGACTCAGTAACTGAACCCATAGCTACTACTATATGCTCTGCATCTGGTGCTCCATAGTAGTTAAATGGCTTGTATTCTCTTCCTGTAACTTTAGATATTTCAGTCATATAATCCGCTACTACATCTGGTAATTCTGTATAGAATTTATTTGATGCTTCTCTAGCTTGGAAGAATATATCTGGATTTTGAGCAGTTCCTTTTGTATATGGATTTTCTGGATTTAACGCTCTGCTTCTGAAATCTTTTATTGCTTCTTTATCAACTAGTCTATCAAATACATCATAGTCTATTGTTTCTATTTTTTGAATTTCGTGAGAAGTTCTGAATCCATCAAAGAAGTGAACAAATGGTACTTTTGATTTTATAGATGCTAAGTGAGCAACTCCACCTAAGTCCATTACTTCTTGAACTGATCCTGTAGCAAGGAATGCAAATCCTGTTTGTCTTGCTGCCATTACGTCAGAGTGATCTCCGAATATAGAAAGTGCATGTCCTGCTAATGCTCTTGCTGATACATGGAATACGCAAGGTAATAGCTCTCCTGCAATCTTATACATATTTGGAATCATAAGAAGAAGCCCTTGTGACGCTGTAAAAGTAGTTGTAAGTGCTCCTGCTGAAAGAGAACCGTGAACTGCTCCTGCTGCTCCTGCTTCTGATTGCATTTCTGTTACTTGAACTTCCTGCCCAAATATATTTTTCTTTCCTACTGCCGCCCACTCATCAACTAACTCTGCCATTGTAGATGATGGAGTTATAGGGTATATTGCAGCTACATCTGTAAATGCATATGAGACATATGCCGCGGCCGTATTTCCATCCATAGTTTTCATAACTTTAGACATATCAATTTCCTCCTAAATATTGTGTTTTTTTGTTATTTTGTTATTTTGTTGTTTTGATTATTTCTGCTGTATCGCCATTTTTTAACCCAGCAGCATTTCCTTCTTCAATGTCAATATGCATTTCTAATGCACAGCTTGGACTAACTCTTACAAGCACATTTTTAAATATTACGCCTCTTTCACCCGAAGTCTCTACGTTTACAATGTCTTTATCCTTAAGGTCAAATCTTTCAGCATCATCTGTGTGCATGTGTATATGTCTAGATGCAACTATTACTCCTTCAGAAAGCTCTACACTTCCTTTTGGTCCAATAAGTTTACATCCAGGAGTTCCTTCTAATTTGCCTGACGTTCTTATTTCAGGCCTTACGCCTAATGTTCTTGCATCTACAAAAGATACCTCTATTTGTGTTTTGCCTCTAACTGGCCCTAAAATTCTTACTTTTTTTAGAGTTCCTTTTGGTCCCTCTATATCAACAACTTCCTCTGCAGCATACTGTCCTGGTTGAGAAAGGTCTTTTTTGTGAGTAAGTTCATAACCTTCACCAAATAATGTATCTAAATCTGCCTTCGATACATGAAGATGTCTGTTTGATAACCCAACATTTACTTTCATCAATAACTCTCCTTTTAAAACATAATATAACCAACACTTCTATTATACATCTTAAATCCCATAATATCAAATTTATTTTTTATTTTTTATTAAAATAACAACACTTAGAGAATTTTCATTAAATAAACAAATATTATAATTTTTGGAATTTTTTAGAAGTTTTTTATTAAAACTATCATCATGTCATCTAGCTCTTCGTCATCTCTATTGATTATAAATGTTTTTATTCCATCTAATATTTCATTGCATATGGTTTCACTATCACTGTATTTATTTGCTTTCATTATTTCTACGATATTTGATTCTTTGTAGCTCTGTCCATTTATGTTTGTATTTTCATATATACCATCTGTATACATAAATACTATAGCTTCATCGTCCATCTCATAAGTAGCTTCTTCATATAGATATTCGGCATCTACTCCAAGTGGTTTTCCTCTATCTTTGTCCAAATATGTGATTTTATCTTTTCTAAAGCTATATAGTAACGGTACTGTATGCCCTGCATTAGCCGAACATATTTTATTTTCTAGAAAATCAACAAGCATTACTCTACAGGTTATAAACATTCCAACTGAGTCTAAATCGGAATATATTAATTTACTTACATTTGAAAGAATTTCTGAGGGGCTTGTTATATTTTCTCTTACAATCATTTTGAACATACCTTTTAGAAGCGGTACAAAATAATTCGACATTATCCCATGTCCCATAACATCGGCAAAGAATAAAAGCGCTTTTGATTCACTAAGCTTTATAGCCTCATAATAGTCTCCGCCTAAGCGACTTTTTAGCTTATCTGTCTCATCCATACCATTTCCAATTTGATAGTTAAAACTGATTCTTGCTCCACTTAGAAATGATATGTTATTTAAACTCATAAGTGCTCTTTGCATCTTAAGTGCTTCTGCAAACTCTTTATTTTTACTTTCTATGCTAGATATTATTTCATTTTTTCTGTATATCTCAATAAGAAGTGCCAATATCTTTGTTATCTGTTTTGTAATTTCAATATCATGTTCCGATAATCGCTCTTCTTCAGTTAAATAACATGATAATAGTCCGATGCCCTTCCCATTAAGTACAATAGGGAACATAGCTACTCCTTCATAATCTTCTCCTACCATACGCTTAACTTCTGCATGTTGCATATCTAAAACATCTAGCTTCTTTATATAAACTGTACGTTTTTTTTCTAAGATATCATATTTTACAATATCTGGATAAACAGCTATTGGTATATCAAATGATTGATGGTCTCTAAGATACTTATTTTCAATTCCATATCTTTTATGAAAATCTGTTTTAAAATCGGTATATATTATTCTCATAATATTAGGATATTTGGCATTTATAATAGCAATTGAAATACGCTTTATTTTTAATATATCCAATAATATTGGAAGAATTTTCTCTTTTGCTTCCATTATATTTTTTTCATTTGTTGTTATGTTCAGAATGTCTACAATGGATTTTATACTTTTTTCATTATTATTTATGGTCATAAAACTATTTGATAGTTTAATTTAAAAACAAAAACTATCTCCCCCCTGATTTAGATTTTAAATTCCAAAAAATCTTTTTCCATTAGCATAAACTATTTCAGAGAATTTTTCGTAATCCATTTCAAGTTCATTTGCAATAAGCTCTGCTACATACTTTACATTAACCGGATTATTCCTTTTTCCTCTTAATGGTTCCGGTGATAAATAAGGAGAATCAGTTTCCACCAAAATTCTATCAATTGGCACATGCTTTATAACTTCTCGTAATTTACTTGATTTTTTATAAGTAACTGGTCCTGCAAAAGATATATAACCCCCTAAATCTATATATCTTTTTGCCATTTCCATACTTTGACTAAAGCAGTGTAATACAAATGATGAATTAACCTGATTTTCTTTAATTATATTAAAAGTATCTTCGGATGCATCTCTTGAATGAACTATAAATGGCATTTTTAAAGTTTCTGCAAGTTTTATCTGCATGGCAAACCATCGTTTTTGATCTTCAACAGAAGAATAGTTATAAAAATAGTCTAATCCTATTTCCCCTATAGCTACAACTTTTTCTTCTTGTGAAAGTTTTCTTAGTTGTTCTAAATCATCATCTGTACATTTAGATACATCATGAGGATGTATCCCTACAGCCGCATATACAAAGTCATACTTTTTGGCAAGTTCAATTGAATTAATTGATGTCTTCAAATCCGCCCCTACATTTACAACAAAGTCTATTTCACTGTTTATTATATTATTTATAATTTGGTCTCTGTCCTCATCAAACTGTTCATCATCTAAATGTGCATGTGTATCAAAAAGTCTCATTATCTTACCTCTGATCCCGATGGTATGTTTTTAACTTCAACAACCTCAAGCATTGAATCATCATCTGTAGCTGCTGAAAGTATCATCCCCTGTGAAATTTCCCCTCTTAATTTTACAGGCTTTAAATTCGCAACTATAATTACTTTTTTTCCTACCAACTCTTCTGGTTTGTAGAAATTAGCTATTCCAGAAACTATCTGTCTTTCTTCACTTCCTACTTTTAATTTGAATAATAGTAGTTTGTCTGCTTTTGGGTGCTTATTACATTCAATAACTTCTGCTACTCTAAGCTCTACTTTATCAAAATCATCATATAAAATTTCGTCTTTATGTTTTATTTCTACAGCAGGTTCTTCTTCAGCCGGCGAATCTGGACTGAAAAGCTCCTCTAAAAATACAGTTTCCTTTTCTACGTCCAGTCTTGGGAACAGCATATCTCCTTTTTTCATAGAAGTTCCAGCAACTGTTTTCCCAAATTCAGAAACAGTTTCATATATTCTTAGGTCTTCTGGAGTATTAAGCTGTTCAAACATTTTGCCTGCAGTAACATGAAGCATAGGGCTTATCATTACTGCAACCATTCTAAGACACTCTGAAAGATTATAAAGAACTGTATCAAGTTCATCTTTTCTAGTCTCATCCTTAGCAAGTGCCCAAGGCATAGTTTCATCTATATATTTATTACATCTTCTTATAAGCTTCCAAATTTCTTCAAATGCCTCACTAAATTGTAATTCTTCCATAGCTTTGTCAACTTTTGAAGGCATGTTTTTAGCTATTTCAATTAAACTTGCATCAAATTCTGTCGCTTTTTTAGGTGCAGGAATATTTGAATTGTTATATTTCTCAACCATTGATATAGTACGAGAAAGCAGATTTCCAAGGTCATTTACAAGATCTGAGTTTATTCTAGTTATAAAGTTTCTATTTGTATAGTTTCCATCTTGTCCAAATACAAATTCTCTAAGAAGGAAATACTTAAGTGCATCTGTTCCATATCTTTCTATAAGTGGCTCTGGATATACAATATTTCCTTTAGATTTACTCATCTTATCTTCTGCAAACATTATCCATCCATGTCCAAATACTTTTTTAGGGAGTGGAAGTTCTAATGCCATAAGAAGCGCTGGCCATATTATTGTATGGAATCTTACAATTTCTTTTCCCACTAAATGCACATCTGCTGGCCAATATTTTTGAAACTTTTCTGAATTAGAACTATATCCTAATGCAGTGATATAGTTACATAGTGCATCTATCCATACATAAACTACATGTTTAGGATTAAATGGAACTTTTATACCCCAATCAAAAGTAGTTCTTGATACTGAAAGGTCTTCCAATCCTTTTAAAATGAAGTTATTCATCATTTCATTTTTTCGGCTTTCTGGGAAGCAAAAATCTGGATAGTCCTTATAGTATTGAATAAGTCTATCTTGATATTTCGAAAGTTTAAAGAAGTATGACTCCTCACTTCTCTTTTCTACTGCTCTTCCACAATCCGGACACTTTCCGTCTTGTAATTGTGCATCCGTCCAAAAAGATTCACACGGAACACAATAATTCCCCTCATATGACCCTAGGTATATGTCGCCTTTTTCATATAGCTTTGTAAAAATTTCTTCTATTTGTTTCTCATGGTCTTCATCTGTAGTTCTTATAAATTGGTCATAAGAAATCTCCATAGTCTCCCATAATTTTTTTATATCATCTATCATTCCATCAAGATAAACTTTTGGCTCAAGTCCTAATTCTTGAGCTTTCTTTTGTATCTTTTCTCCATGTTCATCTGTTCCTGTAAGAAACATAACATCATAGCCCAAAAATCTTTTATATCTAGCTATCGCATCTGCTGCTACAGTGCAGTAAGTATGTCCAATGTGTAATTTTCCACTTGGATAATAAATAGGTGTAGTTACATAGTATTTCTTTTTATCCATATTGTCCTCCTGTTTCCTCTTATCATTTAATAATACAATAGCTTTACAGATAAATCAATACGTGTACATAAACTAATTGTTAAATCTAGGTTAAATAAAATAACAGCAGTAAATGGATACCGCTGTTATAAGTTCATAATTTAATAACTTTCTTCAATATTCTTAACTTGACTCAAATTCATTTCATCTACATATATTTTTTTTCTATAACCCTTATAAAATATAATTGACATCACAAGCACTATACATTCTGACACAAAAGTTGAAAGCCAAATCCCCATTTCACCAAAAATAAAAACCATGCCCAAAAGTGAAAACACAAGTACAAACAATCCTCTTGAAAGTGAAATAGTTATAGCTCTAAATGCATCCTCTACTGCCACAAAATATCCTGATATCAATATATTAAATCCTACAACCATAAATGATAGTGAGAATAATCTAAAGGCCTTCAATGAATATTCATACAAAGCTTGATCTTGTTTACCTATAAAAGCCCCTACTATAATATCTGTTTTAAATATACTTAAATACATAATAATAGCAGTACAGATAGTCGCCATTATAGCTGCAAGTCTCAAAAAGTATTTACACGTATCCGTATCCTCTTTGCCTAAATAAAAACTTACTAGAGGTTGCATCCCTTGTGCTATTCCAATCATTGTCATGAGCACAAGTAGATTCGCATATGATATTATGGTGTATGTCACTATCCCCTGTTCTCCAATTACGCTTAATATTGTTTGGTTAAATACGAATACTGTTATCCCTGCCGAAAGTTCCGTTAAACTATCAGAAACCCCTAAGGCTATTATCTTTTTGTATAACCCATCTTTTATTATTCTAAAATCAATCTTTATAAAAGATAATTTTGATCTTTTGCTGATAAAATAACTTGCAAATAATATGGTCGATACAACCTGTGAAAGTCCAGTGGCTAGTGCCGCTCCTTTTACCCCCCAACCAAAATGAACTATAAAAATATAATCGAGCACCACATTTGTAAGCGCACTTGAAATAACGCCCCACGTTGCTAGTCTTGGAAAACCATCAGTCTTAACAAGAACTTCAAATTGATATGAAACTATAAAAAATACAGCAAATAATAAAATTATTCCTAGATATTCAATCACCATTTTTTCTGTATTTGTTGTAGCTCCTAAAAATTTTGCTATATTTTCAATATTAATAAGTCCAAAAACAGTTATAAATATTGAAAGTATTATCAATACAATTGTATTTGTTGTAAATATTTCATTTGCTTCTTTGTATTTACCCCTTCCAAAACTTACTGCTATTATTGTAGACGTTCCTGTAGAAAATAGTAATGACAATGCAAATATTAAATTTATAGTAGGCATTGCAATATTTACAGAAGCCATAGCTGTAGGCCCTACAAAATTTGCAACAAATAGACCATCTACCATAGTATATAATGAAAAAACCCACATAGCTACTATTGATGGAACCGCATAATTAAGAAAAGTTTTTATTCTCATTTCTGTCATCTCCTTTCATCTTTTCTTATTTATATGATAAACTATAGTATAATACTAAGGTCAATAGATAAATTAATGCTTTTTAAATTTAATAAGATTTCAAGGAGAAGTTTATGAAAGATTACTATAAGATAAATGAAATATCTAAAATATATAATATAGGTAAAGATTCTTTAAGATACTATGAAAAGATAGGTATCTTAAATCCTAAAAGAGATACTAATGGATATAGAATGTATAGTCTTTTAGATATAACCACTTTAAATATAATAAAAGAACTTCGAAATCTTGGATTTGGAATGAAAAAAATAAAAGAATTTCTTCAAAATAGGACTGTAAATACAACTCTTTCTATATTAGAGCTTGAAGAAAATGCAATAGATAAAAAAATTCATGAGCTTGAAAATTTAAAATATAATATTTCAAAAAGAAAAGCTAATATTTTAAAAGAATCATCAGAAAAAAATTTTGGAAAGATAAAAAAAATATTCATTGAAGAAAGACAATGTATTCATTTAAATGATTCTATAATGAGAGAAGAAGAAGTGGATCTTATGATAAAGAAACTTCAGGAAAAACACCAACAAAAGCTTTATATTTTAGGAAATAGCACTATTGGATCAACTGTTGATATAGATATAAATCATCTTAACAATATGGAATCATTTGATTTTAAAGATTCTATAAAATACAGTAAGTATAGTTCTGTATTCTTTGAAGTAAATGATATTAACAATTGTGACTTCATAATCCCTGAAGGCGAATATCTATCAGTAAAATATAAAGGTAATTACAATCAAACAAACTACTATATTTTAAAGATAGCTGAATACGCTCAAAATAACCAATTTAAGCTAGTGTCTTCACCTCTTGAAATTTACCATATCGATGTTCACGAATCCAGTTTAATAGATGAATTTATAACAGAAATACAAATCTGCGTACAAAAAAAGGAAGATTCATTGTAGAATCCTCCTTTTTTGATTTATTTTATTTATTTATTCTTTCAAACATTTCTGTTACTGCAAATGAAGCTACGTCATCTGCATATTTTCCAGGGCCAAAACCTGCATCATATCCTAATTCTTTTGCAAGTTCATGGCTTATTCTTGGACCGCCACAAAGAAGTACTACTTTTTCTCTTAATCCTTCAGCTTCTAGAAGTTCAACTAATTCTGTTAAGTTTTGTATGTGTACATTCTTTTGAGTAACTGTCTGAGAAACTAAAAGCACATCTGCATTTAACTGCTTGGCTTTATCGATAAATTCTTCATTCGTAACCTGGCTTCCAAGGTTATATGCTTCTATCATATCATATCTTTCAAGACCATAGTGCCCTGCATATCCCTTCATATTCATTATAGCATCTATACCAACTGTATGAGCATCAGTTCCTGTACTTGCACCGATAACTACAATTTTTCTCTTAAGATTATTTTTTATATAATCATCAACCTGATGCATATCCATAGTATCTACTTCTATGCTTTGAACTACTATATCGTCATAGTTTACAGTATGTGTTAATCCTCCATAAACTACAAAAAATGTAAAATTCTTATCTAATGGAGCATGGTGAACTACTGAAGGTTCCTCAATTCCCATTTTCTTTGCAAGCTCTTTTGCAGCTTCTATTGATTTTTCGCAATCTTCCACTGGAAGTGTAAAGCTTATCTGAACCTTACCATCATTCATAGTATCACCGTAAGGTTTTAATTTCGTTAAATCTAATTCTTTGTCAAATTCCTTTGACTCCATTGAATATAGTCCTGAACTCATAATGCAACCTCCTACCTATTTAACATTAAATCTATGAATGGATTATAGTATTTATCATCTTTTATAACTACCCCTTGAAGTCCTTTTCCACCATCAATAGGTCTCTTAACTCCACCAAAAATACCTTTTTCTAAAGTAGTAAATAAGCCATTCTTTTCGATTTCTTTTAGAAGTGCATTTGCATTTTCAAGAACTTCATTAGCTCTTTTTTGCATTAAGCCGTCTTTTTTAAATTCTATTTCTGAGCTTATATCAGCCATATTATTGAATATATATTTCGCATTGTCTATAGAAAGCGCTCTATCTGACATAAATGGAGTATGGATAGCTTCTGTAAGCATTCCAAGAAGATGAAGCTTTTGGTTTGTCATAATAGTAATCATATTAAATAAAGTATCTTGAATATGACCTTTAAATATATCTCCTGTCATAAATTTAGTAGGAGGCATATATTTTAGTGGTGCCTTTGGGAAAATTTCTCTCGCCATCTGAGCTTGTGCTAATTCATATAAGAATCCATTTTTAAGCCCCGGTTCCATTTCAAAAGCATGACCTAGTCCCATTTGTTCTTCTGGAAGTCCTGCTGTTAAAGCAAATTGCTCATTTATAAATTGAGATGCAAGCACTGTATGTGCTTCTTCATAAGCATCTGCTGTAGTAAGATAGTTATCTTCTCCAGTATTTATAATTACTCCAGCAAATCCATTTATTATTCTAGAGAAATACTGGTCTACCATAGTTCTCTTCATATTTATATCTCTAAAAAGTATTCCATAAAGAGCATCATTAAGCATTACATCAAGTCTTTCAATAGCTCCCATAGCTGCTATCTCAGGCATACAAAGTCCTGAGCAGTAGTTGCATAGTCTAATATATCTTCCAAGTTCTTCTCCAATTTCATCAAGCGCTGCTCTCATAAGTCTGAAGTTTTCCTGAGTTGCATATGTTCCTCCAAAACCTTCTGTAGTAGCTCCATATGGAACATAGTCAAGAAGCGACTGCCCTGTAGTTCTTATTACCGCTATTATATCTGCCCCTTGCTTTGCAGCAGCAACAGCCTGTGTAATATCTTCATATATATTTCCAGTTGCAACGATTACATATAAATATGGTCCAGTTTTATCTCCAAACTCATTTAAATAAGCTTCCCTTTTTGCTCTATTTTTAGCAATTCTATCTACAGTTGCTTTTGCAATTTCATCTAGCTTAAGTTTTATTTCAAACATATCGCCCATAGGAATTTTAGGTAAATCAAGTTCTTCAGCAGCTACCTTCTCTGCTACTTCCTGTGGTGTCAAATCATATTTAAGTACAGCATTTCCTATGTAGATTGCTGCTCCCAAACCTAAAGCATTAGAAGCTTGTATGTTTTCCACTACAATATTTGGAAGTGGCACTCCCAAATCATTAACTCCATCTATTCCTAATAAACGACATACAGTTCTTTCTACTGTAACCGTTGAATGCCTTTCTATAAACTTCTGAGTATCTTCGGCTATTCTTTTGGATATTTCTCTTGATTCATCAACTAGAGTTTGATTCAAGTTTAACTTACTATTCATCCAAATACCATCCTTCCTTTTTATTATACTTTATTTTAATTCAATTTATAAACTATTACTATCAAGCCCTAATAATTTTGCTATTTGAAGTGCATTTTGAGGAACTTCTTCATCGCAAGTTTCCTCTACTGAATAATCCATATATTCTTGAATTATATCTAAAGCTTTATTTTTATTTAGTTCTATAAGCTGAGTAAGTTTTTCAAAATTTATCTTACTTATACCAACTACTTGAAGGTGTCTTATTTCATTTCTTGAAATCCCATCAAAATGTGTTGATATAAATGTATACGAGTTTTGATTTTTGAAAAAATCAATAACTGATTGAAGTAAAATCTTTCCTTCATGCGGATTGGTTCCACGTGCAAGCTCATCAAGTACGATAAGTCCATCTTTATGTTTACTTGCAGATATTATCTTCTTTAAATATATAATCTCTGCTCCAAATGTACTAAGCCCACTTTCAACATTTTGTAAGTCATCAGAAATCATATATATAAAATCAACTACAGGAATATCAGCATTTTCTGCATAAATATACATACCTAAATTGGCAAGCAATACGTTGAGCGTTACCGTCTTCATACATATACTCTTTCCTCCCATATTTGCCCCAGTAAGGAGAGTTAGGCCTTTTTGAAGCTTTATATCAAGGCGAGTCATATGTTTTCCTTTTTTTTCTAAAATTGATGAATAGTACGGATTATAAACTTTTCCAAGTTCCAATATTGATGATTTTTCAGTACAAATCCTAGGTCTTATAGCTCCAGTTTTATGAAAAAGTTTTGCTTTTGCTAATAAATAATCCATATAACCTATAGTATTTGTATTATGGACTAAATCATCTACATAAATTTTAAGTTTCTTAGATAGATCTTTTTTTATCCCATATTCAACATCGTTTTCTAATGATACAAGTTGCAATCTTTCATTTAGCAATTTTTCTTTTTCAACATCATCTTTTTCTTTAGATATTTTTGACTCTAAAACACCTCTATCGTGTCTTAAATTTTTAAGTTCTAAAGAGTAGGAATCGTAGATATAAAAAGTATCTATATCTAGATTATCTGGATCTAAAATACTAAATACTTCGCTTACATTCTTGAATTGAATTTCAGGTATATTTATATCTGCTTTTTCATACTCAATTTGTATGTCTTTGCACAATTTTGAAAAAGATTTCATCTCAAAAAGCTCAATTTCATCCATTATTCTTCCATCATTAAGCTTTTTCAAAGTAGCTCTTAAGTCTTTGAATTTACACATACAAAAATATGCATCTGTATCTATGTTATCATTTGTTACAATTTTATTTATAAATAACTCTGTATTATCAAGTTCTTTAAGCAATTCAGCTTTTCTAGTGCTTGTATATGGTTTTGCATTATATTTAAACTCTGTTCCTACACTAGTAACCGTATCTATTTGATCTAATATATAGTAATATCCTATTTTTTCTTTTTGGTCTTTACTTAAAAATCTCACGACTATACTCCTTTAACATCAAAAATAGGAAGCTCGATATCTTTTTGTAATCTAGATATTAGTATGCTTGAATCCATAGAATAATCTTGAGCTGAATAAGGATTTACCGTTATAGCACAAATATTTATTTTATCAACTGCCAATAAATCTATATTTCTATGTTTTAGACGCAACTTATTCTCTTCGCTTATAAAAAGTTTTGTTCCGTCGTCTACAATTATACTTACCCTATGTTTTTTAGTTGTATTTTTTAACAAAGACTCTACAAAAGTATCAGTTATAGCGCCTGACGTATATACATACCTAGTCGTTAAGTCTATATTATCTATAATTTTACTTTCTTTTCCTAATATTGTACTACAATCAGAGTATACAAGCTCATCTTTATTGTTAATTATAGCAAGGCACCCTGTGCGCTTTGTAAAATCTTTGATTATATTAGTGCTGTTCAAATTTTTTATTATTTCTATTATTTTTAAGTTGTCTAATTTATCTATATTTAACAGTTCATACGATAATACAGTTTCTCTAACTACTTTTCCAATATCATTAGAAAGCGATGCTCCTGTAGATAAAACTGTAGCTTCTGCTACTGTAGGAGATGCCAAGCTTTTTCTAGACAAAGCTCCATCTATAAATATCTTTTCTGCACCCCAAAACTTCATAGCTTCAATTATATATCTCATATCAGAAGTTGTAGAAGGCCCTGCAATTTCTACATATCCATCAGAAATTGCTCTTACAATTAGAATATGTCCTAATGGAGTATTTATATTTGTAACTTCTAATATTTCTAGAGTCGCATCTGAAAGCTTATAACAATTAGCACATGTAGCTATTATCGTGTTTTTGTATATATATATTTTGGGTTTTTCAGTACTTGTAACTCTGTCTACAGTCTCTCCGTCTCTCCCAATAGATGACAGACCAAGGGTGTATTTCCCCCTGGCCTTGTCTATAAAATAATTAAGAGTTGTTGTTTTTCCAGCATTCTTCGACATCCCTATAAAAGATATCGAATTATAATCTTTAAGAAAATCCATTTCTAATGGTGTCCTCTTTCATTTCTTTCTAGTCCTACAGGTTCCATTGTTGCATTTTCTCCATTTAGAAGACCTGCTACTCCTACTTTATGAACTTTTTTCTTTCCTGTACAGACATCACAAGTACATCCTGGCGTATAATTAGTTGGCTCATCATAAGTTGTAATTACACCTTCAAAGTTTCTTAAAATAACTTTATTATGACTTTGAGAAATTACATAATTAGGCATAACTGGAGTTTTTCCTCCTCCTCCAGGAGCATCTACAACAAATGTTGGTACACAGTATCCTGAAGTATGTCCTCTTAGGCCTTCTATTATCTCAATACCTTTTGCTACTGGTGTTCTGAAATGAGATAGCCCAAGTGAAAGGTCACATTGATAGATATAGTATGGTCTTACTCTTATTTTTACTAGATCATTAACAAGTTTCAACATAACATGTGTGCAGTCGTTGATACCTCTTAAAAGTACAGATTGATTTCCAAGTGGAATTCCTGCATCTGCCATAAGCTCACATGCTCTTTTTGACTCTTCTGTTATTTCATTTGAGTGATTGAAATGTGTATTTAACCAAATTGGGTGATATTTCTTTAACATATTTACAAAATCTGGAGTTATTCTTTGAGGAAGAACTACTGGAGTTCTTGATCCAAGTCTAATTATTTCTACATGAGGAATTTCTCTAAGCTGCTTGATGATTTGCTCTAATCTATCATCAGACATAAGAAGTGCATCTCCTCCAGAAAGAAGTACGTCTCTTACTTGAGGTGTATTTCTAATATATTCTATAGATTTTTGAATTTGATCCATCGGAACTGCTGAATCGTTTTGTCCTGCAAATCTTCTTCTTGTACAATGTCTACAGTACATAGAACATTGGTCTGTAACAAGTATAAGTGCTCTATCTGGATATCTATGAGTTAATCCAGGTGTTGGAGAGTCTACATCTTCATGTAGTGGATCTTCTTGATCTTCTTCCGCTCTATAAAGTTCCTCCACTGAAGGAATAGCTTGTTTTCTAACAGGATCATTTGGATCTTCTGGATCTATTAGTGATAAATAGTAAGGCGTTATTGCCATTCTAAGTGATTTTAGACACTCTTGAGCACCTTTTTCTTCTTCTGGAGTTAAAGGTATGTACTGTTTTAATTGGTCTACAGTTTCAATTCTGTTTCTAACCTGCCACTGCCAATCATTCCATTCTTGATCTGAAACATTTGGAAATAGTTCATGTCTTCTGTCTACTTTCATTTTGTTTCTCCTTTTCTGAGTTCTTTAAAATTTATGAGTTATCTTGATTGGGCTGTATTTTACTACAGCCCAAATAACTTACTAAAACATTCTGGGGTATGGTCTTAGTTTAAATTATACATATTGCTTTTCAAAGATTTCTCTAAGTTCTTTTGACTCTCTTAACTCTTCAAGAGTTATTGCAGCATGGTCTTTAGTATATCCATTTCCGATTATCATATTAACGTCTTTACCAACACCTTCTGCTCCAAGCGCTGCTTTAGTGAAAGATGTTGCCATTGAGAAGAAGTATACAGTTCCACCATCTTTTACAGGAAGAATTGATGACATCTCAGTATTTTCTATATTAACGCAGTTTATTGTAATATCTACTTCTTGACCACAGTTAGCTTCAAGTACAGCGTTTAATACTTCTACTGGTTTCTGAGCACTTGCTACTACAACTTTGTGAGCAAATCCTGCATCCATAAGTTTTTTGATATCGCTTTCTTTTCTAACTACTGCTATAACGTTTCCTGTTGGACCAACACGTTTTTTAGCTTCATAACAGCACATCATTCCTGATTTACCAGCTGCACCAAGTATAACAACGCTGTCTCCTGGCTTAACAAGTTTAGCTGCTTGAGCTGGAGCTCCTGCAACGTCAAGTGCTGCAAGTGCAAGTGTTTCATTCATATCTTTAGGAAGAACTGCATATATTCCACTTTCGAATAATATTGCTTTTCCGCTTATTTCTACTCTATCAATGTCTGGCTTAATATCTTTTATTTCGTTTATTTGAAGCGGAGTAAGTGATAATGATACTAGTGTAGCAATTCTATCTCCTACTTTTAAATCTGTTTTTCCTACAAGATCTGGACCTATTTTTTCTATAGTTCCTATAAGCATTCCGCCTGATCCTGTAACTGGGTTTTGCATTTTTCCACGCTCTGCAACTATAGAAAGTATCATCTCTTTTATCTTTTCTATATCATGACCTGCAGCTTCTTCAATTTGAGTAAAGCTAGCTGAGTCTATGTTTAATGCAGATACATCTATAAGTATCTCATTGTCAAATATATTCATATCATTGTTTATTTTTAACGCTGGTTGAGGTAAAACTCCAACTGGCTCGATTACTCTATGTGTTCCGTACTTACATCCTTTCATATTTAAATCCTCCTATTATTTTAATAATTTTTAGAATAGCATTATAGTTTTGATTATTCGGAATCTATTTTGGAAAAAAAATGATTATCTCGAATTATTTTCTTTTTTTATCTTTTGGAACCACACAAGTTCCAACTGCTCTACAAACAACTATCGGCTCATCTAGAATATCGCATGCAGAATCATTAATATCTGGTCTTGGTACTATTACTTTTCTAGCTTCAAATTTCATTTTTCTTGAAGTATTTCCAACTTCAATTATTTCTCCGACTGCTTCTATGTAGTCACCTGCATAAACTGGAGCTAAAAACTCGACTTCTTCATAAGCCTTAAATAAACCTTCATCACCATCTTTTTGAATTAAAAGTTCTGTAGCGACATCTCCAAACAAACCAAGCATTCTCGCTCCGTCTACAAGTCCTCCGCCATAATGAGCATCATGAGCACTCATTCTTAATCTGATTGTTGATTTCAATTTAAATTCCCTCCTTATTTTCGCATTGGCATAGCACGCAAAAAAGAGCGCAGTATATGCCACAAATGTGACATAAACAGCACTCCATAGAAACCTTATCCATGACAGTAGCAAACTATAGTTTACATACCAGATATTACAATATTGGGTGATAATCATGTAATACCTTCGGCAGTTGACACCTTCAATATGAACATCAGCCCCCCAGCTTTAACATTTCACATCTACCTATTCAACCGCACCTCTATTTATGTATAACCAAATTATACCACTAATTATTATTTTGTCAATCCTTACATAAAAAAAAATAACTTTTCTAAGTATTTTAAATTATTATTTACAATTATAAATTGGTATGCTAATATAATTTATAACATATGGTTTTCAATACTACATGTTAGACTTTTAAAAATCAGGAGGAAAATATGAATATTAAATTAAGAGATCCCGTAAGTGCAATCAGTCATTACATAGGAGCTGGACTATCATTAATAGCCATAGTTATGGTGGTAATGAACCAAAAACTTAATCTAAGTTTTTACAACGTAAGCTTAATATCTGGGCTAATATTTACAACATCTATGTTTATGCTATATTTTTCTAGCGGCATATATCACAGTCTTACTCTTCCAAAAGATAAATTAATATTTTTTAGAAAACTAGATCATGCGATGATATATGTTTTGATTGCTGGATCATACACCCCATTTTGTCTTGCAATTAAAAATCAAAGTTTTGGTTTTAAATTATTTTTTCTTATTTGGGGTCTTGCTATGACAGGAATAGTCTTAAAACTATGTTTTTTTAATGTTCCTAGATTTATAGGCACTGTATTTTATATAGTTTTAGGTTGGATGATTGTGTTCTTTTTTAAAGATATAATAGAAATACTACCAACTCCCGGTTTAATTTTATTGGCTTTAGGTGGTGTAAGTTATACTATCGGCGGAATTTTCTATATAATAAAAAAACCTAACTTTAAATTTTTAAATTTTCATGATGTATTTCACTTTTTAGTTCTAATTGGAACAGCACTTCAATTTTTGACTGTATATCTTTATGTATTATAGAAATGGAGGGCATCCGCCCTCCATTTCTTATGCTAATAAATAAGTTCATATATCTTATTTATATCTAAATTTTCTCTAAAATGCTTTTCAAGCTTTATATATTCTGCTTTTTTAAATTCTTCATAATTAAAATCATTCTCTAAGTTTTCTTCAATACCTTTTTGTTTTCTAATATTTGATATAATCTTTTTACTAAATTCCTCATTGTCAAAAATGCCATGAAGATATGTTCCAAGCACATTTTGATCTTCATTTACTGCGCCATCATTTTTATCCAGTCTACCCGTTTGTACTTCTGTAAAAATAAAATCTTTTTCTTTATCTATATTTGTAATACCACAATGAAGCTCATATCCCGTAAGCTCCATATCCTCAATCCCACTAAAAATACTACCTTCTCTAAAATTCATAGTGACCTTTGCCTTGGTTTGAGTAGTAACTTTTTCTTCTTCAAATATAGTTTCATGTGAAAGAAGTCCAAGTCCAGAAATTTCTCCTACAGACGACTCTACTCCAAGAGGATCTTTTATTATTTTCCCAAGCATTTGATATCCACCACAGATTCCAATAACTGGTATATTTCGTCTTCTATTTAATTCATATATCTGCTTATATAGTCTGCCTCGCTTTAATTCAAGTAAATCTTCAATCGTATTCTTAGTCCCTGGAATTATTATAAGATCTGGATTATTAAGACTCTCATCTATATTTACATATCTTATGTTTACATTATCAATGTGTCTCAAAATCTCAAAATCAGTTGCATTTGATATATGCGGCAATCTTATGATTTCTATATTAATATCATCTTCTCTATTTTTTAAAACATTATATTTTTCAGTCAAAGAATCTTCATCTTCCAAGTTTATGTTTATATATGGAATTACTCCCAAAACAGGTTTTTGAACAAGCTCCTCTATCTTGTCTATTCCATCTTGCAAAAGCTCTTTTCTTCCTCTAAATTTATTTATTATTACCCCTTTTATTCTATCTCTTTCTTCTTCTTTTAAAAGCATTATTGTGCCATATATAGAAGCAAAAACCCCTCCTCTGTCAATATCCGCAACCAGTATAACAGGAGCATCCAACATCTCTGCAGTTCCCATATTTGCTATATCATCTTCATTTATATTTATCTCCGCTGGACTTCCCGCACCTTCAATTACTACTATATCATTGTCTTTTTCTAGGTTTTTATATGCCTCAAATATAATAGGTTTTAAATCAGATTTTATCTTCTTAAATGAAAAACTATCTAAACTATCGTATATTTTCCCCATTAGTATTATTTGTGAAACATTATTTCCCGCTGGTTTTAAAAGTAGTGGATTCATTTCAACAAGTGGTTTTTTATTACAGGCCTCTGCTTGAACAACCTGAGCTCTCCCCATCTCTAATCCATCTTCTGTAACAAATGAATTCAATGCCATATTTTGCGATTTAAAAGGAACTACACTATATCCATCTTCTGTAAATATTTTACAAAGTGCGGTACACACTATACTTTTTCCTGCTCCTGATGAGGTTCCCTGTATCATTATTTTTTTTGCCATAATACACTCCTAATTATAAATTCCATCTTTAAAACATCTTAAAAAATTATCATTAGCCTCTTTATCTTTTATATTTATTCTTATAAAAGACTCATTAAGTCCTTTAAAATTACTACAGTCCCTTATTAAAATTCCATGGTATTTAATCATATATTCCTTAACCCAGTTAGAAGTCTTTCCATTTTTTATTTCTATAAGTATAAAATTTGTTACAGTATCATACACATTTATTTCATCGATTTCTCTAAGCTTGAAAATAAACCTTTGGATTTCATCCTTATAGAAATCTCTACTGCTCCTTAAAAATTCACAGTCATATATTACCTCTACTAATTTTTCAGCAAATATATTTATGGTCCAAGGCTCTTTAATTGCCCAAAGATCTCTTATTATATTTTCGCCGGAAAATCCATATCCTAGCCTTACACTAGTAAGCGCATAGAATTTGGTTACTGCTCTTATTACAATAATTTTGTCATATCTATCTAGATAATTAAGTGCTGTGTAACTTTTTTCTAAGTCCGAAAATTCTATAAACGTTTCATCTACCATTAGTAATTTATTATTAGTTTTGCATATTTCTATAATTTTTTCTAAATCATTTATGTTTCCTGACGGGTTATTGGGATTACATATCACTAAAAGATCTATATCTTTTATATTTTCTTCTATTTGCGCTATATTTATTGAAAAATCTTTATTGTAAAATAAATCTACTACTTCTTTTCCTGCCAGTCTTGCCGCTCTTTCATATTCTCCAAACGTAGGACTTATTATACCTACCTTTTTTATGTATTCTAATCTCATTATAAGAAACATTATCTCTGTAGATCCATTCCCAAGTATTACATTCTCTTTTTCAAGATTATATCGATTAGATATTCTTGTTCTCAAATCAGTATAATTTATATCTAAATAGTAATTTAAATCACTAGAAGTTATTGATGCTAAAATACTATCTACTCCAGATGGTGAAAAAATATTTACATTTGAACTGTAATCCACCAATTTCTCCAATCCATATTTTGATTTTATTTCATTTGTGTCTGCACCATGCTTTATTTGAGCCATAATTTTCCCTTTCTTTTAAAAATCTTTTAAAAAAAGATGATTGTAATGAAACAATCATCTTTTTTTATTAAAAGATTATGAAGACTTTATTTCAGTCCAAGCCTTATCATACTCTGTTGTAAATTCTCCTAGATCTAAAAATACTTCTCCAAGCTTTGTTAAATCCCCAGTTGGATAAAGATTTTCATTATTAACTTCTTCCTCTGGAAGGAATTCTAATGCCGCTTTATTTGGAGAAGCGAATTTTATATATTCGCTATTCTTTGCAGCTACTTCAGGTCTCATCATATAGTTTACAAACTTTTCTGCAAGGTCTTTATTCTTTGAAGTTTTTGGAATTGCCATGCCATCAAACCAAAGGTTTGTTCCCTCTTTTGGGATAGCATATGCAAGATTTTCATTTTCAGCTGCAAGAAGCATAGCGTCTCCAGACCAACAAAGTGCCATTGCGCCTTCTTCTGCAATCATCTGATCTTTGTAGGTATCAACCTCATAAGCCTTAACTAACGGTTTTTGAGCTATAAGTTTTTCCTTTGCAGCATTTAACTCGTTCATATTTTTTGTATTAAGTGAATATCCTAACATTTTTAGAGTTACCCCTATTGTGTCTCTTGATGAGTCAAGCATAAGTATTTTCCCCTTATACTTTTCGTCCCACAATATATTCCAAGAGTCTACTGGCTCAGTTACCATATTCTTATTGTATACTATACCCATTGTTCCCCAAAGATATGGTACAGAATGCTTACTGTTAGCATCATAAGCTAAGTTGGTAAATCTTTCATCAATGTTTTTGAAATTATCTAGATTTTCATAATTAAGATCATATAACAAGTCTTTTGATATCATATATTCAATCATATACTCTGATGGAAATATAACATCATATGCCGTTCCACCCGCTTGAATTTTAGCAAGCATTTCTTCATTTGTAGCATATTCTTCATAGTTTACTTTTACGTCAAATTCTTTCTCAAAATCACGTAATACTTGCTTGTCAATATAATCGCCCCAATTATAAACATTTAAAACCTCTTTTGAACTCGATCCTCCGCAGCCCACAAGAGAAAACACCATACTTACTGCTAAAGTAAGTGCCAATAGTATTCTTTTCAATTTCTTTAACTCCTCCTTGTTATTTATTAAATAATTTCAGTTGCCGGTTCCTTAGTACCTTCTTTTAAATAAACATGTTTAGGTTCTCTATTTTGTCTAATTTGAACAATAAACATTATAGTCAGAAGTACTATGAACATTATACTAGAAAGTGCATTTATAGTAGGACTTACACCTCTCTTTGTCATAGAATATATCTTTATTGATAATGTTGCTACGCCTGATCCTGTAGTAAAGAAACTTACCATAAAGTCATCTAACGAAAGTGTAAATGCCATTAACGCCCCTGTCAAAATTCCCGGTGTTATTTCAGGCAATATTACCTTGAAAAATGCCTGTGAAGGTGTTGCCCCTAGGTCCAGTGCCGCTTCCTCCAAGTGTGGATCCAATTGCTGTAATTTAGGAAGTACCGCAAAAATAACATACGGAATATTAAATGTTATATGAGCAAGAATTAGAGTTATGTACCCAAGATTCAATTTCATAATAACAAATAGAGTAAGTAGTGATATACCTATTACTATATCTGGGCTTATCATTGGAATATATGTTAAATTTATAAATATTTTTTTATATTTTGGCTTTAAACTATGAATCCCAACTGCAGTTATAGTCCCTATTATAGTCGCAATTACAGAAGCTGTTATAGCTACTACAAAAGTTGTGTATAATGCACTCATAATGTCTGGGTCAGAAAATAGTTCCTGATACCATCTAAAAGTAAATCCACTCCAATTTCCTCTGTACTTTGAATCATTGAAAGAAAATACAATAAGTACAACTATTGGAATATATAAAAACGCATATATAAGAAAACTGTATATATTAGCTAAGATAGATTTCAGTTTTACCATAATTTTCCACCTCCATCTTTAGAGCTATGCTTCGCAAAGTAGCCCATAGATAAAATAAGAAATATCATCATAATAACTGAAACAGATGATCCAAACTGCCAGTTTCTAGCTGCCATAAATTGATTTTGTATAAGATTTCCAAGAAGTATTGTCTGTCCACCACCTAAAAGGTCTGATATAACAAACGTAGATACTGCTGGCATAAACACCATTACTATACCCGTAGCAACTCCAGGAAAACTTAATGGAAATATAATTTTTGAAAATACATTAACTTCATTAGCCCCTAGATCCCTTGCGGCTTCAATAAGGCTCTTATCCATTTTAGATAACACCGAAAATATAGGCAGTACCATAAACGGAAGAAAGTTATATACCATTCCTAGAACTACTGCTCCACTAGTATATAACATCTTTATTGGCTCATCAATTAATCCTATCTTCATTAACACTTCATTTATTATACCTTGCTCTCTTAATAATCCCATCCATGCATATGTTCTTAGTAAAAAATTCGTCCAAAGCGGTAAAATAAACAGCATTACCATCATATTTTGCTTTAAACCCTTGGCTCTACTCATAATAAACGCCATAGGATATCCTAATAGTAGGCATACAACAGTGCTTACAAGCGACAATTTTAAAGAACGCCAAAATACATTAATATAAATAGGTGCAAAAAATTCTTTATAATTATCTAAAGTAAATTTATATACAATGTCCCCAAATGCATCCCTTTGTGCAAATGAATAAAAAACTATTATAAATAGTGGAACTATTGTAAACAAAATAGTCCATACTGTATATGGGGAAGTTAATAAGCGTTTGTTATTTTTCAATTACCCAACTTCCTTTCTCATAATATGAATAGCTTCTGGTTCAAATTTAAGCCCTACTTTACTGTCCACCTTTGCATTGTGTATCGAATGAACCATCCATTCTTTTTTATCAAAATCATCCACTACTATGATTTCATAGTGTACTCCTTTGAATACCACATCTGTAACAATTCCCTTAATATCAGATTCATCTTCATTTACTAAAACTAAATCCTCAGGTCTTATTACAATGTCTACAAACTCATTTTTATCAAAGCCTTTATCTACACATTCAAATTCAACATTATTTATAACGCATTTATAATCAGCTATCATCATTCCATTCATTATATTGCTCTCACCTATAAAGTCTGCAACAAAACGGTTCATAGGTTCATTATATATATCTTCTGGCGTTCCTATTTGCTGAATTATTCCATCTTTCATAATTACTATTCTATCCGACATAGTAAGCGCTTCTTCTTGATCATGAGTAACATATATAAATGTTATTCCTAGTTCTTGTTGCATAGTCTTAAGTTCATACTGCATATCTTTTCTAAGTTTTAAATCAAGTGCGCCTAGGGGCTCATCTAAAAGTAACACTTTAGGTTCATTTACAAGTGCTCTTGCAATCGCAATTCTTTGCTGCTGCCCACCTGAAAGTGACTGTATTTCTCTATTTTCAAACCCCTCAAGATTCACAAGTTTAAGCATTTTTTTAACTTTTTTATCTATTGTTTTATTATCGATTTTTTTTATTCTAAGTCCAAATGCTATATTTTCATATATATTTAAATGCGGGAATAGTGCATACTTCTGAAATACAGTGTTAATTTGTCTTTTATATGGAGGTATTTTTGTAATATCGCTTCCATCAAACAAAACCTCACCCGAACTATGCGTGGTAAACCCTCCTATGATTCTAAGTGTTGTAGTTTTACCACAACCCGATGGGCCTAAAAAGGTCACAAATTCCTTTTCCTTTATTGCCAAATTTATATTAGTCAAGACTTGCTTGCCATCATCTTCGAATATTTTATTAATATTGACTAGTTCGATAAGATTTTTCTCCATCTCTACCTCCTGTTTTTTTACTCTCTAATGTATAATTTTATGTTTTTTTTATACATTTGTCAATACCTGAAGTATTGAAATTACAATATATCTTTATAAATAATAGAATATATACATATATTAAATATAACTAAAATAGGAACTCCTATTTTAAATTTTAATTTCATTGTCTTATGATGATTTAAATACATAGATATCCAAGTACCTAAAGCCCCTCCAAAAAATGCTGTAAGCATAAGCTGCTTTTCACTTATTCGTCGTTTGTGTCTAACTGCAAATTTTTTATCCATATACATTTGAATAAATCCTATAATATTAAATAATAAGATGTATATTATCAGTCCATTTATTGTTAAGTTTTCCATAATTTTTAATCTTTCTTAAAAAGAATCACTTGCATTTTTACCAGCAAGATATCCTGTTGAAAATGCAATCTGAAGATTAAATCCTCCTGTAAAAGCATCCACATCTATCATTTCTCCCGAAACATATATATTGGGAAATTTTTTCAAATTAAGCATTTTGGGATTTATTTCCTTTATAGCTATTCCACCTCTTGTTACTATAGATTCATTTAGTCCACCATACCCGGTAAGCTTAAGCTCTGCACATTTAAATGCATTTACTATCTTTTGAATTTCTTCCTTCTTCATATTTTGTATTTGATTTTCTGTAATAGAAGGTTCCATCTTAAGTTCAAAAGAAAGTACATTCTTTATAAATTCCTTTGGGAGAAATTTAGATAGCTTGGTATCAAGATTTTTCTTATCTTTTTCTCGTATAGCCTCTTTTATAGCTGACTCCGTTATTTCTGGAATAAAATCAATAAATACCTTTATATCAGAAAGTGATTTATCTGTAATGTATGAGCTTGAATTTATTGCAGAAGGTCCACTTATCCCATTATGAGTGAAAACCAAACTCCCTTCAACCTCAGCAATTTTCTTATTCTTACTAGTTATAGTAAATTTGGTATTATTTAGCGATATCCCCTGAGATTTTATTATAAATTCTTGATTTGAATTTAGCTTAACTAGCGTTGGCATTATTGTCTTTATTTCAATTCCCATTCCTTCTAGAAGCTTAAACATTTCTCCGTCCGAACCAGTGGCCTTATAACTTGCTCCACCAGTTGCTATAATAATTCTTTTTGCCGATAACGTTTCCCCTTCTTCTGTGTTTATTAAGATAAGTTCTCCTGCACTAGATTCTGTAATTTTTAAAGCTGCCACAGTTGAATTTGGTATAAATTCTACCGCAAGTTCTCTTAGTTTATTTTCAAGCACTCCCAAAACACCCTTTGCATCATCTCCTATAGGATAGATTTTGTTTCCTTCGCACTTTACTTTCAATCCATTTATCTCAAAAAAATCTATCAAATCTCTATTTGAAAAACTACTAAAAGCAGAATAAAGAAATTTAGGATTTCTAACTACATATTTAAAAAAGTCATCTATATCTTGATTATTAGTTATATTACATCTTCCGCCACCAGTTATAAGAAGCTTTCTTCCCATACTTGAATTTTTATCTATTATTCCTATTTTTAAATCTGGCCTGTTATTTTTAGCTTCAATTGCGGCCATCATTCCTGAAGGCCCTGCTCCAACAACAAGTATATCATAAATCATAATTTTTATTTTCCCTTCAAAATTGAAAGCTTATAGAATATTAAGCCTTCTAAATTATCATATTCGCTTACTGTAACCTTATCTATTTCTAAATTATCAAGCACGTTATAAAATATATTTAACCCTGCTAAAATTATATCTGCTCTACTTGGTTCAAGTCCTATAACTTTTTTACGTTCACTAGTTTTCATTAGCTTTAGGGCATCAAGGATATACCTCACATCATCTATTTTTATAGTGCTATTATGAATCTTATTCGTATCATACACCTGCATATTTTGATTTATAGATGAAGTAGTAGTTATAGTTCCCCCTATGCCAATAACTGACTTTATATTGTGCATATTTACAATATCGGAAAGATGGTCAATTTTCTTATTTATATGTTTAGACATCTTATTTAAATTCTTGTCAGTATCTATGTCTGTTATCTGAAACCGTTCCGTAAGCCTTACTGCTCCGATATCTACGCTTTCTCTAAAAATTACCCCTTCATCTTTTGAGCCTATTACAAATTCAGTAGAACCCCCACCGATATCTATAATTAAAACTCTATGCTTATCTTTTATTCCAAGTGTCGCTCCATAAAATCCAAGCTCAGCTTCTATATTTCCATTTATTATTTCTATTTCTACACCTGTTTGTGATTTAGCTTTTTCTATGAAATCTTTTTTATTTTTCGAATCTCTAAGCGCTGAAGTCCCTATAGCATAGATTTGCTCTGCATTTTCTTTTTTTGCTGTATTTACAAAATCAACAAAGGAATTTACATTTCTTTCAATTGCCTCTTCACTTATTACTCCACTAGCGTTTACCCCTTGACCCATTCTTGTGGTGTTTATATATTTTTTTCTATTTAAAAGTTTCTGATCATAGTCTGCAATAAGAAGTCTCATTGAATTTGTTCCTATATCTATACTTGCGATTTTCATAAGTACACCTCTAATCTATCTTAATATAAACAGTTTCATCTTTTTTAACCATTTTAAGTTTTTCTCTAGCCATCTTTTCGATAAATTCATTACTCTTTGAATTAGCTATTTCTGACTGCATAGTTTTATTTTCAGCTTTAATATCCAAAAGTTCTTTCTCTAGCTGTTGTATATCTTTTTTTAAATTAGACATTGCAACCATCTGATTCCCAATATAAGCTGCTGGATAAACTATAGATATGACTATTATTGCTAGAATAAATATATTCTTAAATTTAAGCCTATTTTTTTTTGAACTATCTTTTTCTAAGGAATCATTTTCCTTTTTATTTTGGGCAATATCTTTAAACTTTATAATATTGTCTTTAGACATAACTTTCTCCTATATTTTATTCTAAAACCTCATACATTTCTGCTGCGTCCTCTTTTTTTGTACTATCTTTTATAGTTAATACTTTTATCTTAAGTATTTTCTCACCAAATGCTACTTCTATAACATCGCCCACTTTAACTTTAGTTGATGGTTTTGCTTCTTTCCCATTTATTATAACCACCCCTGCGTCGGATGCATCTTTTGCTACAGTTCTTCGCTTTATTATTCTTGAAACTTTTAAAAATTTATCTACTCTCATAATATTTCTCCTATATAAAAACTCGAATAACTCGTATTATTTAATATGTCATTACCTTATATCATATCACATTCTTGGACTATATTAAAGATTTTAATAGATAACATTCTGAAAATATTACTTGATTTTAATCCAAAATTGTGTTAAATTTTCTATGTGGGGAGCTTGTTTAGCAGGCTGAGAGGAAGGTAAGCTTCGACCCGTAACCTGATTCGGATAATGCCGACGTAGGGAAATACTTTTGATGCTTTCTAAGTGCTTAAGGATATTCCTGCGTGGATGTCCTTTTTTTATTTGATTAATTACGACTTAGGAGGTTTCGATGAGAAAACAGAATTCAAATTTAAAAATGGTAGTAATGTCCATGCTTATAGCTTTAGGTGTAGTTATTTCACCTATTCTTCGAGTTGAGGGGATGTGCCCAATGGCTCACCTTATCAACATAGTAGCTGCCGTGCTTTTAGGCCCATGGTACGCATTTTTCTGTGCTGTAAGTATAGGAGTTATAAGAATGATATTTATGGGAATTCCACCGCTAGCACTTACTGGTGCTGTATTTGGTGCGCTTTTATCTGGACTTTTCTACAAATATTCAAAAGGGAGTCTGATTTTTGCTGTAATAGGCGAAGTTATAGGAACTGGAATTATAGGTGCTATCGTGTCTTACCCAGTTATGACTCTTTTCTGGGGTAGAACAGGCCTTACGTGGATGTTCTATGTGCCTTCGTTCTTAGGAGCAACTCTAATTGGAGGAAGCATTGCATACGCACTATTATTCCACCTTCAAAAAACAGGACAGCTCCAAAAAATCCAAAAAAATATAGGTGAAGTCAAATTTGAAGCAGAAGCAAAAACTGCTTAAACAGTAGAAAAAACAATAATGAAGCAGATGATATTATAATTAAGAAAAGCTATATTCCCTATGTTTATTTAGGAGGATATAGCTTTTTGTGTATATTATTTTATATGTATTAATACATGTATTTGAAATTGCAGGGACTATATTCCCCCTCATTAAGGCTTCGCCTAGATATTCCATTTACGAAACGTAAAAAATCGCCTCGAAAATCGCTACGCTAGATCTCGGCTAACAATTTTTTTCTTATTCTATGGAATTATCTAGACTGCAGAATCCATTCGGAGGAATATAGTCCCTACAATTTATTTATAGCTTTGATTTTTATTGATACTAAGCAAACTTACAAATATATCTATTATGATATAATATTCTCCAATCTATGAAACCATTATGTTCAAAAGAACTGGCATAATCATAAATTTATAAATTTGATAAAATTAGCCAGTGCATATTATCCTCGCTTTCATTATTTTTCCCTTCATATAACATTTGTACCGCCTTCACAGTCTGAGTTTCTAGGACTTTGTGTTATATGTAGTTCATCTATTTTCTAAATTCTAAGTTTCCTGCGTCCAAGCTTAACTAAATTCGCATAAGATTCGACAGAATTTTTAGCAAATAGATGAATCTCCTCAACGACTTTTGAGAATCTTTCAGGTTGTTCATATTCCCACTCTTCAGGGACACTATTTTCATTATTTCCGACAGAAAAAGTATTAACTGAAATCAAATATCTAAATCTTTTAAGATTATATTTTAATTCTGACAAAATGGATTCTAAATCAGAATCAATAAATTCCATTTCAGGAGATTCACATAAATACAGAAATTCATCAAGAGGGTTAAGTAGAGTTAATGAAAATGGCCACCCTGCAAAGTTGAAAGTCTTAATAAAATCTAAAAAACATTCTCTATTTAAAACTTCTTTTATCTGCTTATAAACAGTTCTGTCAAGTTCAATATATTCCTCATTGTTAACAATTCCGATACCGAGAGAAACTTTTTTATACCACCCATCTCGATGTCTAATTAATTCAGATTCTGTAAATTTCTTGCCTTTTGGATGCTTAATATCATATGCTCTTACTTCTGCATGGCAATCAAAACACAACGGAATACAGTTGTCAAAAGTATCGCCCCCTCCATTTGTGGCAGCTTTAATATGATGTAACTCTATTTTGTGACCACAAAATTTATGACAAATACAACAGTGTCTGCCGCATGAAACTAAAGCATCTTCTGCCACTGGATCTACAAAGCCCATTTTCCCACCTCTTTAATATATTTTTAGGATTATATATATATTTGATCTCATATAATTTCATCTACTTTTTTCATACCCCCGTTACGAAGTAATGGAACTATAGTATTATATGAAGTTAAATTTAATCAAAATGAAATTTATCTTGAATGACCTCAAATGAGTCTTTTTTAAAAACCATTCTATACACAGGGACTTTATTACGTATTTTTTCTAGAATATCTTTATATTTTTCAAAATCAAAATTAGCACCAAGGTATACTCCAGTTATTAAACCTGGCGGAATATCAACAAGTTGACTCCCTTGCACGTCTTTAACATCATAGCTATTTTCTGCATTTTGTTTCATCCACTCTATTGGTTCGCTATTAGTTGTATTATTCAAACAAAATTTTGTAAGTCTAACTTCATTTTCATACTTCCAATCTTCTGATTTATAGTATAAAAAATCTTTGAACTTATAATTATATATATCCAACATAGGTACATTTTTTAAATAAGTTACTTCTTTTGCCTCATTGATAATATCATTTCCTCTAAAAAACTCATTCGTTTCATCAAATTCAATTACCACACCTTTATGAGCATTTGCATAATGTGCCCACATTAGAAGATTATCTTTAGTTTTAGATAATGATAGAACTGAAAAACCATAATTGTAAACATCCTGTATACCGTTCTTTCCTATATCTTTAAAATACACATATGCAAAACATTCTGTTAAAGTCTCTATGTCACTACCTATTCCTGATTCAAAAATAAACTGACATTCAAAAGGATCATTTAACCATTTAATAAATCGAAACATTATTTTATTGTTAATTAATATTGAAGTTAAAGCTTTCGGGTCAGATATATACTTATAGTACATAAACACCTCACTTTCTTGAATTTCATATAAATAATGTATTCCAATATTTCTTCTATAGAATCAAACAATTAGACATATTTTGAATAGCCCTAAAATTTTATAAAATCTTAACAAAAACTTATATACCCATTTTAACTTTTCATATCCTTCTGATGATTGTTTACTACTTTCTCTTTTTTAATCTGTTTAAGTATCGCCATGACTCTTCCAGCTTTTTTTATAGATTCTAATATTCCTTCTACTCCATAATATAAACACAATGTCAATGTTCTCTATATTTTCAAGTGAAACAGATCCATTTTTTAGACATATGCTAACGTTTGCACTAAAACCCAAATTTTCAACAAATTCCGAATTAAGCATCATCTTACTCTATTAAAAGATTTAAATAATTTTTTATAGAAACTATCCATTAATCAAAGCTCGCTTTGTTATATTCTAAACAACATTCTATCACAAATACATTAATAACTCAATTTCTATATAATTTTCATAATAGTAATGTCTTAATATCCCAAAAATGATTATGTTCTAATAAAACAATATGTAATATAATAAACCTCATAACATGAGAAATAAGGTGGAAGAAATTAGAAAGGTAACACTTTACAATGGATGAGAATAAAAAATATAAAATTATTCACAAATATTTTTCTCAAAATAAGCTATCTAAAAATAGTATTTTTTAGTATTAATACTGAGCAAAATTATCAATAAATTGTAGCGCATATATTCCCGCGAATGAATTCTGCAGCCTAGATAATTCCATAGAATAAGCAAAAAATTGTTAGCCGAGATTTAGCGTAGCGATTTTCGAGGCAATTTTTTGCATTTCGTAAATGGAATATCTAGGCGAAGCCCTAATGAGTGGGAATATATTCGCTACAATTTCAACTAATAGAAGTACTAATAAAACTATTTTTTAATAACCATTTTTAGGTTTTCAAAATTAGGCTCTATAATAACTATTAATCAAACACAAAAAAAGACATACTCCTAAAAATATTAAGAGTATATCTTTTCTCAATTGTAAATCTACATCCTATTTACTTATACTTTAAGTTCTACTTTAACATCTAGATTTTCATATTTGCTCAATCTAGGGTTTACTTCTTCTTCTATGAAATCATCCACTTGTTGTGGCGCTCTTCCTATATAAAGCTTTGGATTCATAAGAGTTTTTATCTCTTCTTCTGAAAGCATAAATTCTTCATCCTTAGCTAAAAGCTCAAGAAGGTTATTTTCTTTACCAAATTCTTTTACATTTCTTCCAGCTTCCATAGAATACACTCTTATTTTTTCATGAAGTTCCTGTCTGTCTCCACCTTTTTTTACTGCTTCCATAAGAATATTTTCTGTTGCCATAAACGGAAGTTCTTCGTTTATTCTTTTATTTATCATATTCTCATATACAACTAGTCCACTTGTAACATTTATAGCTATATCTATTATTGCATCTGTAGCCATAAATGCTTCCGCTGTAGAAAGTCTCTTATTTGCCGAATCATCAAGCGTTCTCTCAAGCCACTGTGTAGCATGTACAAAAGCTGGATTTTGAGCTATATTCATTATATATTTCGCAAGTGAAGCTATTCTTTCAGATCTCATCGGATTTCGCTTGTATGCCATTGCTGAAGATCCTATCTGATTCTTTTCAAAAGGCTCTTCTATTTCCTTAAGACTTTGAAGCAGTCTTATATCATTAGTCATCTTATGAAGCGACTGTGCTATCTGTGATAAACTTGAAAGCACTTGATAATCAACTTTTCTAGAATAAGTTTGACCAGTTACTGCAAAGCTTTTTTCAAATCCCATTTTTTCACAAACAAGTTTATCTACTTGTTTTACTTTTTCATGGTCATCTTCAAAAAGTGCCATAAATGAAGCTTGTGTTCCTGTAGTTCCTTTTGCGCCTCTTAATCTTAAGTTTTCTTTTCTGTATATTACATCATCTAAATCAAGTATAAGATCTTGCATCCACAATGTAGCTCTTTTCCCAACAGTCACAAGCTGAGCAGCTTGAAAATGAGTGAACCCTAATGTTGGAACATCTTTGTATTTAAGTGAAAATTCCTTAAGATTATTTATAAGCACCGCTAGCTTCTTCTCTACAAGCTCAAGTGCACTTCTCATAACTATTATATCCGTATTATCTCCTACAAAGGCACTTGTAGCTCCAAGGTGTATTATCCCCTTTGCACTTTCAGCTAAAAGACCATAAGTCTTAACATGAGCCATAACATCATGTCTAGTTTCTTTTTCTATTTTCTTAGCAACCTCAAAATCTATAGCTGATCTATATTTCTTTAATTCTTCAATTTGTTCCTTAGTAATATCTAACCCAAGCTCCATCTCAGCTTCTGCAAGAGCTATCCAAAGACTTCTAAATGTTTCGAATTTGTTTTGATCTGAAAATATATAGCTCATCTCTTGACTAGTATATCTTTCATTTAAAGGACTTTGGTATTTTGAATAATAGTTTGACATCATAAACTCTCCTAAATTTAAAATATTAAAAATTCCCAAGGCAATCTAACCCTGAATATATATTTTACCACAAAATTGATATTTTAAACTAATTTAAATTTTAAAATATTCTACTCCTGATTTTATAATAGGCTGTGGTATCACATTAGGTATATTTTTATACAGTCTTTCATCTATCCTTTCAGTGTGAGCCATTTTACCTAAAATCTTTCCACAAGGACTTATGATTCCTTCTACATCACTTGCTGATCCATTAGGATTATCTATATATTTAAATGCAATCTGATCATTTTTTACAAGCTTTTCATACATTTCATCACTGCATATGAATCTTCCTTCTCCATGAGAAATAGGCACCTTATAGCAGCTATCATCAAGATTTGTAAGCCACGGAGAATTTTTAGTAACAGTTTTTGTATCTACAAGCCTTGCGATATGTCTTCCGTTATTGTTATAAGTTAAAGTAGGACTGTCTTTTTCCAATCTACTTATTTTCCCATAAGGCAGAAGTCCTGTTTTTATAAGGGCTTGGAAGCCATTACATATACCAAGTATCAATCCATCATTATTATCAAGCATATAGTTTATAGCTTCTGATATTTTTGGATTCCTAATAACATTTGCTATAAATTTTCCAGATCCATCAGGTTCATCCCCCAAGCTAAATCCACCTGGGAAAACAAGTATTTGTGCAGATTTTATTGCATTTTCAAGTCTTACTATAGATTTCTCTATATCTTCAACACCCAAGTTATTAAATACTATTATTTCTGGAATTGCACCTTCTTTTTCAAAAGCTCTTGCAGTATCCCATTCACAGTTAGTCCCTGGAAATACAGGAATAATGACTTTTGGTGCTACTACAGGCTTATTTGACTTCATCTTTCTCTCTACTTGATTTCTTGCGATATTTTCTTCTGAGTTTATAGGTGATTCGACTAGCTCTCCCCCGAACACTCCATTTAGTTGATTTAGATAAATATGCTTTAATTCAGCTAAATTTAGCAATATTTGGTTTATGCTTCCATGATAGTTATTATCAATTATGCTTTTTCCTATATTTGAAACACCCTCAAAATTACGACTGTATTCTACAATAAAGCTTCCATATTTAGGTGCAAATAATTTCTGGCTATCAAGCTCAACCTCAAAGCTTATATCACTTCCAAAGCTCATCTCCAAAATCATAGGAAGTATCCCTTTATGAGTTACTGCATAGCAGGATTTTATGTTTCCAGAAAGTATATTTGCTCTTAAAAGCTTAAGATTTTCTTTATATATTTCAAGATCAAGTGTACAGTCATCCAAAATTGGGGTTTCAATAAGACCTATGTTAAGATTTCCTTTTAATTCTGGAGTTATTATATTTTCAATTTCTTCTGTAGTAACCGCAAATGATATTAATGTAGGAGGTACATCTATATCTTTAAAAGAACCTGACATGGAATCTTTTCCGCCAATTGGAGGAAGTTTCATATCCTTTGTAAATTTATAGGCTCCTAGTAGCGCCATCATAGGTTTAGCCCATCTGTACTTATCTTCTCCAAGCTTTTCAAAATATTCCTGGAACGAAAGTCTTATTTTATCTGTAGCTGCACCAGAAGCTGCTATTTTTGACACCGATTCAGCCACTGCATAATAAGCTCCTATAAATGGATTTTCTTCACTAATAT
>JBOFWC010000171.1:0-13146 GCA_051653405.1 Proteocatella sp. | reverse complement strand
CGAATGAATTCTGCAGCCTAGATAATTCCATAGAATAAGCAAAAAATTGTTAGCCGAGATTTAGCGTAGCGATTTTCGAGGCGATTTTTTGAGTTTCGTAAATGGAGTATATAGGCGAAGCCCTAATGAGGGGAAATATAGTCACTACAATTTCAAATATACAACTTATTAGTTTATATTTATATTTATGTTTATATTTTTTATTTACACTAAATTTAGTATTTCATCTATTTCATCTTTTTGATTAACCTCAAGCAGAGCTTTAAATGTTTTTTCATCTATTATTTTTATTCCTAAATCCTGTGCTTTTTTTAATTTACTTCCGGATTCTTCTCCAGAGACTACTATACTTGTATTCTTACTTACAGATGAAGCTACTGAGCCTCCTCTTAGTTCGATGAGTTCTCCTGCTTCTTTTCTTCCAAAGTTTTCTAAGCTTCCTGTTAAAACAAATTTAAGCCCTTTAAAGGTATCTGTGCTCTCTGCTGATCTTATAGCCTGCGTATTTACTCCAAGTAGCTTTAAATCTTCTACGAGTTTTAAGTTATCTGGATTTTTGAAGAAATTAACTATACTTTCTGCCATAACTTTTCCAAAGTCTGGAATTTCAATTAAATCTTCGTAATTTGCTTCAATTATTTGATCTAGGTTGTCAAATCTTTTTGAAAGTACCTTTGCAGCCTTTTCCCCTATAAAATCTATTCCTAGACCAAAAATCAGCCTACTTATATCATTAGCCTTTGATTTATTTATAGATTCAATAAGGTTTTCTGAAGATTTTTGAGCAAAGCCTTCTAATTCCATAAGTTTTGACACATCTAATCTATATATATCTGCCACATTCGATATGACCTTATTATCATAAAGCTTATTTACAATAGAGATTCCCATTTTATCTATATCCATTGCTCCCTTAGATACAAAATGAATTATTGAACGTTTAACTCTAGCTGGACATGAAATATTTATGCATTTTACAGCAGCTTCTCCATCTTCTCTAAAAACCTTACTGTTACACTCTGGACATAGCTCTGGAAGCCTAAAAACCTGCTCTATTCCGCTTCTTTTTTCTTTTACAACTTCGACTACCTCAGGAATAATTTCTCCCGCTTTTTGGATTATTACTGCATCTCCAATTCTAATATCCTTCTCATCTATATAGTCTTGATTATGAAGTGTAGCTCTACTAACGGTACTTCCTGAAATTTTAACAGGTTTAAGTATTGCAGTAGGTGTTAACGCTCCTGTTCTTCCAACCTGTACTTCTATATCTTCTATTATTGTTTCTTTTTGTTCAGCTGGAAATTTGTATGCCACTGCCCATTTAGGAGTTTTTGCCGTGCTTCCCAAAAGTCTTCTTTGACTTATAGAATCTACTTTTATAACTACTCCATCAATCTCAAATGGAAGCTTATCTTTTTCATCATAGATTCTTTCTATCTCATCAAAAACCATATTCATATCTGATAATTTTTTATGTTCTGGACTAACTGTAAAACCTAGTTTTGAAAGATATTCAAGCATTTCAAAATGAGAATCAGTATTTTTTATTTCTGATTCTAAATTAAAAATAAATATGCTAAGGCCTCTTTTTGAGGTCACCTTTGAATCAAGCTGTCTAAGTGAACCTGAAGCTGCATTTCTTGGATTTGCAAATAGATTGAGTCCATTTTTTTCTTGTATCTTGTTAAGCTTGTCAAACTGCTTCTTAGACATATATACTTCGCCTCTTACCACGATATTTTCATTTGTAGCAATTGTAAGTGGTATATCTTTTATTGTTTTAAGGTTTGTAGTTACATCTTCTCCTGTAAGTCCATTTCCTCTAGTCCCCCCTTTTACAAAAACTCCATTATCATATTCAAGCGAAACTGAAAGGCCATCTATTTTGTATTCTACTACATATTCTGGAGAAATCCCTTGAGATTTTATCCTATTTTCAAAATCAATAAGTTCTTCTTTTGAAAATACATTTGAAAGTGAAAGCATTTGAGTTTTGTGATTATATGGCAAAAATTGACTTGCTGCTTCTCCGCCAACTCTTTGGGTAGGTGAATCTGGATCTATAAATTCAGGGTTTTGTCTTTCAAGTTCTGCAAGTCTTAGCATCATTTTATCAAATTCTGCATCACTTATTTCACTTGTGTCTTCTTTATAATATAAGTTTGTATAATAGTTGAGCTTTTCTCTTAAGCTTTTTATTTCATCTTTTATGTTCATATTCATTCTCCTTGATAAAAATTAATACTCAAAAATAATATTATCACAAAAAAAGAACTAACTCTAGTTTTAAACTAAAATTAGTTCTTTTGTAAGCTTTTTTTGACTATTTAGCGTAATCAATAGCTCTAGTTTCTCTTATTATATTAACCTTTATCTGGCCAGGATACTCCATTTCATCTTCGATTCGTTTTGTAATATCCCTAGCTAAAAGAGGTAAGCTTTCATCGTTTATATCTTCAGGCTTAACAATTATTCTAACTTCTCTTCCTGCTTGAATAGCATATGATTTATCTACGCCTTCAAATGAATTCGAAATTTCTTCTAATTTTTCAAGTCTCTTAATATAAGCTTCTAGAGTTTCTCCTCTAGCTCCAGGTCTTGCTGCTGATATAGCATCTGCTGCTGTTACAAGTACAGCTTCTACTGATTGAGGTTCATAGTCTCCATGGTGTGTTGACATTGCATGAATAACATCCTTAGATTCTTTATATCTTCTAAGAAGATCCATTCCTATCTCTACGTGTGTTCCTTCCATTTCGTGATCCACTGCCTTACCTATATCATGAAGTAAGCCTGCTCTTTTTGCAAGTTTTGGATCTGCTCCTATTTCAGTAGCCATAATTCCACATAAATGCGATATTTCAATAGAATGTTTAAGAACGTTTTGTCCATAACTAGTTCTATATTTTAGTCTTCCCAATAATTTTATAAGTTCTGGATGAAGTCCAAAAACACCTGTTTCAAATGATGCTTTTTCGCCCTCTTCCTTTATCATTGTATCGACTTCAACTTTTGCTTTTTCTACCATTTCTTCGATTCTAGAAGGGTGTATTCTTCCATCTGATATCAATCTTTCAAGTGCAATTCTTGCAATTTCTCTTCTTATTGGATCAAATGCTGAAAGTACTACGGCTTCTGGAGTATCATCTATAATAAAGTCTACTCCTGTAAGAGTTTCAAGAGTTCTGATATTTCGTCCCTCTCTACCTATTATCCTTCCTTTCATCTCATCATTTGGTAAATTGACTACAGATACTGTAGTTTCTGCAACATGATCAGCTGCACATCTTTGAATTGCATAAGATACTATTTCTCTAGCTTTCTTATCAGCTTCATCTTTGGCTCTTGTTTCAAGCTCTTTGACCATTATAGCCATCTCCTGCTTGACATCTTTTTCTGCCATGGATAAAATCTCTTTTTTAGCCTCATCTAATGTAAGTTTTGAAATATCCTCTAGTTTATGCATTTGTTCATATACTAATTTAGATATTTCTTCTTCTTTTTCTTGAAGTTTTCTAAACTTATCATTAAATCTGTTGTCTTTTTCTTCAACTTGACCTATCTTTTTATCAAGGGTTTCTTCTTTTTGAAGGACTCTTTTCTCATATTTTTGAAGCTCGCTTCTTCTTTCTTTGTATTCCTTTTCAGCTTCACTTCTAAGTTTATGAACTTCTTCCTTCGCCTCAACTAGCTTTTCTTTTTTGACTGACTCTGCTTTTTTCTCTGCTTCATCTATCATACGTTTAACTACTGTCTCAGCCTCATTCAGTTTTCCTTCTGCGATTTTCTTTCTTACAAGATATCCTGCTAAAACTGAAACAACTGCAACTAGTAATACTATCGCTATCATAAAAATACTGTTCGTTGTTATCTTACCCACCTCCTTTTCTTAATTTTTTCTCATTTTCTCTATCAGGTTCATATATTCTGATAAGAATATATATTTATATTGTAATGGTTACAGCTTAAACTGTCAATGAAAAGCAAAAAAATACAGGAATTTAACCTGTATTTTTAAAATAAATTTATTCTTCAGTTGAAAATTCTTCGTTTTCAGCTTCATTTTCATGAGCTGCAAACTCAAGTTCATTCGTCTGATTATAGAAAGCTCTTACCTTTTGTTCAATTTCATCCATTATAGCTTTATTTTCAAGTAGATAAGTTTTTACATTTTCTCTTCCCTGTCCAAGTTTACTGTCATTGTAAGAATACCAAGAACCTGATTTTTTTATTACATCAATATTAGTTGCTAAGTCTACAATTTCTCCAACTTTAGATATTCCTTGACCATAAGTTATATCAAATTCGCATTGTTTAAATGGAGGTGCTACTTTATTTTTTACAATTTTAACTCTTGTTCTATTACCAACTAGAGTATCCCCTTGTTTTATAGTATCTATTTTTCTTACATCCATTCTTACTGATGCATAAAACTTAAGAGCACGTCCACCTGTAGTTGTTTCTGGGTTTCCAAACATAACTCCAATTTTTTCTCTAAGCTGATTTATAAATATAGTTATAGTCTTTGACTTATTTATAGAGCTTGTAAGCTTTCTAAGTGCCTGAGACATAAGTCTTGCTTGAAGTCCCATATGAGAATCTCCCATTTCGCCTTCTATTTCTGCCTTAGGTACAAGTGCTGCTACAGAGTCCACTACAATAATATCAACTATACCACTACTTACAAGGGTATCTGTAATCTCAAGTGCCTGTTCTCCAGTATCTGGCTGAGAGATTATAAGATTTTCAATATCTACTCCTAGAGCTTTAGCATATGCTGGGTCAAGTGCATGTTCTGCATCTATAAAAGCTGCTACACCTCCTGCTTTTTGAGCTTCTGCTACTGCATGAAGTGCAACTGTAGTCTTACCTGATGACTCTGGTCCATATATCTCGATAATTCTTCCTTTTGGAAATCCGCCAATTCCAAGTGCTAAATCAAGTCCTAATGAACCACTCGAAACTACTTCTAAATTCATTTTTGCATTTTCGCCAAGCATCATTACTGAGCCTTTACCAAACTCTTTTTCTATTTTTGCAAGGGTAGTTTCTATGGCTTTTCTTTTTTCTTCTAACATTTTGCCCTCCTAATATTTTTATAAAATATTTTTTCCTACTATTTCAGTTATTATAGGTTCATATTTTTTAGTTACCTCTAGTTTTTTATCCATTTTCCTTACAATAAGATATGAAGGCACTAAAAAAACAAACCCTACTATAATACCCATCAAATCAGCTTCTAAATTAAGTTTTTTTGCTAAAAATGTACCTAGTGCTACTCCGATAACCAATGCTATAAGAGGTATTACATAGACTATAAGTGCAGCTTTCAAAACATCTGGGGTATCCATTATTATATTTACATTATCGTCTACTTTAGCACCTATCTCATTTTTTGCAATTACATTAAGTTCTTTTACATCACTTCTTCCCATTTCGCATGACTTACAATGTCCACAGGCAGATCTTCGCTTTATATTCACAACAGCTTTTTGATCCATTACTTCTAAAACTACTCCGCATTCTTTCATCGTCTTCTCCTTACTTCATAGTCTCTTCCATTTTTCGTATCTCTTTTACAGTAGCATCTATTATTTCATCAAGTGGATTTATTTCCATAGCTTTTTTCACATAAAGCTTAGCATTTTCAATATCCTTCATATTAAGGTAAATAATCGATATATTACTCATAATCTCTACACTTTCTGGTTCTATATCAAGGGCAGACATATAAAACTCAAGTGATTGCGCAAATTCTCCAATATAAGCATAACATATTCCAAGCTCACAAAGCAGTAGAGTATCTGTATTGTCTATCATAAGCGCTTTTTCATAAGCTTCTATAGCTTCTTCAAAATTAGAAAATGCCTTTAGACAAAAGCCTTTCGCATAATTTAGTCTAAACTCGAGATTTTTATCCTCTTCTATTTCTGGAATATCATCTATAATATCTAACGCTTCTTCAAGCTTAAGCTCATCTATAAGTGCTTCCACCTGTTCTATCTTGCTTTCATAATTCAATTTCATAATAAGTTCATTTGCCTCCTGTGCTATTTCATTGTCTACGGGATTGTTAGCTGCTCTTTCTAAATGCTTAAGCGCTGATTTAGTATCCCCTTTATTCAATTTAAAGTATGCTAGTTGATAATTAGCCAAAACATGCTCATCATCTATATCTAAAACCGCTTCAAAAAACTCTTCTGATTCCTTCATTAAGGCTTCTCTTACTTCTTTTTCTGAAGCTTCAATCATATATTCTTTGCATATGTGTGCATAGTTATATATAAGTCCAAGATTCTTGTCATCAAGTAGCATTGCTGCTCTTAGATGAACTAATGCATCTTTATAATTTTTATTCTCATATTTACTCTTAGCAATATAAGAACTCAGATTTTCTGGCTTTTCTACATTATTTTTTAAAAAGTAAATATAATGATCATTATATTTAAAATTAGAATCAATCCCTATAAGATAAAGTATCGCTTCTGCAATCTGCATAGTTTTTATTCCCGAATTCTCGTCTTGCGCAAGGCTCACTATGTCCTTAGAAAAAACAGGTACCATAAAGTCACTCTCTGTCTTTCCAAATTTATCTAAAATAAGCTTGTCTTCTAATTCTATAAAAACCAGTTTATCTGTCAATGGCGAAAAAAATTCATCCAAATTAGATCTCATAATATCTCCTTATCATTTTAAAATCTCCATTATGACTTTTCTTGGAGTCATAATTAATTATAACTACATTTAGCGTTTTGTCTGCAAAATATTTTTCCTTTTCAGACAAACTCATATAACTAATTATATCATATTTAAATATTGTCCAGCCAATTTTTTTAAATGCTTCTTTTGGATGAATATCTTTAGAAAACCCTAAATCCTCCAAAGCATTCTCATCTCTTGTAATTTCAAATATAAACTCTTTAAGTTTTCCATCTTGATATACTTCAAGGTCTCCATTTAAAAATTTAGGTATATTTGGATTTCTTCCCATGTTTATATAATCTAATTTTAAAAGTTCTAAAAAGAATTCAAATTCAAATTCAAATTCTGCCTGATTTTCAAAACTTTTGCCAAGAAGCATAAGTGCTCTAAATTCTTCTTCTTTTTTTGCTATATCAATACTATTTTCTTTTATTATATAGCTTAGTTTTTCAAAAAGAGCATATCCATTTCCACAGTACAACTTGTCATACATATATTCTATGCTATAACTATACCTTCCTGTATTATAAAATCTATCGAGCACATTTTCAACTGCTTTAAGCTTCATAATATCTTCATAACTTATATATGAATTGTATAAAATTTCATATGGTGGGTATTCTCTATACACATAGCCATGTTTTTCAACATCTTTTTCTATAGGACTTCCCTTTAAAATTTTAAGGAATCCAAGCTGGAGTGCATCAGGTTTTAAAGAAAACACCTCATTAAATGAATTTTTAAATATCTCAATATTTTCATAAGGTAGTCCTGCTATTAAATCCAAATGCTGATGTATATTCCCATAACTTTTTATTTCCAAAACATTATCGCTAAGTTCATTAAACTTATCTGCTCTATTTACAGCTTTTAAAGTTTTTGCATTTGTAGACTGAACCCCTATCTCAAACTGAAAAAGTCCCTTTCGAGCATTTCTTACAAGTTCAAGCACAGGTTCTTGCAGAAGATATGCTGTTATTTCAAAATGAAAGTTAATATTTCCATCATCTATACTTATAAGATACTCTATTATCTCTATAGCCTTTTTTTCATCTGAATTAAAAGTTCTGTCTACAAACTTCACCTGTTTTGCCCCAAGTGAAACTAAATGTTTTAATTCAGATTTCACTCTATCCATACTGAAGTATCTTACCCCTCTTGTAGCCGCTGAAAGACAATATGCACAGTTAAATGTACATCCTCTTGAAGTTTCATAATAAACTATCTTATTTTCTATTTCTTCTTTTTTGGTATCAAGATAGACAGGTGGTATTACCGATAAATCCGTAACTATCATTTTTACATTTTCATTGCTCAATATAGTTGTATTTTTTTCTCTAAAAAATAGATTTGGAATTTTATCAAGCTTTGTATAATCTTTTTGATATAGAGTTTCTGTTAATTGAGCAAAAGCTTCCTCGCCCTCTCCAGCTATAATATAGTCCAAAAATAAATGCTTTTTTAAAAGCTCATCTGAATCAAAACTTACCTCTGGGCCTCCAAAAAGTATTTTAGTTTGCGGGCTAACTGCTTTTAAGTTTTTTGCAATTTTAAGGGTTTTTTCTATATTCCATATATAACACGAAAAGGCTACAAGATCGTAGCCCTCCTTGGTTATACTATATAATATTTCTTCTATATCTTCATTTATAGTAAATTCTTTTGTTTTTACATCTGCTTTATCGCCTATCATAGCACTTAAATATTTTATCGCTAGATTAGAGTGTATAAACTTTGAATTTAATGTAGTCAAAAGTATTTTCATTAATAGTGCCTTTCTAATATATCTTTTTGCCTATTCATATCTTTTTGCAAAAAGAAATCTTTGGTTGTAATACTTATTGTTCAAATCTGAAACTACAACCTTCATTTCACTTCCAGATGAAGCATGTATAAATTTACCATCTGAAATATATATACCTACATGAGTTACTTTTTGAGGAACAAACATATTTCCTGTCGAATTATTTGAAGTCGATAATTCAAATAATGAAATTGTATCACTAGTATCTACTTTTATATCGCTAAAGTCATTACTATTTCTTGTATCAAAAAAAACTAAATCACCTGGTAACATGTTATTCTTATCTACTGCTTTTCCACTATTCCCCTGATCATAAGATACTCTAGGAATGGTGATTCCTGCTTTTGAAAAAACATAACTCGTAAGCCCTGAACAGTCAAACACCTCTGGCCCACTTCCTCCATATACATATGGTTTTCCAAGTTCTTGCATTGCATAACCAACTATAATATTGTTTTTTGAGGAATTATTTATTTCATTATTAACTTCATTTGGATATGTTTTCTCTAAATTTGAAATAAAACTGTCAAGATTCTTAAATGTCCTGTCAATATTACCTTCTGCATATGAAATATTACTTGCAGCTGAGAAAATATAAACTGCACAAATTAGAATAGCCCAATATTTTCTTTTCATAGGTATCTTCCTCAAATATTAATATAGTATATCTCCTAGTTTCTTACTCATTACCTTAAGTGCTCTTGCCCTATGGCTTATCTTATTTTTTTCTTCATCTGTAAGCTGTGCATACGTCTTTTCTTCAGCCGAGGATGTGTCTGGAATAAATAATGGATCGTATCCAAAGCCATTTTCCCCTATTTCCTCAAAACCTATCATACCTTCACAGATTCCTTTATACACGCCTTCTCTTCCATCAGGAAATACTAATGCTATTACACTTACAAAACGTGCTTTTCTATCATTCCAGTTTACATTTGTCATCTTGCGTTTTAAAAGTTGATTATTTTTTTCGTCATTTGCTCCTACTCCAGAATATCTCGCAGAATAAACTCCCGGTTCTCCATTTAATGCATCTACCATAAGTCCTGAATCGTCTGCAAGTGCTATTTTGCCCGTAAGTTCCATTATTCTTCTAGCCTTTATAAGCGCATTTTCTTCAAATGTTGTTCCAGTTTCTTCAATCTCAATTCCTGCAAGATTTACATCATCAAGCGACAGTAAATTTATATTATGCTGAGAAAGTATCGCATTGATCTCTTTTATTTTATGTTTATTTGAAGATGCTATTACAAATTCTAACTTTCCATCTTTCATATAAGGCGTATTGTCATGCTTTACTTTTTCTTTTTTAACTTTAACTTGGTTTTCAATCCCAAGTATCTTATTTGAAATTTCTTCTCCTAAAATAACCTTTTGAAGCTCTATAATTTGTGAACAGCCTTTTTCTGCAAGTTTAAGAAGATTATCAAACTGTTCTCTTCTAAATGGCTTTTCTTCTCCAGTAGACTGAATTTCTACAAATTCTTCTTTTCCTGTCATAACCACATTCATATCAACATGCGCATTTGAGTCTTCCTCAAAGCATAGGTCAAGCACATATTCATCATTTACTATTCCTACGCTAACTGCACTTACAAATTCGTTTAAAGGGAACTTCTTTATCTGTTTATTCTTATGAAGTCTATCACACGCTATGGCAAGTGCAACAAACGCTCCACTTATAGAAGCGGTTCTAGTCCCTCCATCTGCCTGTATAACATCACAGTCAATCCATATTGTCTTTTCCCCAAGTTTTTTTAGATCTATAACCGATCTTAAAGAACGGCCTATAAGTCTTTGAATTTCATGTGTTCTTCCATCCACCTTACCTCTAGTTGATTCTCTTAATTTTCTTTGATGTGTAGATCTTGGAAGCATTGAATATTCTGCACTTATCCATCCTGTCCCTGTATTTTTTAAAAAAGGAGGTACCTTATCTTCAAAAGATGCTGTACATATTACCTTTGTATCTCCAAATTCAACTAAGACAGAACCTTCTGCATGTTTTGTGTAATCTGTTGTAAATTTTATGTCTCTTAACGATTCTTTAGTTTTTTCCACTTTTTCTCCTTTTTGTACTCAATAATTATTTCTATCTATATATTATCTTCCAAAATATCTATTTATACCTACTAGAATTGAATCTGCAAGCGTATTTTGATAATTTGAATCTCTAAGCTTTGAAAGTTCACTTGCATTTGTCATAAATCCTAGTTCAACAAGAACCGCTGGCATCTTAGTCCCATTTAATACTGCCAAGTCTGTTCTAACTTTTGTGCCTCTATTTCCTGCTCCAGTATTTTTAATAAGCTCATCTTGAATGTATACCGCAATTTCTTTATTATCTCTTGAACTATGATGCAGTGTTTCAATTCCATTAATAGCTGCATTAGCTGCAGAATTATGATGTATACTAACAAACAAATCTGAATCTAGTTCATTAGCATTCGTATATCTATCCTTTAGTGGTACAAAATAATCTGTATCCCTATTCATAACAACTTCATAGCCCGCAGCAGTCAGTTTATCTCTAAGTATATTTGCAACTTGCAGATTAAGCGTTTTTTCATTTACTCCTACTGATTTAACTACTGCCCCAGGATCGTTTCCACCGTGGCCTGCATCTATAACTATTTTTGGGTTAGAATATGCAAGTTTATCTAAGTTTATGTTTATTTCGCCAGTGGCTTCATTTACAGTATACTCTGACTTTACATTCGTTTTTAAATTTATATTGAATATATAATTTTCGTTTTCTGAAACAAGCTCATAACTACCTATCAGTCTATCATTTATATCTTTTGTGAATGCATTGTATGTAGCTATTTTATTTGGAATCACAATACTTATTTTAGAATCCAATACATCTACCTTAACATTTTCTGTGCTCGGAAGTTTGACAGTCAAAATCGCTCTTTTTCTATCCTTCGTATACTTGATGTTTTCTAAAAAATCAGCATTTTGAGAAATTGTATTATTTTTGCTGTCCAATACTGCACCTAACCCTTTATAAATCCCTTCATCTATAGATCCTGTGCTATTAGCATATGAAAAATTCATACTCATAGCCATGGTTATCACCATTGTCAGTCCTAATATTTTTTTAATAATGCTTATCCTATTCATAATATGCCTCCTCATTATATATAGAATACCACTAAGTAGCCTTATTTTCAACGATTATACCTTTTTGTAATTGTATTGTAAATTTAAATTTTTCAAAAAAAAAACTGTCTAGCAAAATAACTGAACTAGACAGCGTTTTAAAAAAATTAATATTATTATTCCATAGACTCTTGAGCTTCCTCTTGAAACTCAACATCACTCATTTTTTCTTTAGCTTCTTCATAAGCTTTTATTATTTCATTCTGAAGTTCAAATCTCATATCTGCATTTATAGGGTGTGCAATATCTCTAAACTCCCCTTCAGAAACTTTTCTGCTTGGCATAGCGATAAACAAACCATTTTGCCCCTCAATAATCTTGATGTCGTGAACAACAAATGCATTATCGAAAGTTACTGAAACAATCCCCCTCATTTTACCTTCTTCTGATAACTTTCTTACTCTAACATCTGTAATTTGCATAGTCATTACTCTCCTTTTGCTATGTATTTATAGTTTAACCAAAACTGATTATTTTTAGTTTACTATAAAATCTCCACATATGCAAGGAAAATAAAGTAATTTTCTGAATATTTTTTTATAATCCAAATCCATTGAGGAAATCGTTTTTCTTCATTATCTATTTAAATCTTTCTAGGAAATTATCACTTATTCCTATCTCTATATCATCAGAACTATCTTTTAATGTCATTAAAGAAAAGTATGAAGCTGCATTTTTTTCACATTCAAGCTCTATAAATACCGCCCTATCTAAAACTTTAGCATCAAATTCCTTCATGAGATCTTCCATCCCTTTTAAAGTTCCTCCAGCTCTCATAAAGTCATCCACTAATATTACTTTGGCCCCTTGTTTTATAGCTCTTCTTGGAAGATTCATGCTTTGAATTTTTCCACTTGTACTTGAAAGATAGTTTATTGCAAGCGAAGGGCCTTCTGTTATCCTAGCATTTTTTCTAACTATTATAAGAGGAAGATTCATAGCTTTAGCCGTCATCATAGCTATTGGTATTCCTTTTGCTTCTATAGTAACTACATAGTCCGCTTCACTGTAATCTATTACACTCGCAAAAAGTTCACCTACACTTTTAGCTATATCAGGGCTTGATATAAGATCATTCATATATAAAAATCCACCTACCAGTTTTCTGTCCGGATTTTCTATTTTTTTACAAATATCTTCTATTACTGCTATAGATTGTCTTTGGGTATACATAGGAATAAACTTTATTCCTCCTGATGCCCCTGAAATTGTAATAACTTTTCCAAGTTCAAGCTTCTCAAAAACATTTTTAACTACTGATATATCTTCACTCAATGTAGATTTTGCGGTATCAAACTTTTCTGTAAAATAACCCAATGTAAATATTTTATTAGGATTATCTGAAAGCATTTTTACAATTGCCCCTATTCTTTCACTTTTTCTTAACTTCATCGCATACCTTCCCATTTAAAATTCGTGTTTATCCGTATATTATTATAATATATTGCACTTAATATTTCAATATTAAATAT
>JBOFWC010000170.1:0-12062 GCA_051653405.1 Proteocatella sp. | reverse complement strand
AGCAATATATCATCTTATCCAGGCTGGATGTATTTAGTAAATGGGGAAGAACCTCCTGTAGGTGCGGGATCTTATAAACTTTCAGATGGAGATCATATAGAATATAAATATGGCATAATAAATGTATGGGATAATGCTACTTCTACCCAAAAGCATTATGACTGGGAGTTTATTGGACTTGTTGATAAACTGAAAGCTAAAATAGAAGAAGCTAAGAGCTTAACGTCTTCAGAATCATATACAGATTTAGAAAAATCCAAAATACAAGAGGCTATAGATAAGGCATCATCATTAACAAGTAATTATGACAGTTATATGGGATTATGGATTGCATACTTTGCAGAAAACCCTGTTATCTGGGGAGGCGAAAGTTCTGAAATTGGAAAAATCAAATCTTCCTTAGCAGAACTTGATAATGCAATAAATAAAGTTTCAGAAGTGGAATCTGTTGAATTTCCTGAAAATCAAAAGAATCTAGAGCTTAAAGTAGGTGAAAAAGTTCAATTAAAGGGATATTGTCTACCACAAAATTCTAATCATAATTTGAAATATGAAATAATAATTGGAGAAGAATATGTACAGCTTACAGAATCGGGATTAATTGAAGGGCTAAAAAACTATGATGGACTTATAATGGTTAAAGCTTCATCAAATAACAATAAGTCAAATACTATAAAAGTTAAGGTTATACCATCTGAAAATAAAGAAAAAGTGACTTATGAAGAAGCGCTTTCAAATTCATTAAAGTATATTAAGACGAATATACCTTCACCTAGATTGGATGATGAATGGGCAGTTTTTTCAGTATTAAGAAATATAGAGACTGATAAAAGTGGATATGGAGAGATATATATAGATAACCTTTCGAAAACAGATTTATCAAAAGTAGATAAAGCGATAGATTCGTCAAGAGTAATACTCTCAGTAACTGCTTTAGGTAAAGATGTTGAGAACATAGGTGGTCAAAATATATTAAGTAGACTATCGGACTTTGACAAAGTGAAAGCAAATGGAATAAACGGAACTATTTATGCCCTTATAGCGCTAGATTCAGCAAACTATAATATACCAGAATCACCAAAGGGAACTGTTCAAAGCTCAAGAGATTTGATGATATTGGAGATATTAAATAATGAAATTGCTGGAGGGGGATGGGCACTTTCAGGAAGCAGTCCCGATGCAGATATAACGGCAATGGCACTTCAGGCGCTATCGCCATATTATGAAAAAAATTACATTGTAGAAGGTAAAGCTGTAAAAGAGTATGTAGATAGAGCAGTTTCTAAGCTTTCTGAAATGCAAACTACAGAAGGGGAATATTCTAGTGCGGGAGTTATAAATTCATGTAGTAGTGCACAGGTATTAACGGCATTAAGTGAATTAAAGATAGACCCTTTAACAGACAGCCGATTTATAAAGGGCAACAACAATATAATTGACGTAATTTTAAATTATTATGTAATTGATGGGGGCTTTAAATTTACTTCGAAATATGGAGTAAATGATATGGCTACGCAGCAGTGTGCATATGCACTTATAGCATATGACCGTTTTATAAATCAAAAAAATCGTATATACGATATGAGCGATGTGGAATTTAATATAGATAAGGCCTCATTGGAAACTCAGATTAAAGCGGTTGAACAAATGGATAAACGAGATTATACAGCTGAAACTTGGGAAAATCTTGAAAAAGATTTAGTTAAAGCAAAAACGGTAAAATCGAATGTGTATGCGAAGCAAGGTGAAGTTGATAGAGCTACTTTAAAACTTAAAGATTCAGTAAGCTCTTTAGACAAAAAAACAGTTGAAAAACCTAAATTAGAAGATGGAAAAATAGAAATTCCACTAGATAATGATAAGAATTTTGAAGTAGAATTAGCTTCAGCTCAAAGAGCTCAAATAGTAATTCCTGAAAATACAGAAAGTAAAATTGTTTTAAAGACAGAGCCTAAAAAACCACTCTCAGAAATAAAGGTACAAAAAGGAAATCAGGAGCTTACAATTCCAGAAGGCACAAAAATAGAAAAGGGTAATTCTGAAATACAGCTTTTTATAATGAAAACAGAAACACAAAAAACAGCAATAAAAGAAGAGCTTTCAGATAAACTAAAAAGTCTAGATTCAAAGGTTAAATCAGTAGAAATAAAAGAAGCGTTTAAACTTGGAAATGAAAATAAAATAGAATTTAGTGACTATGTGGAACTTGTATTTTTAAATATGGCAGGGAAAGAGGCCGCATATATAGATAATACAGGCATGCATATAATTGAAAAAGTAGCAGATGATAAATCTGGAAATGGAAAAACGGAGTATGCATTTGATAGAGGAAGTGATTTAGTAGTAAAAACAAAACACTTTACAGATTTTGTAGCATATACAGTTGAAAAAGAAGATTCAAGTCAAGGTGGAAATTCAGGATCATCAGGTGGAAGTTCTGGTGGTGGAACAACTAGGGGCTCAGGCGGAGGAGTAATTCCTACAAAGGATCTAACTGTAACACTTTCCATAGATAAGAAAACTATAGGGAAAGGATATGTTTTAGAGCCTAGAACTGTAAAGATAAACAAAGGTGATACAGTTTGGGATGTTACTAAAAAGGAACTTGATGCAAATGGAATTCCATATGATTACAAGGGAAGCCAAGGAAGTGTATATGTAGAATCTATTGATGGCGATGGAGAATTTGACCATGGGCAGGAAAGTGGCTGGATGTACAGTGTAAATGGAACATTCACTAAAAATGGTTCGGGGCAATATCAACTTAATGGCGGCGAAAGCATCCAGTGGAGATACACTAAGAATCTTGGAGCAGATTTAGGTCAAGATAATTCTTCTTTTAAATCAGGAGAATCTAAAGAAACCGAAACATCTGAAAAAGGAAGTACTATAGTAAAAGCAGATGCTAAGGTTGATAAAAAAGAAGCTAAGGCCGAAATAGAAGACAAACGCATTTCTGGAGCAGTAAAAGAGGCGGTTGAGAAAAAACTGACTCAAATAATAATAGAGCCAACTGTAGAAGATAAAAAAGCAGAATTCAATAAGGTGATGGCAGTTTTAGAAAAAGCTTCAATTGAAAAAATTGCTAAAGAAGCAAAAGCTTCACTTAAGCTGAAAGCTAAATTTGGAGATGTAAAACTTTCTCAAAAATCACTTGAAGAGCTTTTAAAACAGAGTGGAAATACAGTTACGATATCAGTAAAACAAAATGAAGATAATACAGTATCAGTAGAGCTAAAATCAGGTTTAAATCAAGTTGAAAAAATATCAGGAAGTCTTATAGTTAGTATTCCATATAGCGAAGCTAAAGCATCAGCGGTATTAGTAAAAATAATGCCTGATAAAACAGAGCAGATTCTTATGAACTCAATTGCAGGAGATAAAGTAATATCAGCGAAACTTGATGGGAGTAGTACTGTAAAAATAGCTCAAAGAAAAGTTTCATTTGCAGATACCTCGTCACATTGGGCAAAAGAGAATATAGAGTTTGTAAGTGTAAGAGACATAATAAAAGGGACTAAGAAAGATGAGTTTTCACCAAACAGCAGAGTAAATAGAGCAATGCTTACTACAATCCTTCATAGATTTGAAAATGAAGTTCAGGTAGAAGGAGAGAATTACAGCGATGTAACAAAAGATGCATATTATGCAAATGCTGCGCTTTGGGCAAAAACAAACGGTATAATTTCAAATATAGATAAATTTGATGCCAAAGAAGAGCTAACAAGAGAGCAAATTGCAGAAATGATATACAACTATGCGAAAGCATCAGGAGAAGATGTATCAAATATATCAAAAGAAAATGTTAAGAAGTTTGAAGACTTTGAAAAAGTAGAAAAAGCTTCACAAGAGGCTATAGCATATTGCTATGAAAGTGGAATAATCGGAGGGAAAAGTGAAACTAATCTTGATCCTAAAGGAAAAACTACAAGAGCAGAAGTTTCAGCGATAATCCAAAGATATATTTCAAATTCAGTTAAATAGAAAGTCAGTATAACTGTTTATAAAAATAGCAATTTAAAATTTAATAAAATAATAATCGGTCAACGACAGTTGTTAATAGGGAATTAGGTGAAAATCCTAAACAGACCTGCTGCCGTAATAAGCGAGCTATTTTGCAAGGCTATGCCAACCACTGGGAAACTGGGAAGGCGCAAAATCGCATTTGAGCTTAGAGTCGGAATACCTGCCGATTATTAGCGTTACAAGCTTCACAGGGAATTGAAGTACGCAGGTGTGTTTGCAATAGAAAACAAAAACTAAATGCAATCGATCTGATAAAATACTTTGATTTTATAATTAATTAAATCAAAGTATTTTTTGTTTTTAAGAAAAAAGCGTACATAATTCCTTTCCACAGACATTGCCTTAATAAGGCTTGAAATATAAGAATTAATATAAAATGGGAGGAAAATATGAAAAAACGATTTAAGAAATTTTTATCAGTATTAACGATTCTAGCATTGATGATAACAAACGTTGGATTTGCAGATACACAAAGCAAGAGTTTAAGTGAAAATGTAGCAATGTTATCAGTAGAAAATGTGCTTGAAAAAGGTACAGAGGAAGTTGTAGAAAGTAAAACAACAACAGAGTCAGCATTGAAATTAGAAAAAATGGAAGTGGAAAAGAAATCAGAAAAGGAAGCTGTCATTGTAATAGAAAGAGCTACGCTAGGGCAATCTTTTTATATGGAACCTACAGTAGTAAGTTTTAATGAGGGAGACAATCTAGCTAAAGCCCTTACAACTGTAATTGGAGAAGGAAATTATAAAAATACAGGTAGTGTAGAATCAAGTTTCTATTTATCTCAGGTAAAACTAAACGATAATTTGGCAGTAAATGTACCAAATCACATAATAGAAATGGGATTAGATCCAAAGGATATAGAAGAGAATAAAGACGAATGGCTTGGAGAGTTTGATCATGCAGGAATGTCTGGATGGATGTACTGGAAGAATAACTCTATGCTAAATGTTGGAATGAGTGATACTCTTTTAGAGGAAGGCGATGTAATAAGAGTTCAATTTACTATATATGGATATGGGCAGGACTTAGGATTAGGGTTTGATGGAAATGCTTATGATTTTGCAAATAAAGATAATCTTGTAAAAGAATTGGCTTATATAAATGAAGACAAATCTGTATTGGAAAATAATGAAGCATTAAGAACAGCTTATGATAAAGGTGTAGAATTAATGCTTAATATGAAAGCTACTCAAGAGGAAATAGATGATGCTGTATCGAATATAAAAAATCCGGTAGTAGTAGAAGCAGATAAAGCTTTGCTTTCAGCAAAGATAACTGAAGCAGAAGCTGTAAAAAAAGAGCTGTACACAGAAGAAAGTGTAAAATCATTTGAAGAAAAACTATCAAAAGCAAAAGCGATAAATGAAAAATCAGGAGTATCTCAAACAGAAGCAGATAAGGCATTAAAAGAATTAAAAAATAGTATATTAGAGCTAAAGCGAGAAGAAGTATCGGTGCAGTGGCCGTCATTTAGAGGAAACAAAGAAAATCATGGAGTAGTGACTGCAAAGCTTCCAGTACCAGATTCTGAAATAGAAACAAAATGGATACAGAAGTACGGAGCAGGTTGGAGTGGCAATGGAATGGCATCTATAGTAGTAGATGATAGCATATACATTGTTGGCTCAAGCAAACTTCAAAAGCGAAGCTTAGAAGACGGGAAAATAATAGCTGAAACAAAAGTTCCAAACGGAATAAATTTCTATAGTAACCTAGGATACGGAAATGGAAATATATATGTACCCTCAGCAAAGGGAACTGTAAATGCATTTGATGCAAAAACACTGGAATTTTTATGGACAAGCGAAAGTGTAGGAAATTTCCAAAATCTATCAGCGATTCAATATCATGAAGGGTTGGTATATGCAGGGTTTACCTCTGGAGGAACAAGCGGAGGAGTATTCGCAGCGTTTAATAGCGTAACAGGAAAAGTAGAGTGGAAATACGGAGAAGGAACAAGTTATTATCAAACAGGAGCAGTAATGTTTGGAGATAATGTAATATTTGCAGGAGATGATGCTAAGCTTGTTTCAGCAGATGCAAAAACAGGAAAAGAGACAGACACATTATCACTATCAGGTGGAGTGAGATGTATCCCAGTAAAAGATGAGGATTACTTATACTTAACAACTAAAGCTGGAAATATATACAAAATAGAAGTGAGTTCTGACGGAACCTTTGGAGAAGAACTATCATACAATGCAGGAACTCAAGGGACAACATCACCAGTAATATATAATGGAAGAGTATATGCAGGTTTTGGTGGGATGGGAACAGGTGGAAGTGTAGCAGTATTAGATGAAGAAATGAATCTAGTATATGAAGCGAAGCTTCCAGGACCAACACAATCATCACCAATACTAACATCAGGATATGCAACAGAAGAGAATAACCATAAAGTATATGTTTACTTCTCATTAAATAATGCAAATGGAACCGTGGTTTGTTTAGAAGATGATGCTAAAAATACGGTAGCAAATGTTAAAACCGTATATCAGCCAGATCCAGAGCAATATTCAATGTCAAGCCCTATAGCAGGAGAAGATGGAACAATATATTATACTAATGACTCAGGAAATATATTTGCCTTCAAAGGAAAAGAAGCACCACCTGTAGTAGAAGCAGATAAAGCTTTGCTTTCAGCAAAGATAACTGAAGCAGAAGCTGTAAAAAAAGAGCTGTACACAGAAGAAAGTGTAAAAGCGTTTGAAGAAAAACTATCAAAAGCAAAAGCGATAAATGAAAAATCAGGAGTATCTCAAACAGAAGTAGATAATTCTTTAAGCGAATTAATTAGCAGTATAGATAAGCTTGTGAAAAAACCACAAGAACCTAAAAAAGATTACAAAGTTGCGCTTGATTCTACTTTAAAGTTTATATATAAAAATACACCAAACCCTACAGTTGGAACATTTAATGGAGAATGGTCAATAATAGCACTAAGTAGAGGAGGCTATTCGTTTGACGCTAATTATATAAATAAATATTATAACAATGTTATTAGTGAATTGGAAAAAAATAAAGGAATATTACATTCTAAGAAATACACAGAATATTCCAGAGTTGCCTTGGGACTTACCGCTATAGGAGAAAATCCATCAAATGCGGGGAAATATAATCTATTAGAAAAAATAGCGGAATATGATAATGTTATATGGCAGGGAATCAATGGTCCAATATGGGCAATTATTGCACTTGATTCAAATTCATACGATATTCCAAATAATAAAATTTCTAGCGTTCAAACTACTAGAGAAAAGTTAATACAGACTATTTTATCTGAAGAGATAACAAAAAATGGAGTAACAGGTGGATTTTCGCTTGATGGAAAGAAACCGGATCCAGATATTACCGCAATGGCACTTCAAGCGCTTGCTCCTTATAAATCAGACAAAAAGGTAAATGATGTAATAGAAAGATCTCTTGAAGTTTTATCTAAAATGCAAGCAGATGATGGAGAATTTATATCATATAACGATAAGAATTCAGAGAGTACAGCTCAAGTTATTATCGCACTTTCCAATCTAGGAATTGATGCAAAAACAGATAAACGATTTATAAAAAATGAAAAAAATCCTATAGATGTACTTTTAAAATATCACATTGAAGGCAGTGGATTTAAGCATATTTATTCTGATAAGTCTTCAAATGGAATGGCTACGGATCAAGCAGCACTAGCACTTGTAGCATACGATAGATTTGTAAATAACAAAACAAATATTTATGACATGTCTGATGTAGAATTAAAAACTAAGAAAACTGAAAAACTAGAATTAAAAGATGGTGAAATTGAAGTTCCATTAGATAATGATAAAAATTTTGATGTAGAATTAAAATCAGATCAAAAAGCTAAAATAGTAATTCCTGAAAATACAGAAAGTAAAATTCTTTTAAAAACAGAGACTAAAAAACCACTCTCAGAAATAAAAGTAAAAAAAGGAAACCAGGAGCTTAAAATACCACAAGGTGTAAAAATTGAAGAAGGTCATGCTGAAATAGAGCTTTTTGCAATCAAAACAGAATCAGAGAAAGCTGAAATAAAAAATGAACTTTCAAATAAAATTAAAAAACTAGATTCTAAAGTAAAAGATGTAAATGTAGAAGATGCTTTTAAAATAGGAAATACCAATAGAATAGAATTTAGTGATTATGTAGAACTTGTATTTACGAATATGGCTGGAAAAGGTGCTGCATATGTTGATGATACGGGACTTCATATAATTGAAAGAGTAGTAGATGATAAGTCTGGAAATGGTAAAAATGAATACGCATTTGATAGAGGAAGCGATTTAGTAGTAAAAACGAACCATTTTACAGATTTTGTAGCATATACGGTTGAAAAAGACACTTTAGATCAAGGTGGAAATTCAGGGACTCCAAGTGGAGGAACTGCTGGAGGAACAACTGGCGGCTCAGGCGGAGGAGTAATTCCTACAAAGGAGATAACGGTAACACTTTCTATAGATAAACAAACTATAGATAAAGGTTATGTTTTAGAACCTACAGTAATTAAAATAAACAAGGGAGATACTGTATGGAACGTACTTCAAAAAGAAATGGATGCTAGAGGAATTTCTTATAGATTTAGTAACTCAAATCAATTTGGAAGTGTGTATGTTGAGTCAATTGATGGAGATGGAGAATTTGACCATGGAAGATGGAGTGGCTGGATGTACAATGTAAACGGCACATATCCTAACTATGGCTGCAGTAAATATATATTAAATGGCGGAGAAACAATTCAGTGGAGATATACTACAAACTTAGGAAAAGATTTGGGTGTAGATAATTCTGCATGGGGAAAATCTGTGGAAGGTTCTGGCTCAGAAGCTACTGAAAAAGGAAGTACTATAGTAAAAGCAGATGCTAAGGTTGATAAAAAAGAAGCTAAGGCCGAAATAGAAGACAAACGCATTTCTGGAGCAGTAAAAGAAGCGGTAGAGAAAAAACTTACACAAATAGTTGTAGAGCCAGCTGTAGAAGATAAAAAAGCAGAATTTAACAAGGTTACTTCAGTCTTAGAAAAAGTATCAATTGAAAAAATTGCTAAAGAAGCAAAAGTTTCACTTAAACTAAAAACTAAATTTGGAGATGTGAAACTTTCTCAAAAATCACTTGAAGAACTTCTAAAACAGAGTGGAAATACAGTTACGATATCAGTAAAACAAAATGAAGATAATACAGTATCAGTAGAGCTAAAAGCGGGTTTAAATCAAGTGGAAAAAATATCAGGAAGTCTTATAGTAAGTCTTCCATACAGCGAAGGGGCATCATCAGCGGTATTAGTGAAAATAATGCCTGATAAAACAGAGCAGATTCTTATGAACTCAATTGCAGGAGATAAAGTAATATCAGCGAAACTTGATGGAAGCAGCACTGTAAAAATAGTTCAAAGAAAAGTGGATTTTGCAGATACCTCATCCCATTGGGCAAAAGAAAATATAGAGTTTGTAAGTGCAAGAGACATAATAAAAGGGACTAAGAAAGATCAGTTTTCACCAAACAGCAGAGTAAATAGAGCAATGCTTACTACAATCCTTCACAGATTTGAAAATGAAGTTCAGGTAGAAGGAGAAAATTACAGTGATGTAGCAAAAGATGCATATTATGTAAATGCTGCGCTTTGGGCAAAAACAAACGGTATAATTTCAAATGCTGATAAGTTTGACGCTAAAGAAGAGCTAACAAGAGAGCAAATTGCACAAATGATATATAACTATGCGAAAGCATCGGGAGAAGATGTATCAAATATATCAAAAGAAAATGTTAAGAAGTTTGAAGACTTTGCAAAAGTAGAAAAAGCTTCACAAGAAGCGGTAGCATATTGTTATGAAAGCGGAATAATTGGAGGGAAAAGTGAAACTAAGCTTGATCCAAAAGGAAAAACTACAAGAGCAGAAGTTTCAGCGATAATCCAAAGATATATAAATGCTACAATATAATTAACAAAATTCAGTTAAAGAGTATGAGAACGGCTTATAAGTTCTCATACTTTTTACGTTTAAAAAAGGACATAAATATGTTAAAATAGTAAGAGCGAAAATAAATAATTACAGGAGAAATCTATGAAATATATAGTGGCACTTGATCAAGGAACTACAAGTTCAAGAGCAATAATATTTGATAAAGAACAAAATATTGTAAGTATAAGTCAAAAAGAATTTACGCAGATATATCCTAAGGAGGGTTGGGTTGAGCATGATCCGATAGAAATTTGGGCTACTCAATACGGGGTACTTCAAGAAGCTATGGTAAAGAAAAGTATAACGCCAGAAGAAATAGCGGCCATAGGGATAACCAATCAGAGAGAAACCACTGTAATTTGGGATAAAAATACAGGCGAACCGATATATAATGCAATTGTTTGGCAATGCCGAAGAACGGCTTCTATATGTGACAATTTAAAAAATATAGATGGATTTGAAGCTTATGTAAAAGAAAATACAGGGCTTGTTCTAGATGCTTATTTTTCAGGAACAAAAATAAAATGGATTTTGGACAATGTAGAAGGCGCTAGAGAAAAAGCCGCTAGAGGAGAACTTCTATTTGGAACTATAGATACATGGCTGATATGGAAACTTACGGCAGGAGCAGTTCATGTTACAGATTATACTAATGCCTCAAGGACGATGCTATTTAACATAAAAGATTTAAAATGGGACGATAGAATAATAGAAACGTTAGATATACCAAAGCAGCTTCTTCCAAAGGTATCTAATTCATCTGAGATTTATGGATATACTACGCTTGGGATAAAAGATGGGCATAAAATACCTATTTCAGGAGCAGCAGGAGATCAGCAGGCTGCACTTTTTGGGCAGGCGTGTTTTAATGAGGGTGAAGCTAAAAATACCTATGGCACAGGCTGCTTTATTCTTATGAACACAGGAAAGAAGATGGTAAATAGTCAAAATGGACTGCTTACTACAATAGCTATAGGAATTGATGATAAGGTAAGCTATGCGCTTGAAGGCTCAATATTTGTAGGAGGCGCAGTGGTGCAGTGGCTTAGGGATGAACTTAGAATAGTACACGATTCTAAGGATACGGAATATTTTGCGTCTTCGGTAAAAGATAGTGGAGGCGTATATGTAGTGCCTGCATTTGTAGGACTTGGAGCTCCTCACTGGGATATGTATGCAAGAGGAAGCATTATGGGAATAACTAGAGGAACCAATCGTAACCATATAATAAGGGCTTCCCTTGAATCTATTGCCTATCAAACGAGAGATGTACTTGAAGCGATGACTCAAGATACAGGCATGGAACTTAAAAATCTTAAAGTAGATGGAGGGGCATCACAAAATAACTTTTTGATGCAGTTTCAATCTGACATAATAGGAAAAGAAGTCGATCGTCCTAAAGTTGTTGAAACTACAGCCCTTGGAGCGGCATATCTTGCAGGAATATCAGTGGGGTTTTGGAAAGGCAAGGAAGAAATATCTAGAAGATGGTCTATTGATAGAAAATTTATTCCATCTATTTCAGTAGATGAAAGAGAAAAGAAGTATTCAAGATGGAAAAAAGCGGTAGAAAGATCGAAACTGTGGGAAGAAGATTAAATAATATAAAGAGGTAAAGATGAAAAATGTAAAACTAACTCAGATGACTAAATCAGCTGGCTGAGCAGCAAAAATTGGGCCAAAGGATTTGGCTGATGTACTATCTGTAATTCCAAAAGTTGAAAATGAAAATCTTATAGTAGGACTTGAGACATCTGATGATGCGGCGGTATATAAAGTTTCTGATGATAAGGCTATAATATTAACACTAGACTTTTTTACACCTGTAGTAGATGATCCCTATACATTTGGGAAAATTGCAGCTGCAAATTCACTTTCAGATGTTTATGCAATGGGAGGAGAGCCTACAGTAGCTATGAATATAGTTTGTTTTCCTCAGTGTGAAGATATGGCGATTCTTAGAGAAATATTAAGAGGTGGAGCGGACAAGGTTGTTGAATCAGGAGCAATTCTTGTAGGGGGCCATACTGTAGATGATAAGGAGCCAAAGTATGGGCTTTCAGTTACAGG
>JBOFWC010000169.1:0-20692 GCA_051653405.1 Proteocatella sp. | reverse complement strand
ACAGCGATTCCACCGTCTTCGCTATATGGATTTTCAATTGGCCTTATAACTTCTGGGTTAAGGTTTATTCTACCCTCAAGAAGCTCTAAAAGAGAGCTTGCACTTGAGGTGAGAACACTGGTATCTACAAGACTTTTTTTGTTAAGCTCACTGTAGACTGCCATTATTCCGCCAGCATCATTCAAATCTTGAATGTGGAAGTCGCCAGCGGGAGCAAGATGGCATAAATTTGGAACCTTAGAACTGATCTCATTTATCATATAAAGACTAAGAGGAACCTCGGCTTCATTTGCGATGGCAAGCAGATGAAGCACGCTATTTGTAGAACATCCAAGAGCCATTTCAACGCTTAGAGCATTTTTAAAAGCGTTTAGGGTAAGAATGTCTCTTGGACGAATATTCTTTTCAAGCAGTTCCATTATTTTCATACCAGCATTTTTAGCGAGCTGAATTCGTCTGCTGTGTACCGCCGGGATGGTGCCATTTCCAGGAAGGGCTATTCCAAGCGCTTCGCAAAGGCAGTTCATACTGTTTGCGGTATACATTCCTGAACATGAACCACAGCCTGGGCAGGCCTCTTGTTCAAATTCATCGAGTTCAGCATCATTTATAATAGAAGCTTTTTTGGCGCCTACTGCTTCAAATACATTTGAAAGACTTACTTCACGGCCAGATACTTTTCCAGCCATCATAGGGCCACCGCTTACTACTATTGAAGGAATGTTTATTCTTGCAGCGGCCATTACCATAGCCGGTACAATTTTATCACAGTTTGGTACAAGTACCAGTGCGTCAAAGCAGTGGGCATTTGCCATGGTTTCTACAGAATCAGCAATTAATTCTCTAGAAGCAAGTGAATAGTGCATTCCTTCGTGCCCCATTGCAATACCATCGCATACTCCAATCGCAGGAACCATTATAGGGGTGCCTCCAGCCATTCTTACACCGACTTTGACTGCTTCTGCAATTTTATCAAGGTGCATATGACCTGGAACTATTTCACTATGAGCACAAACTATACCGATTAGAGGCTGCTCAAGTTCTTTTTTTGTATATCCCATTGAATAAAATAGGGATCTTTGAGGGGCTTTTTCAAGCCCCGTAGTTACCTTATCGCTTCTTTGTTTCATAAAAGCCTCCTAATGTTTAAGCCAGCTCATCATTTTTCTAAGTTTTGCGCCTACAGCTTCAAGTGGATGACTAGCCTCTACTCTTCTAGTAGCAAGGAATTTTGCTCTTCTTCCAGCACGGTTTTCTGATACCCACTCACTTGCAAACTCTCCAGTTTGAATTTCTGTAAGTATTTTCTTCATTTCTTTTCTAGTATCTTCTGTTATGATTCTTTTTCCAGTTCTGTAATCTCCATATTCGGCAGTGTCAGAAACTGAGTATCTCATCATGGCAAAGCCACCGCTATTTATTAAATCTACGATAAGTTTCATTTCGTGGATACATTCAAAGTAAGCCATTTCTGGAGCGTAACCTGCTTCTACAAGGGTATCAAAGCCTGCCTTCATAAGTTCAGTAACTCCTCCGCAAAGTACTGCCTGCTCTCCAAATAGATCGGTTTCGGTTTCTTCTTTAAATGTAGTTTCTAGGATGCCTGCTCTTCCTGCACCGATTGAACAAGCGTATGCCATTGCTAGATCACGAGCATTTCCTGAATAATCTTGGTGAACTGCGATAAGTGAAGGTACGCCTTTTCCTTCCTCGTATTGAGTACGAACTGTATGGCCAGGACCTTTAGGTGCTACCATAACTACGTCTACATTTTTAGGAGGGTCGATTTGCATGAAATGGATATTAAATCCATGAGCAAACATTAGGCAGTCTCCGTCTTCAAGGTGTGGTGCGATTTCTTCGTAGTAAACATCCGCTTGTTTTTCATCTGGAAGCAGAACCATTACCATTTGAGCAAGTTTTGCTGCCTCTGCTACTTCGCAAACCCTTAGGCCTTGAGTTTCTGCTTTTTTCCAGCTTGGAGAGTCTTTTCTAAGTCCAACTACAACATCTACACCACTTTCTTTTAGATTAAGCGCATGAGCGTGACCTTGAGAGCCATAGCCTACAACAGCTACCTTTTTTCCGTTTAAAAGTCCTAAGTTACAATCATTTTCATAATACATTTTTATCATTTTCGTATCCTCCTAAAATTTTATTATAAAGTGTTTTTTACATATAAAGAGCTTGCGTGACTGCCTCTTTCTATTCCGGTAACTCCGGTACGGCAGGCTTCTATTATTTGGTAGTTGCTCATTATACTTAAGAAACCATCAATTTTCTTTTCCTGTCCAGTAAGCTCTAAAATAAGCGAATCATAGGTTAAATCCAGTATTCTTGCCCCAAAAACCTCGGCAATTTCTTTTATATTTACAATCTGACCATTTTCTAGTTTAAGTTTGAGTAATAATAGTTCTCTAAAAAGGGAAGTATCATCTTCAAGTATGAAGGTTTTTCTTACCTCTTGAAGTTTTTCAGTTTGTTTTATCAAGGATTCAATCGAATCCTCATCTGCAAAAACTGAGAATGTCATTCTTGATAAGTCTTTTTCTGTAGTTCTTGCAGTTGTGATTGAAGCTATATTAAATCCTTTTTTACAGAATAAACTGGAAATTCTGGCTAATACTCCAGGATGGTCGTATACAATCATGGCTAATATATATTTTTTCATTATAGACTCCTTTAACTAAGCATTACTTCATCAATTGATTTACCTGCAGGAATCATTGGAAGTACAAATTCATCTTTATCTATAATACAGTCAATTACGGTAGGGGCATCTTTGTTTAACATAGCTCTACTAAGTGCATTTTCAAATTCTTCCAAGGTAGAGACTCTTTCGCCAAATCCCCCAAAGGCTTCTGAAATTTTTACAAAATCAGTTTTTCGCTCAAGGGATGTACATGAGTAGCGTTTTTCATAAAAGTTTGTCTGCCACTGTCTAACCATTCCCAAAACTGAATTGTTGACAACTAAGGTTATGATTGGAAGCTTATAGCTTACAGCGGTGCAAAGCTCATTTAGATTCATATGAAAGCTTCCATCGCCTGTTATATGAATTACGCGGCTATTTGGATTTGCAACCTGAGCCCCTATTGCTGCCCCGTATCCAAAACCCATCGTGCCTAGTCCTCCTGAGGTTAGAAAGGAACGAGGCTTTGTTCTTCCGCAGTACTGAGATGCCCACATTTGATGCTGGCCTACATCGGTTGAAATTATTGTATTGCTATCTATTATTTTTTCAAGACTCATAAATAGTTGGTGAGGTTTTATAACTTCCGAGGAGTCTTCAGGTTTATAATCAAGTTCATCTTGCCAAGTAGCTATCTGCTCAAGCCATGGTCTTTGTTCTACAGGAGATACAAGGGGAATAAGCTCGGTAAGCACTTCTTTTATATCGCCTACGATTCCAAGGTCTGAACGAATGTTTTTGTTAAGTTCACTTGGGTCTATATCTATGTGTACAATTTTTGCTTCACTTGCAAACTTGTATTTGTTTGTAGCCACTCTATCAGAAAATCTTGCGCCAACTGCAATCAGTAAGTCACAGTGTTTAACTGCAAGGCCTGAGGATACCCCGCCATGCATACCTATCATTCCCATGTTTAGAGAATCTTTATAGCTCAAAACGCCAGAGCCCATAATAGTATGACAGGATGGAATTTTGGTTTTATGCAAAAATTCATATAGAAGCTCAGAAGCATTTGAAGATATTACTCCGCCTCCAAAATATACTACAGGTCTTTCGGACTCGTTTATAAGTTTGGAAAGAGAGCTTATTTCTTCTTTGGTATAAAACTGTTTTGATACAATTTCAGCATTCGCTAATGGTACAAATTCACATAAATTAGCAGTGATATCTTTGGGAACATCGACTAGAACTGGCCCCGGTCTTCCGGAACTGGCAATTCTAAAAGCATCTCTTAGATTTTGAGCAAGATTCTCAATGTTTTTCACTGAAAAACTATGTTTGGTTATAGGAAAGGTCATTCCTTCAATGTAAACTTCTTGGAAGCTGTCTTTTCCAAGAAGCTCACAGGGAACATTTCCAGTTATAACTACCATAGGAATAGAATCCATATATGCAGTTGCAATTCCTGTAACTGCATTAGTTGCACCAGGTCCAGAAGTTACAAGTACTACGCCGGGCCTTCCTGTGGAGCGGGCATATCCATCAGCAGCATGAGTAGCTCCTTGCTCGTGAGCGGTAGTGACGTGTTTTAGTCTGTCCTGATATTTGTATAGTTCATCATAGATATTGAGGACTGTGCCACCTGGATAGCCAAATATGGTATCCACACCTTGTTCAATAAGTACTTCAGCTATGATTTGTGATCCGGTTAATTGCATTTGTAAACCTCCTTCGTTTAAATAGTGTATTTTGTTTTATATTATGCTTTATCGATAACTACTTGTTTTTGAAGTAATTTATCGAATATTGCAAATATTACGGATAAAAATATTGATGGAACGAGCCATCCAAAACCAGCACCTGCTAAAGGCATAGCTTTTTGGAATGATAGTAAAAGTGGAGAGCTTGCTCCCATGCCTATAAGAAAATCTACAAAGCTTACTAGGAATGCACCTAAAACTGCACCAGCAAATGGGGCTCTTGAAGTTAGCTTATTTCCAAATACTACAGTCATAACTATAAGTACGATTACAACTGGATAAGAAAGACATAGTATTGGTACTGAAAATGATACGATTTTTTCAACGCCCATGGTAGCGATAAGGGCAGATATTACAACGGTTGCTATTGATACAACTGAATAAGATAGTTTGCCACTTGTTATCTTGCTAAAGAAATCTCCTGAGGCTGAGGTTAATCCTATTGAAGTTGTAAGACATGCTAGCCCTACAGTTATTCCTAGAACATATTTTCCAGCACTTCCTAAGACCATTTCTGTTATTGTAATTATTAGGGCAGTTCTTTCGACATCAGCTCCAAAGGTAGATGAAAGGTTAGCACCTAGATACATAAGTCCGCCGTATATTACTGAAAGGCCTACTGCTGCTACTATTCCTGCTTTTATAGTCATGCTAACTCTTTCGTTTTTATCGGTATACCCTTTCGCCGTGATTGAATTTATAATAATTCCAGCAAAGATTACAGAAGCAAGGGCATCCATTGTTTGGTAACCTTCAGTGAATCCTTTTGAAAAAGTTGCGGGTTCAGGTAGGGCACTAATCTCGCCTATAGGATTTATTATTCCATTTCCAACTATTAAAAGCAGTACAACTAAAAGCACTGGGGTAAGTAGTTTTCCTATATTATCAACTACACTTGCAGGTTTAATTGCAAAGTATAAGGTTATTGCGAAGTATACAACTATAAATAAAAGATTGCTAGCTTCTGGAAATACCGGCTTAACAGCGATTTCAAATGTAGTTGCTGCGGTACGAGGGATTGCGAATAATGGACCGATGATAATCATTATTACAGAGCCTAAGATTGCGCCAAATTTAGGATGAACTCTGTCTGCTAAATCATTTATAGAAGTACCTGTTTTAGCTACAGCTACTATTCCCATTAGGGTAAGTCCTATTCCTGTAACCAAGAATCCCAACATTGCCATCAACCAGTTATCACCTGAAATAACTCCTAAATATGGGGGGAATATTAGATTTCCTGCTCCAAAAAACATTGCAAATAATGCAAAGCCTACAACTAAGATGTCCTTTTGTTTCTTACTCAATTTTACGTCCTCCTTATGACTATAAAAAAATAAATATAATTTTGAATATAAAAAAAACTTTGTCTTTTTATTAGTTCAACTTAAAGTTAGTTAAACTTAATAAAGAGACAAAGGTTATATCCTCTGCGGTACCACTCTTTTTGCTGCAAACAGCCACTCAAGCATCCATCAATGCTGTGCCTTGTAATGGGGGCAGGCCAGTGCTACTTAATTTAGCTTAATTTCAGTAGACAACTCATGGAGGATTTTCGCATAAACTATTTTGCTGTTTTTCACCAAACAACAGCTCTCTGAAGAAAATTATTCATGTTACTCGTTCCAATCGACGTTTTTGTAATTTGAATTTAGTAATAGTATATAGGTTTTAAAAAAAAAGTCAATACATTATTTTTATTTTTTTGAAAATTCAAATTATGCAAATTTAAGGAAAACGATTATTATAAAATCTTGATTAATAAAAAATAAATTAAAAATTTTTTTATTTTTTCTGAAATATCTTTTATTTTTTTTTAAATATACTGTCAATAAATTACAATAAATGCTTATAAAATATTTTATAAGGGTATTAAAAAAATGTATAATTTTAACTTTTAAATAAATTAGGAACAAATGAATTAGTCATTAGAATAGGGAGGAAGTTTATGGAACTTTTAAAAGCAGTAAGGCATAGAAGGTCATATTATGATATAGGCAAGCATATAGAGGTATCTGAAGCAGAAATTATAGATATAGTTAAAACTGTTACTAACCATACTCCTTCAGCGTTTAACGCTCAAAGCTCAAGAGTTATTATACTTTTTAAAGAAGATCATGATAGACTATGGAATATAACGCTTAATAATTTGAAAAAAATAGTGTCTCATGATAAATTTCCACGGACTGAGAGCAAGATAAATTCTTTTAAATCGGGATATGGAACGCTTCTTTTTTTTGATGAAACCAGTATAACCAATGCTCTTATGGAAAAATACCCTAAATATAAACATAACTGTATTCCTTGGGTGGAGCAATCTAACGGGATGCTGCAGCACACTATTTGGATGGCACTTGAACAAATAGGGCTTGGCGTATCACTTCAGCATTATAATGAGGTTATAGAAGAAGATATAAAAAAAGAGTGGAAAATAAAGGAAAGCTGGAGACTTATAGCGCAGATGCCATTTGGAAAGGTGCTTTCACTTCCATCTGACAAGAAGTTTACAAATATAGATGAGAGAGTTATAGTTATGAAAAATAATTCTTGAAAAAAAGAGAAAAAATAGTATAATATTTTTAATACATTAATGTGGGGGTCTATATTCTATTGAATGTAGACCTTTATTTTAGAATTTGAGCATTTGCGGAAAGGGTAGCGATGATAGAAGAAATACTTAAACATAATAAAAAGTTTGTAGAGGATGGAAGCTATAATAAATATCTTACAGACAAATATCCTCAGAAGAAGATAGCTATACTATCATGCATGGACACAAGGCTTGTAGAGCTTCTTCCAGAGGCGCTTGGTATAAAAAATGGAGATGCAATGCTTATAAAGAATGCAGGGGGATCAATAGCCCATCCTTTTGGTAGTGTGGTTAGAAGTCTTATAATAGCGATATATAATCTTGGTGTCGAAGAGATAATGGTTGTAGGGCATACTGATTGTGGAGTACAGCACATGGAATGTGATGAATTAATTGAAAAGATGAAGGAAAATGGAGTTAGTGAGGATCAATTAAATCTTATGAAGTATAGTGGGGTTGATTTTGAATCTTGGCTTGGTGGTTTTGATAATGTAGAAGAATCTGTATTTGGAAGCGTCAATCTTATAAAAAAACATCCGCTTATCCCTAAACATATTTCAATAAGAGGTTTTGTGATGGACTCTACTACAGGAGCATTAGAGGAACTCAAATAAATTATTTGGGAGGAGAAATTATTGATGACTGAAATTTTTTCGAAAAATGTAAGCGATATAAAGCCTAGTCCAATAAGAGAAGTTGGAATAAGAGGCGCTAAAATTCCAGGGTTTATTTCACTAGCACTTGGAAGTCCTGCAAAAGAATCATTTCCAGATGAAGCTTTGAAAAAAGTGGCAATGAATATACTTGAGAATAATTCCATTGAGGCACTTCAATATGGAAATACAGCAGGTTTTTTAGAGCTAATAGAACTTATTAAGTCCCGTCTAAACTCAAAATATGGATTTGATATTATAGAAAACGAGCTTTTGATTGTAACTGGCTCTCAACAGGGACTTGATATAGCCCCTAGGGTATTTTGCAATCAAGGAGAAGGTGTATTTTGTGACGAGTTTACATTTACGGGAGCGCTCTGTGCAATGAAAACTTCTGGCATAAGACCGATTTCAGTAAAAATGGATGAATTTGGAATGACTACGGAGTCACTTTTAGAAGCTATTAAAAATAATCCTGATGGAAAGTATATATATCTTATTCCAAATTTTCAAAATCCGACAGGGATAACGATGCCTCTCGAAAGGCGAAAAGAACTTTATAAAATTGCAGCTAAAAATAAGCTTATAATATATGAAGATGATCCATATGGTGAAATAAGATTCACTGGGGAAGCAGTACCTTCTTTTAAAAGCTTTGATAGAGAAAATATTGTAGTTTATGCAGGTTCTTTTTCAAAAACTTTGGCGGCAGGACTTAGAGTAGGCTATATTTTTGCGAGTAGAGCTATTATGGAGAAGTTCATACCTGTAAAGGGGTTTATAGATAGTCAAACTCCAATGCTTACTCAAATGATGGTTACTGAATATCTAAAATTATATGACTATGAAAAACATTTAGAATTTGTAAGAAATATATATGGAGAAAAATGTAAAGTGATGATTGATTCACTGGATAGATATATGCACCCTAGTGTAAAAAGAACTAATCCTGAAGGGGGTATGTTTGTTTGGATAACTATGCCTAAATACATTGATTGCAGTGCTTTTGCGGAAGAAGCTTTGGAAAATGGAGTAGGGATAGTTCACAGCAGTGCTTTTGCAGCAGATGAAAATAATGAAGGGTATTCTTTTAGACTTAATTATTCTTCGAATACAAAAGAAGACATAGAAATAGCAGTAAAAAGATTAGGAAAATTGAGTTATAGTTATTGTCAAAAATAGATATTTTAATCAGATAAACGGTTAATTTCAACATGAAATATGTTAATTTCAACATCTATATTATATTTTTTGAAAAAATATGTTAAATTATAAGCGTGCAGAACTTAATTTTTACTAAAATTAGAGTTTTACTAATTAGATAATTGGAGATTTATTCTGCACAGGGTTAATATATTTGGGGTGAAAGGAGGCGTGTTTTTATGAAAAAATGTTTTAAACAACAATTATTAAGACTAATGAATGTATCAGCTGCGCTATCTTTAATAGTAGCAACTTTAAGTGCAAATGCAGCGTGTTCATTTTTAAGCCATCAGCCAGAAGTTCCATCAAAAGTTAAAAGTTTAAGAAAGTTCTAATTATATGAATTACATTACAGATTTAATAGTACAATTTATGTTAAAGCATGGCGTAATTGAGGCTGAGGATGCTGAAGTATATCAATTTGGACTTAATCAGCTTATATTTATAGCTATAAATTTAACAACTACAGTTATTATAGGGATAGTGTTTTCTATGCTTTTTGAAAGTATTATATTCTTAGTTTCATATATGGTGGTAAGGGTCTATGCGGGAGGTTATCATGCTAAGACGCAGTTTAGATGTTATATAATATCCTCGCTTTTTATTGTTTTAGCGCTGATGGGTGTAAAATATATAATTTGGGAAGGGTTTGCAAGTGTTATAGCGATAACTATTGCTTCGATGGTAATTTTTAAATTATCACCTGTGGAAACCAAAAATAAACCACTGGATGAAATTGAAACAAAGATATATAAAACCAAAAGTCGCCAAAGAATAGTAGGTATATATTTATTGTGCATAACAGCAAAGTTTTTGGCTTATGAAGTAATATTTAAGCCGATATCAATGGCGATAATTATACTTAGTATTGTACTATTGATAGGACAGCAAATAAATAGACATCAGAAAAAAGAAGAAGACCTTATTTCCGTATAGGAGATTGGGTCTTTTTTCTTGACAGTTTAAGAATATTTGTGTAAATTTTAAGAGTACAAATAATAAAAATATGGGGTAAAAATAATGATGAAAATTGCAATATGTGATGATGATAAGTTATTTTGTGATGAAATTGAAACGGCAATAAAAAATTATGAGAGTGAATCTTCTTTTTCGATTTTAGTAGAAACATTTTATAGTGGAGAGACTTTAATTGAAGCTATTAGAAATGGGAATGTGCTAGATCTTATTTTTTTAGACATAGAACTAGAAAACATTAATGGGGTAGATGTAGGGAGAATAATAAGGAATGAGTTTAAAAATGAAGCTATACAGATTGTGTATATTTCGTGGAATCGTGAATATGCACTTGAACTTTTTAAAAATAGACCCTTTGATTTTCTAATAAAGCCACTTGAAATAGAAAATTTGTACGAGGTTATAGATAAATACATTGAAATATATGAGCATGAAAATAATTTTTTTGAATTTAAATTTGGGAAAAGTACATACAAAATTCCATTTAAAGACATAATGTATTTTGAAAGTGAAAACCGTAAAATAAAGATAGTAGGAAGATTTGGGGAAAAAGAATATTATGAGAAATTAGCTACTGTATCTGCTCAGCTTCCTTTAAAAGAGTTTATACAGATACATAAATCTATAATTGTTAATTATGCCTATATATCTAACTATACCTATGAGGAAATTATTTTATCAAATGGGAAAAAACTATCAATAAGTCAAAAATTTAGAGTTCCTGTGAGGGAAGAGTTATTAACTGGAAGGATGTAATTATGTATATTGCGCAGAAGGAATTAGCTGTATATATTTTTTCAAATCTATTTAGAATATATGTAGTATATAGATTTATGGGGATATTTTTTGAAAAGAATCCCAAAAGAAATAGATTAGAGTTTTCACTGTTTACGCTTTACTATGGAGTAAACAGTGTAGGGTATATCCTGTGGGGACAGCCATATATAAATCTACTGACAAACACCGTGTTTTTAATCCTAATCACTATGATATACAAAAGTAAGGTATCTACTAAAATAATTGCGGTAGTTATGATATATGCAGTTCAGATTTTATCAGATGGGATAGTGTATAATTTTATAAATTTTTATACAGAAGATTCTCTTTTTAGGAACACTGGAGTTATAAGTAACCTTCTTTTACTATTTATAGAACTTTTAATAGAAAGTGCAGTGGACTATAAGCGGGAATCGAAGATAAATCCAATGCATCTTACGGCAATAGTAGTTATTCCGACAGGGAGTATAGTTTTAGCATTTTTTATTTTAATGTCAGAAATGGCTTATATTGAAAAAAGTTTATGTGTAGGGATACTACTTATAATAAATGCAATGATATTTGATATATATGATGTTCTCATAGAACAATATATTGCAATTTATGAGAAGAAGCTCTTAGAACAGCAAAACAAAAGTTATAAAAACCAGTTTGAAATAATTAAAGAGTCAAATGATAATATGAGACTTTTAAAGCATGATATAAAAAATCATATGTATATACTTGAAGATATGGTAAGAAGAGATGATAGAGAAAAGATATTAGAATATATAAATGATGTGGAAAATATGATAGATATAAAAAGACAGTTTTCAAATTCAGGAAATATAGAAATAGATAGTATTATAAATTATAAGCTTTCAGCGGCTGAGGATATGGGAGCAAAACTTAAGCTAGATATTAGAGTTCCTGCTAAGCTTTCTATAAAAGAATTTGATATAAATGTGATTTTAAGTAATATTTTAGATAATGCAGTGGAAGCAATAAAGCTTGTAGAAAATAAATTTATAGACATTAAAATAGAGTTTTCAAAAGGGGTACTTTATATTTGTGTAAAGAATTCATATTTAAAAATAGATATTGATGAAAAAGGAGTATTTAGGACAACAAAACAAGATTCTCAAAATCATGGACTTGGATTAAATAGCGTAAGTCGTACTGCTGAAAAATATAATGGAACCATGATTACAGAACTTGAAGAAAATAAATTCACAGTAAAGGTACTACTTTACAGTAATATCTAAGAAAATAAACAACTAATAGTAAATAGTATGGACAGAAAATTTCTGTATGTACTATTTTTTTATGAAGAAATTTTGGGATAATTCTTTATATTTGATTTAGTTATGAATATTATAAAAAAAATCAATTTTACAGTAGCTGTTTAATAATGTATTATATGGATTGGTTATGGGAAAATATATTGGATTCAATAAAATATATTAATAAAATGATTTAGTTATAATTTACATATAGAATAGAGAAAGAAAATTTTATGGAAAAAATAATTGTAGAATTTATAAATACTTGACCAACTTGTGATGAGCATGGGATGCTGGTGAAAAAATTAGGAGAAAAATATAGCGATAAACTTGAAGTCAAAGTTTATAGAGCGGGCAAAGATTTTGAATATGTTAAGCGATATGGAATAATTACAAAGGGAACACTCATAATAAATCAAAAGAAAAAATTTGATAAGCTTAATAAAGCGGTTATAGAAAAATTAATTGAAGATGAAATCGCAAAGGTTTAATTATATTAAAGGAAGAAGGTTATTATGGAGTTTATTAAAATTATTTTTGATGGATTAAGTGCAACTGTGTTATCAGCTATAACGGCACTTAATGGAGCATCTGGATGGCTTGTAATAAGTTTTTTTCTTGCTGGAATTTTACATAATGTATTATCTGCTGAAAAATTTCAAAATCATTTAGGAAATAAAAAACTGTCATCGATATTTAAAGCGACGATATCAGGGATGTTTTTGCCAATATGTAGCTGTGGTGTAATTCCAATAGGAATAAGTCTTTATTATTCAGGGGCATATTTAGGGCCAGTACTTGCATTTATGACATCTACACCGATAATAAATCCAATTGCAGTAATTTTATGTTTGGGACTTTTAGGGCCGAAGATAACTGGAATATATGTTATTTCAGGCTTTGCAATACCATTTATTGTAGGACTGCTTGGAAATTTTTTTGGTGGAAAAGAGATTTCTATAAATGGAGAAAATACAGAACTTGAAAGTGAAAATACAGAATTTATACAGCTTGAGGAAGAACAGCTAAGTGTACTTGAAAAATTTAAATTAGGTATAAAGTGGGCGTTTGAGGACTTAGCGGTAACTGTAAGTAAATATGTGGTACTTGGAATGCTTTGTGCGGGGTTTATAACTACTGTTTTTCCAAGTAGCATAATCCAAAAATATCTTGGAAGTCCAGATGTGATTTCACTTGGAAGTATAGCGGTATTGGCATGCATTATGTATGTGTGTGCAATTGGACATATTCCTTTTATAGCAGCACTTGTAGCTAGTGGAGCAGCGCCTGGAATTGCTATAACTTTTTTAATCGCAGGGGCAGCTACAAACCTACCAGAACTTATAAGTATTTCAAAAGTAATTGGAAAAAAAGCAGCATTTATATATTCATCCACGCTAGTAATACTTTCTATTTTAGTAGGATATATTACTAATATTTTAGTACCATTAAATGATGTATCTATGAATTTAGGAAATGTTGAAAGTAGCATAAAACTTGCTAATTTTATGCTTATAAATATACCACCGTGGGTTAGTTATATATGCAGTATTATAATTTTGGTATTAGCGTTTATGGCTATATTTCCAAAGCTAAGAAAGGTTACGCTTGCAGATGAAACGATTTAAAATTAAGTATATAGTCATATTTTTATTATTGATAGTTATTCTTGGAGTTTCAGGTAAATTTAATCAAAAATTAGCGCAAACTCAAGATACAGAAGATAAAATTAATATTTCACCACAATTGCTAGAACAATACCAAAAGAACTATATTCAGGAAATAATAATGGCAGAAAAGTGTGATTTAAATATGGATAAAAAAGAGGATGCCGTAATTATTTATAGAGAAAATAAATCTCAAAATTTTATGGTCGTAGTAGTTACTGAGGGTGATGACTATTATATTACGGAGCCAGTAAAAGCTCCACTCGAAAACCAAAGTATAAAATTTAAAGATATAGATCAAAAATATGAAATGGAAGTTATTGTTTCTGGAGAAAAAAATGGAAATTTAGGATATGCAATCTTTAGAATAGAGGATAAAACATTTAAAGATATTTTTGCAGAAGGTATGGAGTCTTGTTGTTAACTTAATTTAAGTTAAATATATTAATGAAATTAAAATTAAAGGGAGATTGAAGTATGAAATTAAACAAAAGATTTGGAGCACTATCACTTTGTGCAATCATGAGCTTAAGTATGCTTTCAGGTTGCGGAAAAAGTGGAAATGAAGAAACTGTAGTTAAGGATGATTATGCAATAACTGTAGGTTATTATAACTGTGACCATATGACTGCAGGGCCAGTTGCAGAAGGGGCAGGAATTTACAAGGAATTAGGACTTAATGTTACTACAGTTGGAAATGGTAAAGTTCCTCAAGCAATGGCAGCAGGGCAGATGGATGCAGGATACATAGGTACTAGAGGGCTAGTGGCATCTATTCCAAAAGGTTCGCCTATAGTGGTTGCCGCTAACAATCATTTAGGGGGCTCAGAATATCTAGTAGTTTCAAATGAGATAAAAGATGTAAAAGACCTTGTGGGTAAAAAATTAGCCGTTGATATGGAAGGGTTTTTATGGAAGACAGATTATGCACCAGCAACAGGACTTCCAGTAGACCCTAGTAATTATGAACTTGTAGAAATTGACTCATCAGCAGATACTTATCTTGCAATGAAAACTGGGCAAATACAAGCTTTTGAAACTTGTGACCCATGGGGAACAATTGCAGAGCAAGAAGGTACAGGAAGAATAGTAGCATCTACTCAGTACAAAGAAAAATCGACTGGAAAACAATACAATTGCTGTTCATTCTCACTTAATACAAACTTTATAAAAGAACATCCAGAATTAGCAGAAAAACTTGTACTTGCACATACAAAAGCTATTGAGTATATATATACAAATCCAGTGGAAGCAGCTAAGATATTTGCAAAATACTACAATGTAGATGAAGCAGTTGCACTTACTACTATTTACAAAAAAACAGTAGGTGAGGGAAGAACTATAACTTGGAAGGTTACTGGAGAAGAATACAAGAATAATTTAGAGATGTACAAAGAGTACAATGCGGTAGAGGATATTCCTGAGTATGATGAAATAGTAGACTTATCAATTTTAGAAAAATGTGGGGCAGATGATTTTGATCAGTTCATAAAAGAAAAAGTAGATCCAGTATTCCCAATAGGAATGGACTATGAAACTTGGAAAGAAAAAGCTTCATCAATGAGCAAATAATATGAGTTTTAATAAAAAAATATGGTTCATAGTAGCTTTATTAGTAACTATATTATCAGCAATTACGCTGAAAGTTCAGCCTAAAGAATATATGCTTAGAGTAGGAGTGTCAGATGACACTTCTACTCTTGTTGTAAATCATATGATGGATAATCAAACAAAAATAGATATGGATTTACAAGATTTTATGCAAAAATATACAATTTCAGATTGCTGATCAGCGACTACTCAGTGGGCACTGAGCAGTGATGAGATGGATTTAGCAATAATATGCAAGGATGCAGCTAGTGAATATGTAAAAGTAGATAAAAATTTTGAAATAGTAGGGGTGCTAATAAAAAATTCAGATTTACTTTTAAAAAGAGATAGTTCTCCTCAAAAAATAGGAGTTACTCAGAATAGAAACTATCAAAAAAAACTTGCGAATTCAATGTATAAAAATGCAGAAATAGTTGAAATCATATCAAATGCACTACCATATGCAATGTACAATGATATTGTAGATGCAGCAATACTTGACGGGGTAAAGGTTTTAGGGCTTGAGGGGGATGTGGAGTATCCTAAAATAGAGACAGAAACGTATGTGCTTATTGTGAACAAAGGCTTTAAAAAGAAGGAAGTGTACAAAGAATTTGTAAAAGCATATAATAAATCTGTAAACGAATTAAGCGATAAAGCAGCTTTGATTGATACAATCGAAAAATATAAAGGGATTGAATTATCTCAAAAAGATAAGGATGTGATTAAAACTTGGAAATTAAAGTTTCTGGAAATAAATTAGATAAGAAGAAAAAACTAGAGATTTTTTATAGAGTGGCCTTACTGATGGGGATAATATTATTATGGCAGTATACAGCGACGAGTTTAGGAAGTGAACTATTACTTCCTATGCCTAAAGCAGTAATAAAAGGCTTTATAAGTTGTTTTACAGAGCCAGATATATTAACTGGACTTTTTATAACGCTTGGAAGAGTATTGAAAGGCTTTTTCTGGGCACTTGCTTTTGGGCTTCCATTAGGTTTTATGATGGGATTTTCCAAAACGGTTGAAAATGTAATTTCTCCTGTAATAGATTCTGTAAGACAGGTTCCAATAATGGCATGGGTACCTCTTACGATAGTTTGGTTTGGAATTGGTGATGGGCCTACAATATTTTTGATAGCATTTTCAGGCGTATTTCCTATAATTCTAAATACGATACAGGGCGTGAAGGCAATTTCAAAAGATTATTATAATGCAGCTAGGAGTATGGGCGCTTCACCATTTGTGATATTTAAAGATGTAATTCTGCCTGCTTCGATGCCACATATTCTTACGGGCTCAAGACTTGCAATTGGTACAGGCTGGATGTCTGTTATCTGAGCGGAGTTCATAGCGACGAGTGCCGGTCTGGGCTACTCAATGGTAAGAGCACAAACTTTAATGAGAACAGATTTGCTTATAGGAATAATGATACTTGCCGCACTAGTGGGTTTTATCATAGATAGAATTTTACAATTTGCAAATAAGCTTCTTTGTAAATGGAGGTTTGTCGAGTAATGAAATTAAAAGTAGAAAATATAGACAAGAGTTATAAGAATAATAAAAAACATCATAAAGTACTTGAAAATATAAATTTAGAAATCCAAGAAGGTGAATTTGTAAGTCTTTTAGGCCCTTCTGGGTGTGGAAAAACTACATTATTAAATATAATCGGAGGCTTTTTACATTCGGATAAAGGATCTATTTCAGTAAATGGGAAAATTGTAAAAAGTCCAGGGATAGATAGAGCATTTGTATTTCAAAATTATGCATTATTTCCATGGAAAACGGTTGAAGATAACATAATGTTTCCTATGAGACAGCAAAGAATGACTAAAAAAGATATGGAAGTAAAGTTAAATGAACTACTTGAAATATCGGCACTTACAGGTAAAGAAAAATTATACCCACATCAGCTTTCAGGAGGAATGAAGCAAAGGGTCGCAGTAATGAGAGCTCTGGCTTGTAATCCGGAAGTCCTTCTGATGGACGAACCACTTGGGGCTATAGATTTTCAAATGAGACAGTCTCTTCAAGATGAACTTTCAAGCATTTGGATGAAGAAAAAAATAACTGCGGTCATGGTAACACATGATGTGGATGAAGCGGTATATATGAGTGACAGAGTAATTGTAATGTCTAGAAATAAAGGTGAAATTTTAGCAGATATAAAAATAGAAATTTCAAGAATGAGAGACAGAAATAGCGTAGATTATAGCATGTATAAAGAAAAGTTAACAGAAATATTAAAAGAAGGTTATAGGGAAGACATTAATGAATAAATACGAAAAATATAGATGCTTAGATGATATTAAAAAAGAAGTAAGAATTAAAATAATGGATTTTATTATAGAAAAAAATGGTCCAGTAAATATTGAAGAAACTAAAAATTATATAGAGACTAAAATGGGACTTGAAAATGCTTATGTAGAGGAAGTTATAAAGCAGTTTGTAGATACGAATGTAATGGTTTCAGATGAAGAATATATAAACTTTATATTTCCAGTTTCAGGGTATGAGACAAATCACAAAATAACGCTTGAAGATGGAAGAACTTTCAGCGCAATGTGTGCCATAGATTCAATAGGCACAAGTTATACATTTGACCAAAGCGTAGAAATAAATTCAGCGTGTAGCAGTACAGGAAAAGAAATTTCGCTAAAAGTAAATTCTGGAAACGTAGAATATGTTAATAATCCTGATTTAAGAGTTATACACATAAATCTTGAAAAACATTCAGAATGGGCGTCAAGCTGCTGAAACATCATGAACTTTTTCTGGTCAGAAGAAGAAGCGTTAAATTGGCTTAAATCTTCAGGAATGTCTGAAGATGAAGATATATACTGCCTAACACTTGAAGAAGCAGTAAAGGAAGCATATTTTACATTTAAAATATAAAAAACTGTTTACAAAATAAGTGATTCATGATATCATTTCAAAATATATAACTGATAGAGGTTGCGAAATAAATTAGTAATTTTGGGAGTCGGCAGGCAATGATCAAAATGAAAGGTAACTTTCGCCGAATTGATTTTTTAGGCATAGAAGATCAATGGGGCTGTAGTGAATAACTACAGTACTGTCTACAAATGTAGGTGTGCTATCGGCAAAATGAGAATTTTATCATATCCGGATTATGTTAAAATGAAACTATTTTACCGATGAGCAAATGCTTGTCGGTTTTTTTATTGGAGGAAAATATGGTTTTAGTACACAAATACGGGGGCTCAAGTGTAGCCACTATAGATAAGATAAAAAGTATAGCGGAACATATAAAAAAATATACAGAAAAAGGATACAAAATGGTTATTGTAGCTTCTGCCATGGGAAAAACTACAAATGGTCTTATATCACTTGCGAATCAGATAGGAGATAATCTTTCAAAACGAGAGATGGATGCCCTGCTCTCAACAGGAGAAGTGCAGACTGTAAGCCTTATGGCAATGGCGCTTCAAAATATAGGCGTAGATGCGATTTCAATGACAGGATTTCAGTCAGGATTTATAACAAACGATGTACACTCAAAAGCCTTTATTAAAGAGATAAATACTGAAAAAGTAGAAAAGTATCTTGAAGAAGGAAAAGTTGTGGTAGTAGCAGGTTTTCAAGGAATAACCGAAGACGGACATATAACTACATTAGGGCGAGGGGGTTCTGATACTACTGCAGTGGCAATTGCTGCAAAATTAGAGTGTGACTGTGAAATATACACAGATGTTGATGGCGTTTACGGAGTTGATCCAAGAATATATCCTAAAGCGAAAAAAATTCATCAAATATCATATGAAGAGATGATGGAAATGGCTGCATCGGGGGCAGGGGTACTTGAAACTAGATGCGTGGAATTAGCAAAAAAATACAATGTAAAACTATATCTAGGGCATTCTCTAGAAGACCCTAATAAAAAGGAAGGAACTTATGTTATTGATAGAAATGTATATTTTGAGGATATGCCAATCACAGGAATGGGAGTAAAAGGAGATACGGCGATAATAACTTTTACTTGTATAGAGGCAGATCCTAAGAAAGTATCTGAAATATTTGAGCTTATATCTCAAAATGCAATAAATTTAGACATGATAAATAGAAATATAATAAATGAAAAAGCTGTATTTTCATTTAGCTGCTCAAATCAACAGGCAGATGAGTTTGTATTAGCAATAGAAAAAAGTGAAATGGCAGGAACCCTTGAATATACAGTAAAAAAAGATTTAATAATAGTATCGCTCGTAGGTGTAGGAATGGCAACGCATACTGGGGTAGCATCTAAAGTGTTTAGTACGCTTATGGGGAATAATATCCCCTATTACCAAATAACTACATCGGAAATATCTATTTCATTTACAATAGACCCTGAAAATAAGGAAAAGGCAGTAAGGGTTTTAGCAGCAGCTTTTGAACTATAATAAAAGTATTTGTAAACATTAACAATATTCATAAACGTTATAATTAAGGAAGGAAACTAAAAATGGATGCAGTTGAAATAATAAACTATATAAGAGATTCAAAAAAGAAAACTCCTGTAAAAGTATATTTAAATTATCAAGGAGAAAGGCCTGAATTTAAAAATTGTAAAATTTTTGGAAGTGGAGAAAGTCTTACAATATTTGGCGAGTGGGAAAATATAGAGCCTGTTATAAATTCTAAGGAGTATAAAATTTTAGATTTTGTTATAGAAAATGATTGTCGAAATAGTGCAATCCCGCTGCTTGATATGAAAACTATAAATGCAAGAATAGAGCCAGGAGCAATTATAAGAGAAAAAGTAGAAATTGGAAATAATGCGGTCATAATGATGGGGGCTGTTATAAATATAGGGGCGCAAATAGGCGATGGCACTATGATTGACATGGGCTGCATTCTTGGTGGTAGAGCAATTGTTGGGAAAAATTGCCATATAGGAGCGGGTACAGTGCTTGCAGGTGTAGTGGAGCCTCCGTCAGCAAAACCAGTTGAAATAGCAGATGATGTAGTAATAGGCGCAAATGCAGTAGTATTAGAGGGGTGCAGTGTAGGAAAGGGTGCGGTGGTAGCAGCCGGAGCTGTAGTAGTAGAAGATGTACCGGAGAATGCTGTAGTTGCAGGTGTTCCAGCAAAAATTATAAAATATAAAGACTCGAAAACAATAGGCAAAACAGAAATTGTGGAAGCACTTAGGGTTTTATAAAAAGCTATATGGAATATGGAAAAATATGCCACTAATTTATAGTTGTAAAAAACTAATATTAGTGGTACAATTTTTTTATGCAGGCGGGGCTGAAAACCTTGGAAAATTTAAATAAACTATTGACAAGAGCCACTTAATTTATATAAAATATAAAGAGTGATTGTGCTCACGTGGCTCAGCAGGCAGAGCGTCGCCTTGGTAAGGCGGAGGTCGGCGGTTCGAATCCGCTCGTGAGCTCCAAAAACAAAAAATATACTTATTAATAGAATCTTTTAGGAGGAAAAAACAATGGCTAAGGCTAAATTCGAAAGAAATAAACCACACGTTAACGTTGGAACAATTGGACACGTTGACCACGGTAAAACTACACTAACAGCAGCAATAACAAAAACACTTCATGCAAGATATGGATT
>JBOFWC010000168.1:0-21191 GCA_051653405.1 Proteocatella sp. | reverse complement strand
GGATTATCTGAAAGCATTTTTACAATTGCCCCTATTCTTTCACTTTTTCTTAACTTCATCGCATACCTTCCCATTTAAAATTCGTGTTTATCCGTATATTATTATAATATATTGCACTTAATATTTCAATATTAAATATTAGATTATCTATAATTATATCATAAATTATAGGTATATTCGCTTTTTCTATAACATTTATTAATTATGGTTATAGATAAACTGTACAATGTCTGTATCTAATTTATAATTTAGTGATATAATATTGTTTATACTGAATTTTAAGGAGTAAATTATGGATTTTAAACAATTAGAAAGTTTTATAGCTATTGCGAAATATAATAGTTTTTCCAAAGCTGCACGTGAGCTTTATTTGACCCAACCAACTTTATCAAATCATATACAAAACTTAGAAAGCGAACTTGGAATTCTTCTTTTTGACAGAAAAGGGAAAACAATAGAGCTTACTTCTGCTGGCAAAACTTTTAAAGATCATGCGATAGAAATAATCAAAAAAAGAGATAGTGCGGTATTTACCATAAACGATATCATCGGAAGATTTGATGGTATGATTGAGCTTCCTTCAAGTTCTGTACCAGAAGAGTTTGTACTTCCTGATATAATAGCTGATTTTTCAAATCATTTCCCTGGAATCAGATTCAAGATTCACCACCTAGATTCTCAAGATGTTTTAGAATCGATAGATGAAAATAAATATTCAATGGGTTTCATAGGTTCTAAACCTGGAAGTGACTTTGAATCCGTTAAAGTATTTGAGGATAATATGGTGCTAATAGGCCCCCAAAAAGATGGAATTTCCAAATCGACAATAACCTTTGATGAAATCCTTACACTTCCACTGATAATGCGTGAAGAAGGGTCTGGTAGCGGAAAAATATTTTCAAAAGAACTTTCATCTAGAAAAAAAAATATTTCTGATTTAAATATAGTTGTAATAACAGAAAGTTTTAATGTAGCTAAAAGTTTAGTAGCAAAAAATGTAGGTTATGCATTTATCCCTTCAAGTTCAGCAAAAAATATCTCTCCTGATAGTAATATTTGCGTATACGATATTACAGATATTAATACCTTAAGAGCTTTTTATTTCATAGTTCACAAAAAAGCTGTACTTACACCTATCGAAATTAAATTCTTAGATTTTATTTCATCTAAATTTAAATAAACATAAAAAAATAAGAGTCGCTATAATGCAATTCTTATTTTTTTATGTTATAAACTTATTTGCAAAAATATGCTATATTCTTATTTTTCTTATATCCTCTTTCAATCTTTCGATATCCTTAATCCACGCTTCAATATCTTCTTCATGTTCTATTTCTTCATTTAATATTGTTACCGCCATCTGATAAGTGGCATAATCTTTACCATTTGTCATATCTGCTATAGATTGATATCTTGAGATAGCGCATCTTTCTCCATTTAAATTCTGTTTTAAAATTTCTTCTATATATGGATCAGTTGGTGATTCATATGCACATTTTGCATGATCAAACCATTCCTTAGGATTTAATATAGGAGTTCCTCCAAGTTGAATTATTCTTTGCACTACAAGCACTGCATGATTAAGTTCCTGCTGTGCATGTAAAAGAAGTTCCGGTTCTACTTCAGATCTCATAGGACCTTCCATAACTCTTGCTCCCACCCAATATTGATAAAATGCAAGCCACTCTTCTGATAAAGCTTCATTTAAGTTTTTTATCAATTCTTCTACATTTAAATTTGCTATCTGTACGGCTCTTGATCCCATATCATATTCTCCTTTTTATATAAATATTTATAACCTAATACTTATATAACCAAAGAAAATTAATTTAAACAAAAAAGAGATATTCTCTTAAATGAAACATTAAGATTGTATCTCTTCTTACTTTTGAAATAGCTACTAACTGATTATTACATCATTTAAATTAATTAGACGCTATATTTTGTATTTGTTTTTTTCTCATCTTTTTATTTATTAAAACCCAAATAGGACTTGCTATAAATATTGATGAATAAACTCCTATAGATATCCCCGCTATAAGTGGAAGTGTAAATTCTTTTATTGAATCTACTCCCATAATATATAGGGCTACTATAGAAAGTAATGTAGTAAGTGAAGTATTTATAGATCTAGAAAGTGTCTGGTTTATTGATAAATCAGCTACCTCTTCATGAGAATCTCTTTTTGCCCCTCTCATATTTTCTCTTATTCTATCAAATACAACGATTGTATCATTTATTGAGTATCCTACTACTGTAAGCATTGCTGCTACAAATGGATTATTTAGTGGTATTTGGAATATAGCATATATTGCAACTACTGTTAATACGTCATGAAGAAGTGCTATAATAGCCGCTATACCAAATTCAAATTTAAATCTAAGTGATATATAGACAAGCATAGCTAATGTAGCTATAATTATTGATATCAAAGCTTTTTGCTGTATTTCTTTTCCAACAGCTGGCCCAAATTGATCAGACTTAACTAAATCATCTTTAGTAAGATTATATTTACTAGCAAATTCATTGAAAACTTCAGTTCTTTTTTCATTATTTAAATCAACTGTAGTTTTAAGCTGAATACCATCTTTATTTTCTCCAATATAGTTAATTTGCATATTTTTATCAACAGTATCCGTTATAGTTCTTATTTCATTCACGTCTACATATTGGCCCATATTTATTTCTATAAGCGTTCCACCTGTAAAGTCTATTCCGAAGTTAAACCCTTTTACTCCTGCAATCGCAAATCCTATAATGATTACTGCAAACGAAACTGCAAAATACATCTTATAGTTTTTTATTATTTTTAATTCTGATTTAATTTTCATAATAACTAAGCCTCCTTAACCCCAAAATATTTTTTATCATTTATGCCAAAACCATTAACTAAATTTTTCAGGATTAATTTTGTTATTGTAAGTGCAGTAAACATAGAAACTATTATACCAATCATAAGTGTTATAGCAAATCCCTTTATTTGTCCTGTTCCAAAATAATAAAGCACTATACCTGCTATAAAAGTAGTTATTTGAGAGTCTAAAATAGTAGACAGAGCCTTTTTAAATCCAGAATCAATTGATACCCTTATAGATTTTCCATTTATAATTTCTTCTTTTATACGCTCAAAAATTATAACATTCGCATCTACTGCCATTCCCACGGATAGTATAAGTGCTGCAATTCCCGGAAGCGTAAGTGTAACGCCTATTAATTGATATACATATGCTACTATTACCATATATGAAGTAAGTGCTATAGTTGCTACAAATCCAGGTAACTTGTAGTAAACTATCATAAATAACATAACAAGGGCAATACCAATAAGCGCTCCCATTATACTTTTGTTTAATGCATCCACTCCAAGGGTTGCTGATACAATTGAACTTTGAACCTCAGTAAAGTTTACTGGAAGTGCTCCTCCTCTTATAAGATTTGCAAGTTCTGAAGCACTATCTACAGTGAAGTTTCCTTCGATTTGAGCACTTCCCCCTGTAATTGCAGTACTTATCGTAGGACTCGAAATAACTTCATTATCTAATACAATAACAAGTGGCTGACCTGTGCCTGCAAGTTTAGCCGAAGCATCTGCAAATTTCTGTGCTCCCTCTGGAGTAAACTGAAGTGAAACTACTGGCTGATTATCTTTAGAATTTATTGCTACCTTTGCATCTTTTACATCTGCTCCTGTAACTAAAACGTCTCCTTCGACTGTTACAAATTGAAGCTGCGCAGTCTTACCAATAGCATTTATAGCCTGCTGTGCATCTTTTACCCCAGGAAGTTCTATTCTTATTCTTTTTTCACCTTCTCTTACTATAACTGGCTCTGTAAGCCCCATTCCATCTATTCTCTTTCTAAAAACAGCTATAGTTTGATCCATAAGATCATCTAGTTCTTGACCGGTCATATCAGTTTCCGCTTCATAAAGCATGAATACTCCACCTTTTAAATCAAGTCCCTGTTTTATATTTGATACCGTACTATTTACTTTAATTCCACCTGCATCTATTCCTAAAAAAGCTGTATATGCACAAAGTGCTATAATAATTGTAATTAGGAAAAAAATAAATTTACTTTTAGTATTTTTCATAAAGATTCCCTATCCTATTTCATGTATTTTTTTGATTTTTCAATATATCCCTGTGCCGATTTTGTTATTCCATCAATCTCGTCTTCAGTAAGTTCTCTTACTACTTTAGCTGGTCTTCCCATAACAAGCACTCCTGATGGATATTCTTTTCCCATAGGTACTAATGAGCCCGCTCCAATTATAGTGTTCTTAGCTATTTTAGCCCCATCCATAACTACAGAGCCCATTCCAACTAAAACATTGTCTTCTATTGTTGCGCCATGGATTATGCAGCTATGTCCCACTGTAACATAATCTCCTATCCATACAGGCGTTACATCGTCCACATGTATAACTGTTAAGTCTTGAATATTCGTACCTTTTCCAATATGAATCTTCTCATTATCTGCTCTTACACATGCTCCAAACCAAACACTTGCATCTTCCAAAACTGTAGCCGAACCTATTATAACTGCATTAGGCGCACAAAAAGCTTCTTCTGATATCTTAGGACTACTTCCTAAAAATTCCATTATCACAAAATACCTCCTTAAATATTATATATTTTCTCAAAAAAATCTTCCACTTGCAAAAGCAGAAGATTTTTGAATTAAATTAAATTTAATTTTCGTTAGAATTTGTAACTTTCCCGATTCCCCATTTTTCAACAGTAAGCTTAGTCTTATCTGCTCCAACTTCGATAGTCACCGTCTCATCAGTTACCTTCATAATTCTTCCAACAATCCCACCTATAGTAACCACTTCATCTCCAGATTTTAAAGCTTCTCTCATAGTTTTTACAGCTTTATCTCTCTTTTGTTGAGGTCTTATAAGTAAGAAGTAAAAAACTACCAGAAAACCTATAGGTACCGCCAAGTTTACAATTTGTTGTGCTCCCATTATTCTCCTCCTTAAATTGATACTTCCTCTCTATAGATGATACTACATTTCAATAGATAAATCTATATTTTTTCAAGTTTTACTCTATTTTTAAAGAAATTCATACGATTTTTTTACAATTTATAACCATAATTTGCAAAAAATTCTTTTCTAAAGTCTAAAAGTCTATCCTGCATTATAGCTTCTCTTATATTTTTCATAAGATTTAATAAGAAGTGAAGGTTGTGTGTAGTTATAAGTCTAGCTGCTAATATCTCATCCGCTTTAACAAGATGTCTTATATAAGCTCTTGAATAGTTTCTGCACGCATAACAGTTACAATTAGGGTCCATAGGCATGAAATCTTCTTGATATGTCGCGTTTCTTACTACAAGTTTTCCCATGGATGTCATAGCTGTGCCATTTCTAGCAATTCTAGTAGGAAGTACGCAGTCAAACATATCAACTCCTCTTATAACCCCTTCTATAAGATCATCTGGGCTTCCAACTCCCATTAGATACCTAGGTTTATCCTTAGGCATATGAGGCGTAATATTTTCAAGCACATCGTTCATTATCTCTTTAGGTTCTCCTACAGAAAGCCCGCCTATTGAATAACCCGGAAAATCTATTTCTTGAAGCTGCATCGCAGATTCATATCTAAGATCGTTGTACATTCCCCCTTGAACTATTCCAAAAAGCGCTTGATCATGAGGTCTCTTATGGGCATCTAGTCCACGTTTTGCCCATCTTGTAGTTCTCTCCATAGATTTCTTGACATAATCATAATCTGCTGGATATGGCGCACATTCGTCAAAACTCATTATTATATCTGCCCCAAGAGAATTTTGTATTTCTATAGCCTTTTCTGGGCTTATAAAATGCTTTGAACCATCAAGGTGCGATCTAAACTCGACACCCTCTTCTTTTATTTTTCGAAGGTCTCCTAAACTAAACACCTGAAACCCACCACTATCTGTAAGAATAGCTCTGTCCCAGTTCATAAAGTTATGAAGGCCTCCTGCTTTTTCTATAAGCTTATGTCCAGGTCTCATATAAAGGTGGTATGTGTTAGAAAGAATTATTCTCGCATCCATTTCCTTTAGTTCTTCTGGCGTCATAGATTTTACAGTAGCCTGAGTACCTACAGGCATAAAAATTGGAGTATCAATAACTCCATGAGGTGTATAAAGTTTCCCTAACCTAGCTCCTGATTGCTTACAGGTTTTAATTAATTCATATCTTATTGCTGACATCTTATCTCCTTAAATTCTATTACTTTATTTAAATATTAGTGGATGAACATCGCATCCCCAAAACTGAAAAATCTATATTCATTCTCTACTGCTATTTTATAAGCATTCAAAATCTTGTCTCTGTCTGAAAAAGCTGATATAAGCATTATTAGCGTAGATTCCGGTAGATGGAAATTAGTTATCAAAGCATCTACCATTTGAAATTGATATGGCGGATATATAAAAATCTGAGTTTCATCCTCAAGTTTATCTAAAAATCCATTTCTAGCTGCCGATTCAATAGTTCTTACGCTGGTAGTACCTACACACACTATTCGCTTGCCTGCTTTTTTTGCAAAATTTATTCTTTCTGCGGTTTCAGGTTCTATTTTATAGTATTCACTATGCATGACATGATTTCTTACATCTTCTACAGAAACTGTTTTGAAGGTTCCAAGTCCTACATGAAGCGTAACATACTCTATTTGTACACCTTTATTTCTTAGTTTTGATAATAGTTCTTCTGTAAAGTGAAGTCCTGCTGTAGGAGCCGCAGATGAGCCTTTTATCTTAGAATATACTGTTTGATATCTCTCTTGATCAGATAATTTTTCTTTTATATATGGCGGAAGTGGCATAGTTCCAATTTTGTCTATTATTTCCTCAAAAACACCATCATATTCAAACTTAAGAATCCTCATACCTTCTTCAAGCTCTTCTATTACTACAGCTTTTAAATCATCAGAAAATATAACACTTGCTCCTGATTTTAATCTTTTAGCCGGTTTAGCCATTACTTCCCAAGTATTTAAATCCATTCGTTTTGTAAGCAGTATTTCAATTTTTGCTCCCGTACCTTCTTTTATACCATACATCCTAGCCGGAAGCACTCTTGTATTATTTAATACTAAAAGATCATTTTCTCCAAACTGATCAATTATATCTTCAAACACTCTATGCTTAACTTCTCCTGTCGATTTGTCAAAATCCATAAGCTTCGATTTAGTTCTATCTTTAAGCGGAACCTGCGCTATAAGCTCTTGTGGTAAATCATAGTAAAAATCTTTTGTATTCACGTATTTTCCATTCCTTTATCTAAAATTATATCGTTATGCCTTTAAAATAATACTTTAGTATTTCTTCAAAATCAAATCCTTTTTTCGCCATACCATTAGCTCCATATTGACTCAATCCAATTCCGTGTCCATTCCCTTTTCCATAAAACATATAGACATCTGATGATATAAAATTGTTATCTTCTCTACTAAACTTGTCATTCATAAAATCATCTAAATTCTCAAACTTATATTTTAAATTTTTACTCTTTATATCCAAGGAATTATCTGAACTAGAATATGTTTTCTTAAAGCTTGCCGAATTGTTTAAGCTAAAGTAAGTATTCTTTAACTTCGACGAACCTAATGTAGACCTTATATTATCTTTTTTTAGTACATGCATACCTTTAGTTCCAAGTATCCCAAGCTCCATGACTCTTCCATTTTCTGAAGTCTGAATCGCTTTAAGACCTACAACATTTCCAATATCCACACCCTTTTTTAAAAGTGCAGATTGTATCTCTCCTGATGTAAAACTAACTTGCCAATTATCATATGGACTACCTAAAGAATATGGGTCATCTACGCCTACCATATAATCAAGGCTATAATTCCACATATTTCCTATAGATTCGGTTCTTCCTCCACTACTTGCATGAAAATAACCTTCTGCTGGTTTTGAGTCATAGCTCATAAAAATGCCTTCAGTTTGATCTACGGCTCTATTGGTTTTTTCCTGTTCTGCGTCGTAGCCGCCATAGACCTGACAGTGAGTAGTGCTGCATACATTAAAGCCATCTGCTCTATGCTTATTATAATTCGTTATTGTATAGTTTTTCGCAACTACGGCTTGAGCTTTAAGCGCCTCAAGTTCCCAACTTGATATCATTTCCTTTGGAACAACTCCATATAAATAATCCTGCATTCCAAGCTCATTTATAGCGTGTATCTTACTCCCTTTAATGTAAAAGTTAAATTTTCCTCTATATGGTTTATTCTCAAGTTTTGTTACATCCTCAGTAGATTTTATATAAATATTTTCCGTTCCTTCTGCAGCAAGCCTAGTTCCATCAGAAAACTCAAATAAAACCTTGCTACTTCTCATATCATTACAGTTTTCAGAAGAATCATAGGAAGCTAAATAGTAACTCCCGCCTGAATAAAATACAAATCCATTTTTAGAAGTATTTATAGAGCTAGCATCTAAATAATTTGAATAACTTTGACTTGATATATAAAAAGTATTAATCATACTTATTGATACAGAATCACCTCTAGTTTCTAGTATGCTTGCTGCTCCATCTAAAATATTTAAATTCCTACCCGTTACAGCATATTGACTCTTTGCTCCTGAACCATAATGTAGTCCTACTCTAACAGGAAAAGTATTATCATATCTTTCCTGTGCATATATTCCTATTGAGCTCAGAATAATAAAGATTACTATACTTGTAACTAAAATAAAGATTTTTGAAATATTTTTACTCATGATAAATGCCTCACTTTCTTTCTATTCCAAAATGATTATAAGCTAAATCCATTGCGACTCTACCTCTTGGAGTTCTGCTTAAAAACCCTTTTTGTATTAAATATGGCTCATATACTTCTTCTATTGTTTCTCGATCTTCTCCTATGGAAGCTGCTAAGGTTTCTACACCAACAGGTCCTCCCTTGAATTTTTGAATTATAGAAAGTACAAGCCTTTTATCTACAGAATCAAGACCTTCTTTGTCAACTTGAAACATCTCTAGAGCTTTTTCAGCTATATCCCCTTCAATATTTCCATTCCCTTTTACTTGAGCAAAGTCTCTAACTCTTTTAAGCAGTCTATTTGCAATTCTCGGTGTCCCCCTCGAACGTTTAGCAAGTTCAAGTTTTGAGTCATGATCAATATCTACCCCTAAAATCCCTGCAGAACGATCTATTATTTTATATAAATCATCTATTTCGTATAAATCTAAATTTAAGATAACTCCAAATCTATCTCTTAATGGGGATGTAAGCATTCCACTTCTAGTTGTAGCTCCAATAAGTGTAAACTTAGGAAGATCTATTCTTATAGAACGTGCCGATGGCCCTTTTCCTATAATAATATCCAAACACCCATCTTCCATTGCAGGATAAAGAATTTCTTCTACCGTACGATTTAATCTATGAATTTCATCTATGAAAAGCACATCATTATCCATAAGGTTTGTTAATATTGCTGCCAAATCTCCCGATCTTTCAATGGCTGGGCCTGAAGTAACTTTAAGATTCGCTCCCATCTCATTTGCAATTATTGCAGAAAGTGTTGTTTTTCCAAGTCCTGGAGGGCCGTATAAAAGCACATGGTCAAGCTGTTCTCCTCTTAATCTTGCTGCTTTTATAAAAATATCAAGTTGTGTTTTAGCTTTTTCCTGACCAATATATTCATCTAGAGTTTTTGGTCTTAGAGAATTCTCTATCTCTGTATCATCTCTTTGGTAAGAAGAGCTTATCACTCTTTGTTCATCAAACATATATCCTCCAAAATCTAAATCTTGCTAAGCTTAGAAAGTGAAATTTTGATTATATCATTAGTATCTGCTACAGGATTCTGTTTTTTTGCATCTTCTACAGTTTTAACAGATTCTGATTTAGAAAATCCTAAACTTATTAATACTTCTACCGCTTCCTCAACATTAGCTTCCATGATGTTATATATAGTATGCTGTATTCCAACTGCATTTTTATCAACTTTATCTTTAAGCTCTAGAATTATTCTCTCCGCCGTCTTTTTTCCTACGCCAGAAGCTTTTGAAAGAAGATTAACATCGCTTGAATTTATTATCCCTTGAAGATTTTGAGTATCATAGGTAGAAAGTATTGAAAACGCAACTTTTGGCCCTACTTTTGAAACACTATTTAAAAGTTCAAACATTTTAAGCTCGGCTCTATCAGCAAATCCTAAAAGCGATATATCATCCTCTCTAACATTAAGTTTAGTATAAAGTTTAGCTTCCTTTCCAATTTGAAGCTTTCTATTTGTAAACTGAGAGGTGCTTAATTTAAACCCTATATTAGAACTCTCTAATATAACATAATCTAAAAATATTTCTGTAACTGTCCCTATGATATATCCAAACATAAATGTCTCCTAATTTTAAACTTCAAAAAGTTTCGAAAAACGATTTGTACTCAAGTGCCCTACTGCTATAGCAAGTGCATCCGCGGCGTCGTCAGGTTTTGGAATTTCTTTAAGATTCAAAAGATTTTTCACCATGCTTTGAACCTGTTTTTTATCAGCTCTTCCATACCCACATATTCCCTGTTTTACCTGAAGTGGCGTGTATTCATATAACTTAACCCCATTATTCATACAAGATAATACTATAGCTCCTCTTGCTTGTGCTACATCTATAGCAGTTTTTGTATTTTTATTAAAAAATAATTCTTCTATTGCAACTTCATCTATACTATAATTTTTAAAAATTTCTCCCATGGCATCATATATCATTTTTATTCTTATTGAATAACTTGTTTTTGCTGGCGTATTTATTACACCATAATCCAGTACCTTGTATTTATTTCCGTTCTGTTCAATTATTCCATATCCTACTATTGCAAGTCCTGGATCTATTCCTAGTACAACCATGGTCTCTCCTTTTAAAAAATATTAATCTACATCATTATATTATATAATTTTTTTTATATTTTTGCAAATGAAAAGAAAGCTCATATGAGCTTTCCACGGTTTTTATAATTCCAAAATAAATCAAATAAGGTTATTCTTTTTCATAAAAAAAGCATTTTTCATTTTCAAATAGCACTTTTACTGGCTTAGTGTTTGGATATATGTATTTTTCACAAAAACACATGGTATATTGTTTTTCTCCTCTATTTATTCTAACACCGCTGTTTTTATGCCTGCATGTTCTACATGCAATCTTATCTGCGTCTACATTTAAATTGTCTAGTAAATCATATTTTCCGCTCACTTTTTCATCCCCCCAAAATTTAAACTCTTTAATCACATACAACTTCAATCTGATATATTTCTTCAGATTGAAGTTGTATAAGTTTCAAATTTTTTAAAACAAATTAAGCTCCACAACATTTCTTATATTTTTTGCCACTACCACATATACACGGTTCATTTCTTCCTATTTTGTTAGAAACCGCAGGCATTTTTTTAGAAATCGGTTCACCATTCATTTCTGCTAACTCAGCTAAAGTATGTCCATGATTTCCAACCAATCTAGTATTATTACTTACTTCTAAAACAAGGTTCATAAGCTCATAAACCTGTTCCTCTTTAGTTATAATTCTATACTTGTTAAACACATCTACAAACTCTTGCGGTTTAGCCTGCACCGCACTAAGGTGATGTATCTCATCCACAATAAGCTGTGCTACAAACTCTTCTATATCCATTTTATCAACAAGATAATTTTTTAGAGCTATGACCTGAGATGTTATCTCATAGTAATCATAATTCGAATACTTTAAAAATTCTGCCCCTTCTGGAACATATCTAGTATTTGAATATATTATATCTGCAAAACGCTCTACATCTTCAAATTTATTTTCTTCAAATGCCCTACTAACTAAATATCCGTTATACACGCAATATTCAGCTTCATTATCCGACAATAAATTTAAAACAGATTCAAGCTCTTCTGAATTTATAATATCACTATTTTGATCATTAAACAATTCTATAAAATCATTAATTTTTATAAGTCCATATAGTGCCATTGCAGAGTTTGCATAATCATCAATCAAAGATATTTTGTTTCGCTTAAGTTCAAAATCTTTGTTATTGATATTTTGATACATAGCTTTTATTTCATCAGGAATTGCTACATAATCTGTTTTTTCATAAGTAAATTTGCAAATTATACCAAGAGTTTCCATAAAACCTATAGCCGGCTTTATCTTCTCTTCAGCCTCAATATATTCCACTTTGGAAATACTTTCAAATAAATTCCACTTTTTTCTGTCTAAAAGACAAAAAATCTCAGCAATATTTTCTTTTTCACAAAGCATTGCGCCAAGATTAACCTCAAGCTCTTCTTTTTTCATTTTAGTATAACCCTTAATTTTTAAAGCTTTTGCCATCTTCTTAAGAGTTGTTACGTTTTTCTCCGAAAGCATTTTAGGAATTGTAAACTCTAAGCTGCCTTCTTCAAAGCCAAACGGTTTGTTACTCATTAGTAATTTCCTTTCGTTCCATTTCATTCATTTTAACATACTTTTTATACCTTAATATAGTCGAAAAAACATGCTTTTGTCAAGATTTTTTATAAAATATAAACAAAAATGAAATTTAAAAAAGAAGTGTTAAAGGAAATTTTACAAAAGTTTCCTTCAACACTTCTTATAATTTTAGATTTTAAAACTATTAAAAGTTAACTTCTGTTCCATAGTAGATAGAAGTAAATAATGCTTCCATCTGCTTTGGATCTATAGTTCTTGGGTTTGATCCTGTACAAGCATCTCCTACTGCATTTTCAGAAATTGCTGCTATTTTTTCTTTAAATTCAGCTTCATTTATGCCAAATTCTTTAAGTGTTTTTGGAATACCTAACATCACGTTAAATTGATCTATTTTGTTGCATAGTGCTTCCATAAGCGCTTTATCTGAATCTCCAGTTAATCCTATAAATTTAGCGATTTGAGCATATCTTGAAAGTGCAGTCTGATCCATTGAATTATATTTTATTACAAATGGAAGATACATAGCATTTGCACATCCATGAGGAATATGTCCTGCACTAAAAGCTGCACCTGTTTTGTGAGCCATTGAATGTACTATTCCTAAAAGTGCATTTGTAAATGCCATTCCAGCTAAACACTGTGCATAGTGCATATCTTCTCTAGCCGCCATTTCTCCCTTGAATGAAGCTTCTAAATTATCAAATACCATTTGAATAGCTTTTAATGCTAATGGATCTGTAAATGGAGAATTAAGTGTAGATACATATGCTTCAACAGCATGTGTAAGTGCATCCATTCCAGTATGAGCTGTTAATGTTGGCGGCATCGTTTCTGCTAAATCAGGATCAACTATAGCCACGTCAGGAGTTATATTATAATCTGCTAAAGGATATTTTATTCCTTTTGCATAATCTGTAATTACTGAAAATGCTGTAACTTCAGTTGCCGTTCCTGATGTAGATGGAATAGCTAAGAATTTAGCTTTTTGTCTAAGCGTAGGGAATGAAAACGGCTGAATTATAGCTTCAAAAGTAGTTTCTGGATATTCATAGAAAACCCACATAGCTTTTGCTGCATCTATTGGAGAGCCTCCTCCCATAGAAATTATCCAATCTGGCTCAAATTCTCTCATCATAGCCGCACCACTCATAACTGTTTCAACAGATGGATCTGGCTCTACATTTTCAAAAAGTTTAGTTTCAATTCCTGCTTCCGCTAAGTATGCTACCACTTTATCTACAAAGCCGAACTTCTTCATAGAACCACCACCAAGAACAAGCATTGCTTTTTTACCACTTAATTGTTTAAGATATTCTAAAGAACCTTTTCCATAATATAAATCTCTAGGTAATGTAAATCTGTTCATATAATTCCTCCATTAAATAAAATTATTCTTTTTGTGAAAATAAGTACTCTGATATGTAAGTTTCACATCAGTATTTGCTTGTTATTATTTTAATTAATGTGAATTATATCACGTCCGTGATAGAATATCAACAATTTTCTTATAATTTTAAATAATTTTTTTATTAATTTTTCTTATACATCATATTTATCTACATAAGATTCCATATCAAATTTACGTTTAAGCCCTGAATAGGCCATATATCTAACATTTCCAAATACAGTTCTTTCCCCCCAAGGTCTATCATGTTTTCCAAAACACCAAGCTACCCCTGTATATCCATTAGCATCTCTTCCATCAAGCTCATATTTATTGTTTAAATACAATAAAATTTCATATGCTTCTCTAGGATTTTTCGTCCATTCTATGACTTTTTTCCCCCAATACATTCTCATATACCCCTGCATTTTACCTGTTAAAAGAAGCTCCTTTTGCGCACAATTCCAGTACACATCATGTGTCTTTGCAAACTCTAACTTATCAACATCATATATGTAGGGTCTTTCATCTTGCAAGTGAAGTTCTAAAGTCTTTTTTGCCCAATTAGGAAGCCCTTCATACGAATCATAATTTTCATTATAATTCACAAAATTCATGGATAATTCACGCCTTACAAATACTTCTTCAATATAAGCTTTTTTACTTTCATCACAATTAATATTGTCTTTACAAAAATCAATTACTCTATTATATATATATATTGGTGATATTTGCCCAAAATGTAGATACGGACTCATATTAGAACAATATTCACCTGAAGGTTCATTCCGTTTTGAACTATAATAAATAAATTTATTCTCCAAAAAATTTTCTAATAATAATTTAGACTCCTTAGTTCCTCCAACAAAATTAGAGATTTTTTTAACACTTTTATCTATTTTTAACATTTTTATAACACTATCTATATCATCTATCTGAATTTCATTTATATTTTTTATATCAGTCTCATACTCCCCTTCATACTTTATAGTCTCTGGTAATCTAGAAAACTCATCAACTTTCTTTTCTAACTTTCGCCTTATGGTCGCTGCTGAATATTCTTCCTTTTCTGAACCAGCTTCTACAGGAACTATAACGTTAGTTTCTATTTTAACAAATTTACATGATATATGTTGTGATACATACTTTCTCCACATTTTCTCATGCTTTAAATATCCTGCATCAGCCACAAATACCGAAGCAATTTCATCAAATTTTAAAATCTCAACTTCTGGAGATCCTTTCAAAATAACCAGTCTTAGTTTTCTCTTTTTTAAATCTTTTTTTACAGATTTTAATCCTTCAAGCATAAAATAATAGTGTCTCTCATTTGATTCTGGATAGTTTTCTGTAATTCCAAAATAAACAATAAGGTTTTTTTTCAATTCGTTTGCTAGATTTATTGCATATTCAAGTGCATGATTATCATCTGCTCTTTGTGAACTTTGCATCCAATAAATAACATTATTTTTCAGATAGTTTATTGGCTTGTCATTTAATTCACTTACTCTCTCTTTTTCAATCATATCTATACCACCTTACATACATCAACCCATTCTTCATACTTTGAGATTGTTTCAAGTTGGTTTATATTTAGCTCTATTGCACTATTCTCGCTTCCACATGCTGGAAATACAGTTTCGAATCTTTTTAAAGATTCATCTAAATATATTTTAACATTTTCATTAACCCCAAAAGGACACACTCCCCCTACCCCATGACCTATAGATTCCAATACATCTTCATAAGAAAGCATCTTTGCTTTGGTGTTAAATTTCTTTTTAAATTTAGAATTTTCTATTTTTGTATCGCCTGCACAAACTATCAAAATACAGTCTTCATTTGTTCTAAAAGATAATGTTTTTGCTATTCTTTCAGGTTCACACCCTACTGCCTTTGCTGCAAGTTCAACCGTAGCACTTGATGTTTCAAATTCCATAATCTTATCTTCCAGGCCCCATTCTTTTAAGTATTTTCTAACTTTTTCAATTGCCATAACGTCCTCCTAAAAATATATTATTTATTGAATTGTTGAAAAAAAATTTATAAAAAAACTTCCCGTTAGAGAAGTTTTTAAAGTTGTTACTATATATTTTCTACTATTTCAGCTGCATTGTCAAACCAATCTCCATTGAAAAGTTCTATGACTCCTTTGTCGCACATAGCTGCAAACTGTGGATTCATTGGTAGTTTAGCTATAACATCTATACCATACGCTTCCGCTATAGAATCTATATTTGACTCTCCAAATATCTTATGCTTTTTATCACAATCTGGACATACAAAGTAAGACATATTTTCCACAAGACCTAAAACAGGAATATTCATCATTTCTGCCATTTTAACCGCTTTTGTCACAATCATAGATACAAGTTCTTGAGGAGAAGTAACAATTATTATGCCATCTACCTTTATTGACTGAAATACGGTAAGTGGAACATCTCCAGTTCCTGGTGGCATATCAATAAACATATAATCCACATCTTGCCATATAACATCTGTCCAAAATTGTTTCACTGCATTTGCTATAACAGGCCCTCTCCAAACTACAGGATCAGTGTCATTTTCTAATAAAAGGTTCACAGACATAACATCTATTCCGGTTTTACTTTTTATCGGATATATTCCAATTTCTGTAGCATAAGCTTTTTCTTTTATTCCAAATGCTTTGGGAATTGATGGTCCTGTTATATCAGCATCTAAAACCGCCGACTTATGGCCTCTCCTTTGCATTGTAACTGCCATCATTGAAGTTACTAATGATTTTCCTACTCCACCTTTTCCGCTTACTATTCCTATAACTTTTTTTATTTTACTAAGTTCATGTGCTTTTTCCGAAAAATCATTAAGTGCTTCTTTTCTATCTGAACAATTTTGTCCACAACTGCTACAATTATTATTACAATTTTCGCTCATATCATTCTCCTATATTATAAGTTTTAGGCATATGCCCGTATTCTTAAATTATACTACTTTAAACGAAGTTGTCAACCACTTGATAAAGGAGAAAAATAACAATATAGCTATATTTACAACCACAACACTTGCTCCTGTAGGCGTCGAATATAGATATGAAATAAAAATTCCAGATATAAAAGAAAACACTGATACTAGAGAAGAAAATATTATTACCATTTTAAAACTCTTAAAAATCTTTATAGAAATAACCGATGGAAATACTATCAAGCTTGATATAAGAAGTGCACCTACAAGCCTCATTCCTAAAACTATAGTTATTGCAGTAAGAAGTGCTATAAGCATGTTATAAATTTCCACATTTATACCTGTTGCTTTTGCAAAGCCTTCATCAAACGTAACTGAAAATATTTGAGAATAAAAAAATAAATATAAAGATATAACTATCGTTGATAAAAATAATGTAAGTATTACATCTTGCTTTTCTATTGCAAGTATACTTCCAAACATATAATTATGAAGATCTATATTTACACCTTTTTTTAAAGATACTGCCATAACTCCAACTGCCAAAGCTCCAGTGGATATAAGTGCTATTATCGAGTCTCCCTTTATTTTGCTATTTTCACTTATACGTAGCAGTAAAAATGCAGCTATTACCACAACTGGAATCGCCAAAGCAAGTGGAGCCACATTCATTACGGCTGCAAACGCAAGTGCTCCAAAACCAACATGAGAAAGTCCATCGCCTATCATAGCAAATCGTTTAAGTACGAGACTTACCCCAAGAAGTGCAGCACAAAGAGAAACAAAAACGCCTACTATAATAGCCCTTTGTATAAAGGGGTAGCTAAACATTTCAATAAATAGCTCCATCTAATTCTTCCTCCAATGTCCATTAAGTTATATATATTATACCTCATTTTTTAAGTTAGTATCAACTAACTAAGATTAACATATTTATTTCTTTTTTGTCAATAAAAATACTTCTCATCTAAAAATCAAGAAGTATTTTTAAGAAACATTATGAAGTTTACTAAGTTTCTTTGTTTGAGCCAAACTCTAATATCAGTTCTTTTGCCCTTGTTCTTTCTTTTTCAATCTGTATTGAAAGCTTTTCATTTTGTTTTGAAAGAGTTTTTATTTCATAATCCATATCATTTATCTTATATTGTGCTGAACAAAAATCAATTTCTAATGTTAGCTTTTCTTTTAAAATATCAGTATTTCGTTTACGTTCTTCTTCTAAGCTTCTCAATAGATTCTTATTAATTTCTACATATTCTTCTAATTTATCTACAGTTTCTAATACGTTTTTATTAAAAACTTCCGATTTAGCTTCTAGGGATTTATTTTCATTTTGTGCCTGTTTTAATGAATAATCTCTTTCTTCTAAAGCTTTTACTATCTGATTTAGTTCCTGATCTTTCTCCATAAGATTTTTTATAAGTGAATTAACTTTTAGTTGATAATTCTTCTCTATATCCATCAGTTTTATATCACTTACTTTTTCAAGTTCTTTTATTTTTTCATCTTTTTCCATTATAATTTTTTGAGATATATCAAGATTGGACGTAATTTCAGATAATTGACTTTGATACTTTTCTTCAATTTCCGTTAATTGCTGCTCATATCTATTACAATTTTGAGCTATAACATCCTCTTTCTTTATAAGACTTTCTTGTATCGTTATTATGCTAGCTTTACTGGTTTCATAAGCTTGATTTAGTTTATCAAATGCTGCTTTAAATTCTTCAATTTGTATTTTTTGTTCTTTCTCTATAGTTTTATGTTTATCCGCTTTTTCATTTGCATGCTTTAGTTCTTCTTTAAGTTTTTCGATTATTTTTTCTAATTCTAAATGGATTTCTTTCTCTTTTTGGAGTTCTGAGCTCTCCATTTCTAAAAGTTTAGATGTTATGCTCTTATTCTTATCCTCAAGTTCTGATATAGATTTATCTCTAAGCTGAATTTGTGCCATTAAATTATGTTTTTCTTCTTCAACCTTTTTTATGTTTTTTTCAAAACCTAAAATTTTATTCTCAAGATCAGATACTAGTCTTTGATATTTTCCAACATCACCTTCAGTGAATTTTTTTACATCATCATTTAGTTCATAATTTCTTTTTTCTAGCTCCTTTATATAATCTTCGCCTTGCTCTAACCTTTTCCTTAAATCCTCTTTTTGCTCTATTAATTCCTTAAGATTCTTTCTAAACTTCTCTTCAGCTTTAAACTGTTGCTCTCTTATTGACCCGATATAGTCTAGTACTTTTTTCCTCGAATAGCCACCTAATATATTAGCTTTTAAAATATCTTCAAGTTCATTAACATCTTCTCTTTTTCTTAACAAATCTATATCATCAAGTAAAATTGTACTTTGCTCTTTTTCTTCCACGTTGTCCTTATTTTCACTAACAATTCTATCTATTCTTTCATCATTCTCTGCCATAAAAACACCCCTTTTTTAGTCCATATACTCTATAACCAAAAAATCTCCTTTTTTCAAAGCACACTTACCCTCTGGCATTTCTAAAATATGCTTCGTACCCGATACAATGCTTCCAAGTCTCCATGGCTTAATGCACTCAACATCCAATACTATAAACTCATCCGATAAATATGCTACATCAATTGTACACCTCATAAAAAAAGTATGAATAGCGATGCAATCAAATAACATCATTCCTGGATAATCTAAAGAAAATTTTCTTCCCATAAGTCCCATAAGTTTTTCTATAAATCCTGTGGCGGTTTCCACGCCAGATAGTATAGTTCCATTGTTTATAGTTATTTTTAACATATTTATAGTCCTTTCAAAGCTGTATAAAGATTGAAAACCGCTGGCCCTACTACTACTATAAATAAAACTGGAAATATAAATGCTGCAACCGGAAGTATAATCTTCACTGGAAGTTTTGCTGCTTTTTCTTCAATTCTTTGCTTATGTCTAAGTCTTATTGCAAATGACTGAGTTCTTAAAATGCTTTTAAGTGAAATTCCAAATTGTTCACCTTGAATTATTGCACTTACAAATAAACTTAAATCTTCAACTTGACACCTATCTGCCATTTCTAAGAGAGCTTCTTTTTTTGTAAGACCAAGCTGCATTTCTCTTTTTGCTATATTAAACTCTTGAAGCAATGGCCCTTGAAATGCTTCTGCAACCTCTTTTAGTGCTTGGTCAAATCCAAGTCCAGCCTCAACACTTATACTCAAAAGATCCATTACCTCTGGTAACTGCATATTTATAACATCTCTACGTTTACTCGTTTTAAATTTCACAGCAATTATCGTCATGAAATAACCTACTGCTAAACCTATTATTGCCCAAAATATATTACTAAAAAGATTTTGACTTATTAGTGCCTGCCTTACAAAAAACAAAACTCCCATGACCATTATAAATATCATTCTCAATGCATTAAATTCATCTACTGACATATTTATTCCAGCTCTTAAAAGTTGCTTTTTCAAATTTTTGTCACGTGCCTTTGGAACAACTTTGAGTGCTACTTTCATTATTTTTTTCCATAATGGTGCTAAAATTCTTTCAGATAAGGTTTTACTTAGCTCTTCTTCTACAAAAGATATATTTTTGGTACCTGATTTTTCTATATCATTGATTCGCTTATCTATTTCAATTTTTTCCATATACCGCTTTCCAAAAAATATAATTATTATGCAGTAACCTACTATTCCTGAAAATATTGCTGTGTAGAGCATAAAATTCACCCCTTGCTAATATTTTATATTGGTAATTTTTAATATAACTAAAAACCCTACTACTTCCATAGCTATAGCTACAAAAATCATCATTATCCCAAGTGAAGATGAGAAAAAACCCATCAGATATTTGGGATTTATAACTAAAAGTAGTAATACAAGTGCTATCGGTAATACTCCAAGTATAATCCCAGAAAGTCTTCCGGAACTTGTAACTGTTTTTATATCACGTTTTATTTTGACTCTATCTTTTATAGTCTCTCCAATTATATCCACCAGCTCCGCAAGATTTCCTCCCACTTTACTTTGAATCATAACCGCTGATATAAGTAAATCTAGATCCTTATTATCCATACGCTTTCCAAGTCTAAGCAGTGCTTCTTCAAAGGGCATCCCATAATTCATTTCTCTCATCGTTTTTCCAAACTCATAAGCTAATGGTTCTGGCATATTATTTGATATATTCTCCATAGACTGCTGAAAAGTGAATCCTGACCTTAAACTATTCCCTATGATCGGAAGTGCTTCCCCAAGTTGTTTGCTGAATAGCTCTACTCTTTTAACTTTAGTTCTCGCTACAATAATAGGTGGTATCATCGCACATATTGCTGCTATTATAATAGCTATCATTATATTTTTCGAAATAATAAAAACAATTGCCATTGGAAGTACTGCTATTCCAAGCCAAGCAATCAAAAACTCTTCAGGCCTCATTATTATTCCAGCAGACTGCAACTCTTCCT
>JBOFWC010000167.1:0-3455 GCA_051653405.1 Proteocatella sp. | reverse complement strand
CGAATCTAGATAAATTTTATTCGAAATTTGTCCATATACCGTGTGGGTGGTGGGTGAATCCAGAGGATCGGGATTATATAGTAGAATTAATAAAGAAAGGTTGGTGATGATAAATCTGTATAAACCTTATATGCCTGATTTCTTACCTGAATTAAATTCAATTTTACACTCAGGAGCTTTAGCTTATGGGAAATGGGGTAAAATGTTTGAGCAATCTATTCAAGGTTTTATAGGTTGTGAGCAGCAGGTTTTGACCGTTAATTCTTTCACTGCTGCAATACATGTATTATTGTCAACTTTAGATATTAAGTGTGATGATGAAATAATAGCATCACCTCAATGTTGCATGGCTTCTACTGCTCCCATTATTTCTTATGGAGCAAAAGTCGTTTGGGCTGATATTGATCCACAAAGAGGGACTTTATGTCCTGAAAGTGTAGAGAAAATGATAACACCTCGGACAAAGATAATTATGCATAATCATCATTGCGGCTACCCTGGTTATATTGATGAAATTAATGCTATAGGTAAAAAACATGGTATTTTTGTTGTTGATGATGCTATTGAAAGTTTTGGCTCAAAATATAAAGGAAGATATATTGGAAATTTAGATACGGATGCAACATTATTTTCCTTTCAAACGGTAAGATTACCAAATACAATAGATGGAGGAGGAATTATTTTTAAAGATAGTTCCTTATCCGAAAGAGCTATTCGAGTTCGTGATTTGGGTGTGAATAGAAAGACATTTAGAGATAGTTTAGGTGAAATTAATCCATTGAGTGATGTTGAACTTAAAGGGTATGGAGTCACAATGAATGAGTTATCTAGTTATATAGGTTTTTGTCAAATGCAAAAATTGAATGATCTATTTACTCGTCAAAAAGAAAATGCCATTACATGGCAAAAAACAATTGATATTAAATATCCAAATATTCAGTTATTGAATACAGTAGATATAGATCCATCATATTGGGTATTTGGTACACTCTGTGTTGATAAGGTTAAGGCCTTACAGCAGTTTCGTTCATTAGGTTATTCGGCATCAGGAGTACATATCCCCAATACATTTTATAGCGTATTTGGAGATAAGACAATGCATTTACCAGGAGTTGATGAATTTTATAATCATTTTGTGGCTTTACCAAGTGGTTGGTGGATATAAAACTTATAAATATGAATTTTAATTATAGACTTGTTGATACTTTAAATAAGGATAAAAAAGAGTATATACGATTTCATAACGAACTTTTTAAAAGTGCAGGGCTTGACGAAGTTTGGATTGATTGGTATCATAAGCAAATACCTTTGTCAGATGAGCGACTTAGTGAAAGTAGAACTTACGGTCTCTTTGATGGGAATAAGCTAATAGGAATTTGGAGTGTTGAGCCCAAAATTATGTTTCTTCGTGATAGATATATAAAAGTGGGAAGATGTTTTGCTGTTGGAGTTAGTGAAGAATATCGAAGAATGGGACTTTTTGTAAAAGTTAGTCAATATGCTATCGAAAGTGAGAAAAAACGTGGCGAATTTGAATATATCTTAGGCTTTCCTCAAACAGGTAGGACTGTAATTGGCGGGCATTTAAAAGCGGGTTGGGAAGAAATCAAATATTCAGAAATAAAAAGTGTTGATTTAACTCAAACAGATGGTTTGTTTTTTAGGAACGATGTTAATCAAATATTTGATTTTCCTAAAAAAAATATGCAATTAGGCGTTGTTGCTTTTGATGAAACGGAATTATATAGAAATACTAGATTTTTAAATCATCCTAAATTGCAATATATGATGTTTAATTATAAAGATGCATATATAATATTAAAAACTTATTCATCTTTTTGTCATATATTAGAACTTAATGGAGTATTTGAGAATGTTCAAATATTGTTGGAAGCTGCTAAATCTATAGCAAAAAGACATGGATTAAGTGAGTTAAACATTTGGGCCGGTAATGGCTTTAAATATGATGATATTCTCAATAAAGCAGGATTTAAATCGGGAGCTCAGCATGGACTTCCTATTACTATGATTGCTGTTAAAATAAATGCGACAGAATCATTAGTTATTGATGAGTATAATTTTGGAATGGGGGTTGAAGAAGGTTATTAAAATAATAAAAATATGAGACAATTAGTACGTAATGTAAAGATTATAGGAACCGGTTCTTATGCACCGGAAAAGATATATACTAATGAATATATTTCTACATTTGTTGATACTAATGATGCATGGATTTTTGAAAATGTAGGTATTAAATCACGACATATTGCTTCTGAAAATGAAACAACTAGTGATTTAGCTTATGGTGCTGCTATAAATGCACTTGAAAATGCAAAATTACACAAAGATGATATAGATTTAATTATTGTAGCAACCGCAACACCTGATCGTAAAGCACCATCTACTGCAGCTATTTTACAAGATAAGTTGAAAGCCTATAATGCTGTAGCATTTGATATTTCCGCAGTATGTAGTGGATTTTTATATGCAATGTCTGTAGCAACTCAATTTATTGCCGCAGGTGTATATGATAATGTTTTAGTGATAGGCGCTGATACTTTCTCGAAAATTACTGATTGGACACGACGAGACTGTGTTTTTTTTGGAGATGGTGCTGGAGCTGCAATATTGACTCATGCTAGTGAAAATGAGGGTTTTATGTCTTTTAAATTGTACACGGATAGTAGTCAACGTAAGTTCGGCTTTACAATACCAGGAGGCGGCTCTGAATTCCCGTTGACAAAAGAAAATATAGATGAGAAATTGCAGTATTTTCAGATGGATGGAAAAGCTGTTTATGAATCAGCAACGGTTGTTTTGCCGAAGGCTATTAATCAAGTATTATCTGATAGCGGATTGTCTATAGGTGACATAGACTTAATGATACCTCACCAACCAAGTATTCGTATCCTTAAAAGAACTGCTGAAATCATAGGATTACCTTTTGAAAAAGTAATGACTAATATGCAGACGTACGCAAATACAAGCGGTGGAACTATACCTATTTTGCTTGATGAAGTCAATCGTAAAGGTAAATTGAAGAAAGGAACAACAGTTTTATTTGCAGCAGTAGGTTCTGGTTGGACTTATGGGGCTGCAATTTTAAGATGGTCATAAATATTGAACAATGGTAATAATTACAGGAGCGTCTAAAGGTATCGGGAAATATTTATTTGAGTATTATCTTAAGAAGGGATTTGATGTTATTGGGATATATAATTCGACAAAACCGAATAAAAATCTTGATAATTATATATCCTTGAATATTTGTGATGAAGAAGCTGTGGCGAAATTTGTATCTTCTTATGAATTGAATGACATAACATTGATTAATGCAGCAGGTATTACTCTTGCTGCAATTGCTCATAAAATGGATATTCTAAATTTTGAGAAAACGTTGAATGTGAACGTAGTAGGTTCATTTAATATGATTAAGTACCTGTTACCTTTGATGC
>JBOFWC010000166.1:0-6463 GCA_051653405.1 Proteocatella sp. | reverse complement strand
AACATTTTATTAAATTCATCCGGATAATATTCTTTATATATAACAAAATAAAGTAATAACGAATAAAAAAAGCTATTTTCTTTAAATGAATAATTTGTACATTTTAGATTCGGATCTATATTTATAAAAATATCTTTATCCTTACCTGTCTTAAAAAGAAATCGTTCTAAAAATAATGACCTGTTTAATACTTTAATAATTCTTCTTGGATTTAATATCCCCATATTTTTGAAAAATTCTTCTACTAATTTAGCATCTTCTTTAGTATTTATATAATGTTTTATTAACTTCGAAACATCTTCTGAATCTTTTAACGTAAAATTTAAATCGAATATTTTTTCTAAATATTCCTTACTCTTTACAACATCTCCGTATTTAGTCAAAAAAGCTTTTGATACAGCATCTTTATCAAGCATACATATAAAAGTTACTCTGTTATCTTTATCGTATGAAAAAAAATGTTTTATCATGGAAAGTAAGTTTATTACGTTTTCTGGCTCACATCTATCTAAATCGTCTATACATACGACTAATTTTTCAACATTATTTTCTTCTAATATTTTATTTATTAAACTTTTGTATACCTCTCTGAATTTTACAAGTTTTCCATAAAGCGAAACGGGCATTCCTTGAGATATTGTATCTTCTAATGTTTTTCCTGCATCAATATCCAAACTAAACATATCTAATGGTAACTTTAAAGAAACCTTAGAGTTTAAAGCTATATTTTTTAAGAATAAAAAACAATCTTTAAGAATATCTTTTTGAATTGTTGTTGAAGAACTAGATAAACATTCCATTAAAGAAAGATGCAAACTATCATCAAATTCATATTTCCAAGCTTCAAACGATATTGCTTTATATATATGTTTCTTATTTACTTCTATTTCATTCAATTCTTTACAAACATAATTCATATATGTAGTTTTTCCAGAACCCCATTCTCCATATATTCCAATCATATTAATATCATCTATATAGTTAGGCATATCACTAAATATACTTATTAAATTCTTAGCTTTTTCTATAGTTCCAAACATATCATTTTTATCACTCAATGTCTCTATTAATTTATTTCCACTTAATAATGATATATTATTATCCTTAAACATATTGTCCCCTATCTTATACATTATTTAATATTATTATATATAGCATACATTAATTAATAATTCTATTTTTTGCACAAAAAGCCTTCAGAGAAGCTTTATTTATCCATATTTTAGTAGTTTTATACAATAGAAATCCTATTTAATATAACATATATCTCCTACTTAAAGTCAGCCTTGACAAGTTGGAGGCAAAAAATAAAAGTTATAAATTAAACACTGTGGCTTTTTTTGTTTAACTCTATTAAAATAATAATATTTTAAACATTAAACTGCTAAATAACAAAACAGGTAATTATTTCATTATATCCCTGAGTTTTTCTTCAATATTTTAATGTGTTTTTCCAAGTATCTAAATTCAGTTGAACTATATGAAGCTAATCCTCCAGCAATAGGAATTTTCACTTCAGTTTCATCTGATGTTCGTAAATTTTCATTTTTATAAATAATATTTTTATCAATTTGCTTAAATTCTCCAAAATTAACCGAATCTGTAATTTTAATTTTTTGACAAATTTTAGAATATAATTCATCTTTTCCTTCTTCATATTTTGCAAATAAAACCACATTTACACCAAGATCTTCTAATGGATCTGATTGCTCTGGTATTCGTTTACTATAATATGCAATTCCATCTATATTTCTATTTTTTAAATATAACATCATTAATTGCGATACTATATATTCTGAACGAAAATTTCTATTTTTTTCTTTTATATTATATGAAGTTGCAATAGAGATCATCCAAACTTTAAGATGTGTTTTGATAAGTTTTTCAAAATCTAAGTCGTAGTTTTCCATATCATCAATACCACTTAAATATCTATTTATTTTTTCAATATTAGTTGCAATACTAAACAGTTTTATATCATCATCTAATTGAACATGAGACACATTAAATGTATTATCCGCTGGTTTTCCTAATTCTATCCAACAAATATATGCAGATCTGCCTAAGTATATAGAAGGAAGTCCCGGAATACTAAATCTCTGTGTAGAAACTTTTCCTCTATTATTGAACGGAATATGAATCATATCATTAAATTTAAAGTTTTTTTCATCATCACACAATCTTGCTTTAAAAAAATCTACATCTGTTTCTAGATATTGATTTAAATACTTAACCCTATCTTTATTAAAATACATATAATCTCTAAACGCCGTATTTTCCTTAACAGTATTAACTACATATTCATTACATTCCAATTCTTTAATAATAGTACTTATTGACTTTATAGATTTTTGTAAATCTCCCGAATAGTAATGTTGAATAGCTTTTAAAATATTATCTTGAATTTTCTTTATTTCTTTAACTATAGGATTATATTTATCATTTAGCTCTATCATTTTTAATATTTCGCTATATTTGTTTTTTAAGTCAGAATAATACTTATTATCTGAATCTATTTCTATTGGAGTATAAAATTCTTCCTTGTTAAGTTTTTTTAACCATTCATACATTTTAATTCCCCTTTTCAGTCTTATAATATACTTAATTATACCAAATATATTACAATAATATATTTTTTTCACAAAAAAATGCCTACGACTTAAACCAATGTTGGCAAATCGTAGGCAAATAACATCTTAATCCTCTATAAAATCACTGCAAATATTGAAAAACAATAATTTTCTTTATTATTCTTCAACATACCCGATGTAAGGAAGGTTACGATATTTTTCACCGCAATCTATTCCATACCCTACAACAAATTTATCAGGAATTTCAAATCCTGTAAAATCAGCTACTACATCACAGGTTCTTCTTTGTGGTTTATCTAAAAGAGTACATATTTTAAAACTCTTGCAGCCTTTACGCTCGAAATAGTCTTTAAGATATTTCATTGTAAGGCCTGTGTCTATTATATCTTCTACTATAAGCACGTTTTGTCCTTCTACTACTGCATCGACGTCTTTTATTATCTTAACAACCCCTGAGCTTTTTGTAGACATTCCATAACTTGAAACCATCATGAAATCAAGAATTATATCATTATTGATTTCTCTCATAAGATCCGTTACAAATACGCAAGCACCTTTAAGTACTCCTACCATAACGATATCTTCGTCACCAAAACATGCTTCGATATCCTTAGCCATTTCCTTTACTCTTTTAGCAATTTCTTCCTTAGAATAAAAAACTCCTGCGATATTAATATCCATTATTACTCTCCTCTTTAAATTGTATTTCTATTTATTATCTTCTCTTTTTTGAGTCAAAACCGTTATTATTTCTCCATATATATCTGATGCAAACTGGTCCCAATTTTTACACATAGCTTTTGCTGTCTCCGTAGTAGGCACCTCTAAAGTAAGGTTTATAAACGGCCTATCCTTATTTATAAGCTGAAGCACCACTTCTGTGTTACCAGTTTCTACATTCTTACTGTATTCCGCTTTTATTTCCTTATATCTATTAAATTTAGACAGATTTTCCTCAAGATATTCTTCTAGCTTTTTTTTGTCTATCCCAAGCATTCTATTTTCAAAATAATTAAGTGCAGATTTTCCTCTTTCTGTTATTTGATAATAATCTTTTCTCTCAACCTCCATTTTTGAAATAAATGAAGATTTTTCAAGTTCAAATAAATACTGCTGCAGCGGAAAATATTCTATAATATCTGTTTCTACAAATGTTTGAGTAATATTAAGATTTAAAAAAGGTTCATCAACCATATTTAATAAAAACAAAATATACAGTTTACTCTTGGTTAATTCTTCTTCTGACTTTCCATACACAGGCTACCACCCCGATTCCTTATTTAACGTACTTTTTTATTATATCATAAAAAAGATGCTTTCATCAATTTGAAAACACCTTTTAGCAATAATCTTTTTATTATCGAATTTTATAGGGGTATTTTATCCTTTAACATCTGCATTTTGCATAAGCTATACTTTGTGAGCTTTTTAAGAAATGATGGCCTGTGTAACCGGATTCAATGAGCTTTTTTTGGCCTTCTATATCACTTATGTTACAAAAAACAAAATCTGGCCAGCACTCGTCACACACAACGCTCAGATCTCTATAAAGAATATACCTTAAATAACCATCATGTTCCTCATTACCATATTTCTTTTTCAAATGCCTCGCTTTTAGGCCTCCAGACATTATATTATTCAAACTTACTGGATTATATGGTGATACCGTGCAAAAAAGATATCTATACCCTTTTGCTATCGTCCACTTTACCGCATAATCAAGCGTAAGTCTTTGAAGTCCCATACCTCTAAAATCCGAATGCACCACTGTAGTTTCAAGATGAACAACCTTATGATATTCAGACTTAGGAAGATATAAATCAGCACCCATGTTACTTTCTATTTCTCCTGGTACATTGATAAATCTATATGCCGCAAGTCTATCATCCTTGGTGTATATTCCAAAAATAATTCCCTTATCATCTAGAGCTCTTCTTAAATCTTCTTCTGTATCTCTTACAAAAATTTCTTTTAACGGTATTCTCTCATATATATAATCCTGAAGTTTTAAGACTTCAGGAACATCTTTTTGTTCTACATATTTTACATAAAAATCAACATTTTCTTTAGCTTTAGAATGTTTATTAACCAATGAAATACTGCTTCCCACCATAAGCAAATCCTCCTTCTCCAAGATACTCTTATCAATTAAGCGTATCAGATTCACAGAATAGTGTCAAAATTTAGTATTTAATTTCCCACTATTTTCCATTTATTGAAAATGCTTTCATATGATGATAAAATGGGTATTATATTATAGTAATTATAAATACTATAAAGCATTTAACGGAGGTATCAATGATTAATATATATAAAGGAAATATAGTATTCACCCCTAATAAAGATGATTTTAAAATAATTAAGGATGGTTATATATGCGTAGAAAATGGCTTAATTTTGGAAGTATGCGATAAAATGCCCTCAAACTATAATGAATATAACTTCACTGATTTTGGAAATAAACTTATAATCCCAGGATTTACAGACCTTCATGTCCATGCTCCACAATTTCCTAATATAGGGCTTGGCCTTGATGAGCAGCTTCTTCTTTGGCTTGAAAAATATACTTTTCCTGAAGAATCAAAATACAGCGATTTGAAGTATGCAGAAAAAGTGTACACAAAAGTAGCAGAACTCTTTCTTAAACACGGAACAACTCGCACCGTAGTATTTGCCACGATCCATACTGAAAGCACTATTCTTCTTATGGATATAATGGAAAAATTTAAAATACCTTCTTATATCGGAAAAGTAAATATGGATAGAAATTCCCCAGATTTTCTTCAAGAGTCTAAAGAAGAATCTTTGAATGAAACTATAAACTGGATTAAAAAAACTTGTGACTATGAGTTTGCAAAACCAATAATAACTCCTAGGTTTTCACCTTCCTGCACCAAAGAACTTATGACTGAGCTTGGAGAAATTTCAAAAACTTACTCACTTCCTATCCAAACTCATATATCCGAAAATCAGGATGAAATCTCTCTTGTAAAGAAACTCCATCCTGAAAATAAGAATTATGCAGATGTTTACGATTCATGTAATCTTCTCGGTCCTAAAACCATACTTGCTCACTGTGTATATAACACCGACGAAGAACTTTCCTTGATGAAACAAAAAGGCGTTTATGCTGCCCACTGTCCTAATGCAAACTATAATCTTGCAAGTGGGATAATGCCGCTTAGAAAACTTATAGATATGGGGCTAAATATAGGCCTTGGAACTGACATTGGTGCCGGTCACGACATTTCCATCGCTAAAGTTATGCGTTCTGCTATACAGGCTTCAAAAATAGCTTGGCTTACTTCAAATAAAGAGCTTTCTCCTATATCACTTTCAGAAGCTTTTTATCTTGGAACAAAATCCGGTGGAAGCTTCTTTGGAAAGGTCGGCAGTTTTGAAAATGGATATGAGTTTGATGCGCTTATAATTGATGATTCAAGTCTTGATATCGGTTATGAAAAAACGCTTCACGAAAGAATCGAACGTTTTATTTATGCTGGTGATGACAGAAATATTGTTAAGCGATTTATAAAAGGCCTTGAAATAGAAATTTAGTATTAAAATAGAATTTAACGCTATACTGCTATTTCAAATTCATTATTTTCCAAAGTTTCAGATTCAATGTTTTGTGAATTTTCAACATCAAAATCTTCTAAATTTTGGCGATTGTAAATCTCAATAAGTTCTCTTTCAGAAATAGTGCTACTTCTAACATCTAGCACTATTTCGCCTTTTCTAAGCATTATTATTCTATCTGAATATTTTATCGCATCTCTAAGATTGTGAGATATCATAAGTGTCGTTATGCTATCTTTTTTTACAAGCTCCATAGTCTTTTCCATAACTACTCTTGAAGTCTTTGGATCAAG
>JBOFWC010000165.1:0-1987 GCA_051653405.1 Proteocatella sp. | reverse complement strand
CATCTTCGATACACTGGTTCATTATATCCCCTTCTATTCCAGCCAAGGACATAGAAATTAACCGATTCCCAAGATCCAGCAACCCTTTATGATCTTTATCAATTCCTTCATGCCCACTTTCCCAGTCACTAATCCATTCTAATTTAACAAATGCCACAGGCAGTTTTTCCTTTTCCTCTGCCCCTATAACACAATTACGCCCCCCACCCTTTGCCCGATATAAAGCACTATCTGTGCGCTTATACCAATGAGAAAACTCTTCTATTGGCAGCCATTCAGCGACACCAAAGCTGGCAGTTACCTGCCCCGCTTGTATATGTTGATGTGCTTCTAATTGAAAACGAATTTTTTCAGCCACCTGTAGAGCTCCATTCAGAGAAGTTTCCGGCATTAAAACAATAAATTCCTCCCCGCCTAAACGGACAAGAAAATCCGTTTTCCTAAGTGCTGCCTGTGCAAGTTCTGCTGTTTTTTTCAAAACTGCATCCCCTACTGGATGTCCCCATGTATCATTGACAAGTTTAAATTTATCTAAGTCTAAAATAGCCATTGACAATGGTTCCTCATATCTTTGAGCCCTAGCCATTTCCTCTTCTATTTTATTCTCAAAAAATGCTCGATTGTATGCGCCTGTCAGGGCATCATGCGTTCTATGATATTCGTCTTCTTTCTGCTTTAACCAGTTTTCAGTAATATCTCTAAAGTTTAATACCGTTCCAATAACATTTCCATACCGATCAATTGCGGGAGCGCAACTTCCGGCGATATAGTGTTCTTTTCCATTTTTAGCAAGAGCACGAATATTCGGCGGCGAAAATACTGGATTGCCTGTCGATAATACCTGCTGAATCGGATTTATCGGTGGCTCATTTTTATCAGCATCCCAAAGAACAAGAACTTCCTCTAAAACCTTTCCATATCCTTCTATTTGTGTCCATCCAGTTAAGTCTTCTGCAACCCGGTTCATTACTATAATCTTCCCATTTTCATCTGTTACAATAACGCCATCGGTTAATGAGTGTACTGTTGCACCAAACAATATTCTCTCTTTTAATAATTGCTGTTCCCCCTTAATCCGCTCATTTTGAGACCAAACAATATTCATCATCAATTTCAAATTAAATATATCTTCTTCGTTGTAATCTGTTTTTTTATTCGCTAAACCAACAACTGCAACAATTTTTTCTCGATCCATGACGGGTATAGATAAAAATTTTCTCACAGGAACATGTCCTTTTGGCACTCCATGCCGTTTTATATCATCATTTAGATAGTCATTAACAACAACAGCCTGTCTTTTTCGTACCGCTTCACCCCAAAGCGCTAAATGCATCAACGAATATAAGCTTCCTTTTTCTTTAATACTACAATTTTCCATAACGGTATTCGACCATGAGTGCAACATAAATTCTTGTTTTTCTTCGTCATACAAAAAAATATATCCCATCTCACTTCCTGTTAATGCAACGACTTCCTCTAACGATTTATCTAGCAAATCTGCCAATGAAATATTTTTCAGCTGTAAAAGTTCCAAATGGGCTGCTTTTATCCGTAGACTTAATTGTAATTTTTCCTCTTGCTTTATTTTTTCTGTAACATCACGAGCCGCAGCAAAAAGCATCCGCCCATATGGATGTGCCCGCCAATCTAAATAGCGATATGATCCATCCTTATGCCGGTAGCGATTGATAAATCCTACTACTTTTTTTTGCTTTGCCAAAGTTTCTAGCACTTTAAGAGTTGCTTGCATATCATCAGGATGGACCAAATCTAAAAAATTTCCTCCATCCAATTCAGCTTGACTATATCCCAAAATTTCCATCCATGCTTGATTTGTCTTTAAAAAATTCGAATCGGTATTCGCTATACACAACAAATCGGGATTTACCGCAAAGATGCGCTCCAATTCTTTATTTTTTTCTCTTTCCGACATCAAATCACTAATATCGGCTAATGTCCCAATACATCGAGAAAGTTTGCCTGCTTT
>JBOFWC010000164.1:0-3472 GCA_051653405.1 Proteocatella sp. | reverse complement strand
TGGATCGGGGGGAATGTTTGTTCAAAGCGAAAAATTTGTCGAAGAAAATCAAGGAAAACTAACAGACCTTGCAATTTATGGACAAGAACTAAATGCTACTACATGGAAACTTTGCAAAATGAATCTTGCAATAAGAGGTCTAGAGGGAAATATAGGAGAAAATCATGCAGATACTTTCCATAATGACCTTCATAAAAATATGAAAGCAGACTATATTTTAGCAAACCCACCATTTAATATTAGTGATTGGGGTGGAAATAATCTGACCGATGATGCTAGATGGAATTATGGAATCCCACCAGCAGGAAATGCCAACTATGCATGGCTTCAACATATGGTATACCATCTTTCACCAAATGGAACGGCAGGAATTGTTTTAGCAAATGGCTCATTAAGTTCAAATACTTCTAATGAGGGTGAAATTAGAAAGAATATGCTTGAAGCAGATTTAGTGGACTGTATCGTAGCTATGCCAGACAAACTGTTCTACTCTACAGGCATCCCCGTATCACTTTGGATTTTGAGTAGAAATAAAGACGGAAATACAAAACATAGAGCAAGAAAAAATGAAATACTATTTATAGATGCAAGAAACCTTGGTGAAATGATTGATAGAAGACATAGAGAATTAACAAAAGCTGATATTGATAAGATTTCAGCCACTTACCATAATTGGAGAAACCGTGATGGCGAATACGAAGATGTAAAAGGTTTTTGCAAATCAGCAAATATAGAAGAAGTTAGAGAACATGAATATGTACTGACTCCTGGAAGATATGTAGGAATAGAAGATGTAGAAGATGACGGAATTCCATTTGAGGAAAAGATGGAAAACTACACAGCAGAACTTGCAGAGTTATTTGCTAAGTCCCGTCACCTAGAAGATGAGATTAGAAAAAATCTAGGGGGGATTGGGTATGAGTTTTAGTGTTTTAGAAGAAAAAATGTTATCTGATATTGTTAATTTCTATAATGGGAAAAAAAGACATGAAGATAATGGTGATATTCCTGTTTATGGAGGGAATGGAATTCTCGACTATTGTAATGATTTTAATACTGAAGGTGAAAGCATTATTATTGGTCGTGTAGGAGCTTATTGTGGAAATGTAAATTATACTAATAAACGTTGCTGGATTTCAGATAATGCAATACTTGTAAAAGCAAAAGATAAATTTGATAGTAAATTTATTTATTATAATTTGATATACCAGGATTTGCATAACCTTCGAACTGGTAGTTCACAACCACTATTGACTCAAGGATCATTAAAGAAAGTACAAATAAGATGTCCTATTTTAAAAGAACAAAAAGCAATAGCTCACATTCTTTCAACCCTAGATGAAAAAATCGAATTAAACAACAAAATTAACAAAACCCTTGAAAATATGGCACAATCTATTTTTAAAGAGTGGTTTGTAGATTTTGAATTCCCGAATGAAGAGGGAGAACCTTATAAATCAAGTGGTGGAGAAATGATTGAAAGCGAACAGGGGTTGATTCCTAAAGGGTGGGAAGTGAGTAAAGTCAGCAATGTTACAAAAATTGTAAGAGGGGCTTCACCACGTCCTATTCAAGACTTTTTAGTGAAAAAAGGGATACCTTGGGTAAAAATATCAGATGCTACATCAAGTAATAATAGGTTTATATCAAATACAAATGAATGTATTAAAGAAGAGGGAAGATATAAAAGTCGAGAAGTGTCGATTGGAACATTAATATTATCAAATAGTGCTACTCCAGGAATACCTAAAATTATGAAGATTAATGCATGTGTACACGATGGATGGTTAATATTTGATAATTATAGTGGAGTTACGAGGGAATATATGTATCAATTTTTAGTTCATCAACGAGAGGGGATATTAAGTTTAAGTAATGGTAGCGTTTTTAGAAATTTAAAAACTGATATTCTAAAAAATTATAAAATTATAGTACCAAGTGATATTATAATAAATAAAGCAAGTTGTATATGGAATAATATTAATACCATGATAGACAATATTGATAGTCAAACTAAAAAACTAACCGAAATCCGTGACTCTCTTCTCCCAAAACTTATGTCAGGGGAAATAAGAGTTCCATTTTAAAAAGTCTAAACAATCTAACAATCTAAAAATTTAAGGGGGTATGAATTTGAATTTTACAGAAGCGTCATTAGAAGAAGCGGCAATTGAGATTCTAGGGGAACTAGGATATGATTATAGATTTGGACCTGATATTTCTCATGATGGGGACAGTCCTGAGCGTGAAGACTATAAAGATGTTATCTTAAAAAATAGAGTAAAAGATGCTCTTTTTAGAATAAATAAAGACATCCCAAGAGAAGCTCTTGAAGATGCATATAGACAGCTTATAACCTTCAACAGTCCTTCGTTAATAGAAAATAATAACTATTTTCACAGATTACTGACAGAGGGAATTGAGGTATCTTTTAAAGAAAAAAACTTAATTAGAACCAAAAGAGTTTTTGTGGTAGATTTTAAAAATCCAACAGAAAATGATTTTTTAGTAGTAAATCAATTTACGATAGAAGGACTTGAAAATAGAAGACCTGACCTAATTTTATTCATAAACGGACTGCCATTAGTTGTTGTAGAGCTAAAATCGGCATCTGATGAAAATGTAGGAATCGAAAGTGCCTATAATCAAATTCAGACCTACAAAAAAGACATAGAAAGCCTATTTAACTACAATGCTTTTAATATTCTTTCTGATGGTATTAATGCCAAAGTTGGAACGCTTACTTCTAATTTAGAACGTTATATGAACTGGAGAACTGAGGATGGGGAAAATATCGCTCCTCTTACTATGCCTCAGTATGAAACGCTTTTTAGAGGAATGTTAGAAAAAGAAAGACTTTTAAATATCGTATCTAACTTCATTCTTTTTCAAGAGTCAAAATTAGATGATTATGATAAAAATGGAAAGAAAATCGGAGATAAGAAAACTATTATCAAAATCCTTGCAGCGTATCATCAATATTTTGCAGTTGAAAAGGCTGTAGAAAAGACAAAACTTGCATCGTCTGAAAATGGAGACAGAAAAATTGGGGTTATTTGGCATACTCAAGGTTCAGGCAAAAGTTTTTCTATGGTATTTTACACGGCAAAGCTCGTAAAGGAGCTTAATAATCCAACGATTATAGTTATTACAGATAGAAATGATTTGGACGACCAGCTATATACTACTTTTTCAAAATCAAAGGAAATTCTTAGACAGACTCCAAAACAAGCAGATGTAAGAAAACTTACCATAGAGCAAAAATTATCACAGGCTAAAAATAATTCCAAAGAAATAAATGGACTATATGATCTTTTAAATGAGAGAGAATCTGGTGGAATTATATTTACAACGATTCAAAAATTTAAGCCCGAAGAAGGCGAAATGCCTATTTTGACAGATAGAAAAAATGTAATCATTATTGCTGATGAAGCTCATAGAAGTCAGTATGGTTTAGATGCAAAGGCAGATA
>JBOFWC010000163.1:0-5750 GCA_051653405.1 Proteocatella sp. | reverse complement strand
TAACATGAGTAGAATCAACGAATACTGCTTTGGGGTCAACGAAACCTTTCTTTATTGCTTCCGCAAGTATATGTTGAAATATATTTTCGAATATATCAGTATCTTTAAATCTTCTTTCATAATTTTTACCAAATGTTGTGAAATGTGGAATTCGATCATCTAGTGAATATCCTAAAAACCATCTGTATGCGATATTTACTTCAATCTCTCTAATAGTTTGCCTCATACTTCTTATCCCAAATAAGTATTGTATCAATACAATTTTAAAGAGTACTACTGGATCGATAGATGGTCTCCCATTATCAGTACAATATAAGGGCTCTACCAATGGATATATAAAATTAAAATCAATAACTCTATCTATTTTTCTAAGGATATGTTTTCTAGGAACCAAATCCTCAATACAGTATATTTTTACATCTGTTCTATTATTATTTTGTTGCAAAGTAAGCATATTTAAACCCTCCATGCTTATATTATACAATATGTTGAGTTTGTTTTATCACAAAAATTAATATCCCTAACGGGAATTTTATGAATAAAAAATAATGGAGAGCTTTTGCTCTCCATATACTTTGTCTTCAGTCTGAGAAGAACACCTAGATATTATATTAATAATATTTAGGTGTTCTTCGTTTTTATAAATTAAAATTTAAAAATGATTATATTATTTATTGACATTAATGTATAAAATTGAGATGATATATCCTATAGACTATATTCAGGGGGATTTTGATTTGATAGACAAAATTGTAGAAAAAAGAAAAAATATTGATAAAAAAATCATACAAAAAAGAAGGACTGTAAAGTATTTTATAAATGCGGTTAAGGAAATACAAGAAAGTGAAGGCTTGGATGCAGTTTCCATAAAGAAAATTGCAGATATAGCAAGTTATAACAGTGCCACTATATATAATTATTTTGAAAACCTAGAACACCTACTTTTTTTTGCATCTATGGAATATTTTAAAGAGTATATAGAAGAATTACCCCTTAAGCTAAAAGGGATAACAGATTCACTTGAAATATACATAACTATATGGCAGTGCTTTTTGGAACATTCATTTAGACATCCAGAAAACTACTATTCGATATTTTTTGCAAAAAATGCAGTTAAAGCAAGCGAATATATTTATGATTATTATATGCTTTATCCACTAGATACAAGCAATATGACTGAAGATGTAAAAGACATGATGCAAGAAACAGACCTATTTACAAGAGGAAATATTGCAATAAGGGAGTGTATAAAGGCTGGTTATTTTGAAGAAAATGAAGGACATGAGCTTAACTCGATAATAACTTATATATATGAAAGTTTTCTTTTTAGAGTAATACACCATCAATTAGAGCCTGATGAAGCGAATAGACAAGTGAACAACTATTTAATAAACTTGATTAAAAAATATAAGCTAAAATGTTGAAATATAACTATATAGTGATATAATTATAAAAGATGGGAAGTACGATATTGGAGGATATGATTTGATAGAGAGATGTAATTTAGAAGTAACCGCAGTTGATAAAAAATTCATACAGAAAAAAAGAATAATAAAATATTTTATAGATGCAGTAAAACAAATTGAAGCTGAAGAAGGTTTAAATGCTGTTACGATAAGAAAGGTAGCTGATATAGCAGGGTATAACAGTGCAACACTGTATAATTACTTTGAGAATCTAGATCATCTGCTTTTATTTGCATCGATGGATTATTTTAGAGATTATGTTAGTGAGCTTCCTGAAAAATTAGAGGGAGTAAGTGATCCTATAGATAGATATATAGCCATTGCAGAATGTTTTTATAGAAATGGATTTAAATATCCTAAGAATTTCTATGCAATATTTTTTGCAAAGGTATCAAATTCGATAAATCACTATATAAAGGAATATTATGAACTATTTCCAATAGCTGTTGGAGAGATGGATCATGATATAAGAGAAATAGCTGATGGAAAAGATTTGTTTTATAGAGATAGCATATCTATGAAGAAATGCATAGAAGAAGGTTATTTTACAAAAGAAGATGGGTTAGAGCTTAATGAAATAATGGTATATGTATTTGAAAGCTTTTTATACAGAGTTATACATGATCAGCTCGATTCGGAGTATGCAAATCAGAAGATAGTTAAATATCTTCATAATATGATACAAAAATACAGAAAGAAATAGCGGAGGGAATATGTCTGATAAAAAAACAATATTTAGTGGTATACAGCCATCAGGAAAGATTACATTAGGAAATTACTTAGGAGCTATTTCAAACTGGGTAGAGCTTCAAGAAGAGTATAACAATTATTACTGCATAGTAGATATGCATGCGATAACAGTTCCTCAGGTTCCAAAGGATCTTAGAGAAAATACATTATTATTACTTTCTCAGTATTTAGCAGCAGGAATAGATCCTCAAAAAAGTACTATATTTATTCAGTCTCATGTGCCACAGCATGTGGAGCTTGCATGGGTACTTCAGACTATGACTTATATGGGCGAACTTGGAAGAATGACTCAGTACAAGGATAAATCAGCAAAAGGTGGAGAAAATCTAAACTCTGCACTATTTACTTATCCAGTACTTATGGCATCTGATATCCTGCTTTACTCTACAGATTTAGTGCCTGTAGGAGAAGACCAAAAGCAGCATCTTGAACTTGCAAGAGACGTAGCACAGAGATTTAACAATAGATATTCAGAAACATTTAAAGTGCCAGAAGTTTATATCCCAAAAGTAGGGGCTAGAGTAATGAGTCTTCAAGAGCCTACTAAAAAAATGAGTAAATCAGATGAAAATGAAAATGGATATATAAGCCTTATGGACTCTAACGATGTAATTCTTAAAAAAGTAAAAAGAGCAGTTACAGATTCAGTAGGAGTTGTAAATTACTCAGACGACCAGCCGGGAATAAAGAATCTTCTTGAAATATGCTCTAAATTTGAAAATGTATCGCCTCAAGAGCTTGCAGCTAGATATGAGGGTAAAGGATACGGCGATTTTAAAGCAGATGCAGCAGAAATTATAGCTGAAGGTATAAGACCTGTAAGAGATAAAGCTAATGAATATCTTGCAGATAAAGCATATTTAGAAGAAGTATATTCACTTGGAGCTCAAAAAGCAGAGGCTGTAGCAGCTAAAATGGTAAGCAAGGTTTATAAAAAGATAGGCTTTATACCTAAAAAAAGAATATAGCTTAGGAGGACTTGATGCCATATATAGTCATTACAATAGGCCTTCTGGCAATAGATCAAATTTCAAAATTTTGGGCTAGAAATAGCCTTGCTAATATAGGCAGTATTCCTATCATTAACAATTTTTTGCATCTAACTTATGTAGAAAATAGGGGAGCCGCTTTTGGGATGCTTCATGGCAAAATTTTACTATTTTTAATAGCCACAATTATAGCCATTATTTTTCTTGTAAAATATGCAATTTCTCAAAAAGAAAATGATAGAGCAAAAATGCTATATATAATAGTGACATTTATAATTGCGGGAGCTATAGGAAATTTAATAGATAGAGCTGTATTTGGATTTGTTACAGATATGATTGATTTTAGAGGAATATGGGTGTTTGTGTTCAACATAGCCGATTGTTATGTGGTATGTGGTACTATGGCTCTTATGTATTATATATTCAGATTCGACAAACAATTCGAGAACTCAAAGTAATATCAAGAAAAAATAGGTAAAGCTAATGAAAATATAAATCTACTGAATTATTTTTAATAATTTAGTAGATTTTTTTAAAAAAAGGATATATAATAGTATTAAGAAAAAGCGTTTTCTTTGAAAAATGTATTTTTTTCGCGAACAGTTAACTTAAACTAACTTAAAATAGCTGGTTTATAAAGGAGAGTTTATTATGAAAAAGAAGATACTTGTTACAGGCGGCCTTGGACAGATTGGTACAGAGCTTATAATGAATTTGAGAGAGACATATGGAAATGAAAACGTAATAGCAAGCTCAATAGAAGATGACTGCCCAGATTTTATAAAGGAAACAGGGATATATGAGTCAATAGATGTGCTTGATGCAAAAAGACTTGGAGAAATAAGCAGTAAATATCAAATAAACCAGATTGTACACTTAGCCGCAATTCTTTCTGCGGTTGGAGAGCATAATCCACAATTGGCATACAATATAAATATGAATGGACTTTTCAATGTGCTAGAGGTAGCTAGAGAAACTGGAGCGGCAGTATTTACACCTAGTTCAATTGCAGCATTTGGACCTTCAACTCCAAAAGATATGACACCACAGGATACTATTCAAAGACCAACTACTATGTACGGAGTTACTAAAGTCGCAGGAGAACTGCTTTGTGATTATTATTATCAAAGGTTTGGGGTAGATACAAGAGGCGTTAGATTCCCAGGGCTTATTTCCTATAAAGCGCTTCCTGGAGGCGGGACTACAGATTATGCAGTTCATATATATTATGAAGCTATAAAGCAGAGAAGATATACTTCTTATATAGCAGAGGGCACAAAGATGGATATGATGTATATGCCCGATGCCATAAAATCTATTCTAGACTTGATGGAAGCAGATGGAAACAAACTTATTCATAGAAATGCCTTTAATATAGCGGCTATGAGTTTTTCTCCAGAGGAAATCGCTGCAGAGATAAGAAAACATATTCCAGATTTTATTTTTGACTATAAAGTAGATCCTATAAGACAGCAGATTGCAGACTCTTGGCCAAATTCATTGGATGATAGTGCGGCAAGATCTGAATGGGGATGGAAACCTGAATATGATTTATCAAAAATGACTTTAGACATGCTTCAAAAACTTTCTATAAAACTTGGAAAGACATATTAAAAAATATTTTAGAGGCAATAGGGCAATGTAGCCTAGCCTCGCAAGTAAAAAGAGATAACTATTAATTAATATTTATTTTCAATAGAACCCCAAAAGTTAGATTTTTCACTAACTTTTGGGGTTACTATATTTTAAAATTAGAAAAAACTGATTAACAATACTACTATGCCTAAAGCAATTCTGTACCAGCCGAATACTTTAAAGTCGTGTTTTTTGATATAACTCATTAAGAATTTTATTACAATTATAGAAACGACAAAAGATACGATCATGCCAGTTCCAAGTATTATTATTTCCTTAGCTGAAAATGAAATTCCAAACTTTATAATTTCCATGAGACTTGCGCCAAACATAACTGGGATTGCAAGAAAAAAAGTAAATTCGGCAGCTATAGGGCGAGAAATTCCAAGCAGCAGAGAGCCAATTATAGTAGCACCAGATCTTGAGGTTCCAGGAAATACGGCAGCAATAACTTGAAATAGGCCTATATAGAGGGCAAGTTTAAAAGTAATATTCTTTATAGTTGTTATTTTGGGGGATCTAGACATATTCCAATTTTCTACTACTATAAAAGCTATTCCTACGATTATCAGCATTGTGGCTACCGTTATATAGTTATAGAAGAGTTTATCTATATAGTCGCCAAACAGAAGTTCTATAATTACAGCGGGAACGCAGGCAACTACTATTTTGCACCACATAATAAATATATCTTTTTGTATAAATGAATTTTCCTTAAAAGAAAACGGGAAAATTTTATTCCAAAATATTAGTACTACCGCAAATATTGCACCTAGCTGAATTACAATTAGAAACATATTTAAGAAAGCTTCGCTGACATTAAGGGGCATTATTTTATTCAAAAGTATCATGTGACCAGTACTACTTATGGGAAGCCATTCAGAAATTCCTTCTACAATTCCAAAAATAC
>JBOFWC010000162.1:0-3970 GCA_051653405.1 Proteocatella sp. | reverse complement strand
TATGAGTTTGCAATGCTTATGATAGCATTTGCAACTTTCATATCAATAAGAAAATAGGAAGCATTTTTTGACATAAAAAAAATCACTTGTACTACCAATACAAGTGATTCGACATTATAAACTTCAGTTCCTGAAAGTCTATTATTAACTTATTTTTACAAAAGAGTACTTGACACTTTATATAAAGTACTCTTTTTTTCATTGTACAATAACTTTTAACAAAAAACAACAAGTTTTTGTTGACACCTATATTAAATCGCAGTATTCTAATTAAATGTCATAAAAGGAAAAACACTTAAAATAAGCTGTGTATAGGCCATTTACACCCTAACCCCCAGCAGCTTCACATCATCATTATGAGGCAGCGCATACCGCATACTCATCGCTGGATTAGTATGACCCATAACCGCCTGAAGCTCTGAAATACTTAACTTGTAGACATTTGCGCACCTATACGCAAACGAGTGGCGCATAAGCCTGGCATTAACCTTTATATCAATCGCCTTAGAATGATACTGAAAAATATACTGGATTTTTCTAATTTGAGGAAATGGAATCCTAAAATTAGAAATCGAATCAAGATAATTTTGAACTACATATATAGATTCTTTCTCAAAAAAAGGTACAGCGCGATACCTTTTCTTTTTTTGCTCATAAAAATTTACAACATACCTATCTTCAAACATCTCAAAGCTAGATTTTCCAAGATATACAATCTCACTAGGGCGAAGCCCTGTAGCATAAAGCAGATGAATTACAGCCTTATCAACACTGCTATCAGGATAGTAGTTTATATGCTGCATAAACCTTTCAATATCACGACTTGAAACATTTGGAACACTATATATATTAGAAAAAGTCCTTATATTTTCCTTATCAATATTTACCGTAGTTTCAAAATTAAAAGCCATGGACCTATAAAACATCTTCAGCGCCGATACATGAATATTAAGCGTAGAATTTCCAATTTCACGCTTTCTAGCATCCGTATAGTGATTTATATAGCACTGATCCTGAAAATCTCCCCGGTTCAAACAAAAAATAATGTACGCATAAGCGATTTCAGAATAGGCCTTAATCGTATTAGTGCTGTATCCGGCAAAATGCAGATAAGACCTAAAATTTTCTATAATTTCAGCATTAGAAATATTAATCAGCTCCCTTCCAAAAAATCGCATAATACAATTTATCCCGCACATACAAAAAAAGAGCTGCTAAAAAAACAGCCCCAGAAATTACCTTATGGACATCTTAGAAATCTCCATTTTTAAATCGTTTATAGTCTTTTCAAGTAAATCTAACTTACCTTCAAGCCTAACCAGTAGATAGACAGATATAACCACAGGAAAGCCCTGCTCAAGAATATTTTGAAATAATACATCCATATTACATCCTTCCCCCAGCCCTATATCTAAAACCTACTCCAATCACCTAAAAACGTCAATCCGTACCCTTGGCAGTCAAGAGAGAAAAGAAAAAATTTTTCAGCAAAGCGCTTTGAAAAAATTTTTCGTACTCTTTACTGCCATAAAGAAATTAAAATATAAAGGTTAAGGGGCGATAGAAAGTCTGTAAACCATAGAAACTAAGGCATATAGCTGGTTTTTAAAACATAGATAATCGCCCCTTAACAAGAAGAAAATAATTTGCATCTTTACGCCATAACGCTAAAGCGTATTTACGTTAATGTATGATTGTGATACGTTTAAGGTAATATATGAAAGGGGATGTTAAAATGCAAAATAACGTGGTTAATAAATGGATTAGGGAAACAAAATGCCGCGGTTGCAGTTAAAAAAAAGGAGTAAATTATGGAGAATATAGCTGAAAAAAAAGAAAAAAAACGAGTGACCATCTACATGGACAAACAAATACTAGAAGACTTAAAAATTAAGGCAATCAAAAAAGAAACGTCAGTTTCAGCTCTTGTAGAGATGATGGCAGAAGAAATATTAGGCAGAGAGCAATAATGCTTTCTGTCTTTTTTTATTTAAAAACAAACACGTATTGACGTTATGACGTTAAAACGCTATGTTGAATATATGAGGTGTAGCAAATGGAAAAAATAGATGTATCAATCAAAGAAGAAATATTTAAGTTAATCGAAGACAAAGCAATCAAAGAACAGCGTTCAATTTCAAGTGTATGTCGCATGGTAGTAGAAGAATACTACAAAAGACATGGGAAGGAGCTTCAAAATGATAAATAGTGTTACGATACTGGGAAGACTCGTAAAAACCCCAGAACTTAGATACACCAATGGTGGTATACCCTATGCAAACGCCACAATCGCAAATGAACAAAAATACAAAGAAAAGACCCAGGTAAACTACATAGAAATTGTAGCTTTTAGAGGCCTTGCCGAAAACCTCGCAAAATACTGTGACCAGGGAAGAAAAATCCTTATCCAGGGCAAACTAGAAATAAAGAAGAATAAAACCGATGAAAGAGTCTACACAAACACGACTATTCTTGCAGAAAATATAGACTTTCTAGAAAAGCCAAAAGAGGGAAGTGAAATGCCAGTTGAAGCTAAAGATGGATACAAACAAATTGAGGACGATGACGTGCCATTCTAAATCCAAAGCAAAAAAATTTTTTGAAAAGCCATTACCCCCGTACAGTAACACGGGGGTACAACGTACAAAAGAAAAGAATCGGATAATCTGCGATTGGCTTGAATATACTGCCCTTGAGGATTTAGAAAAGCTAGATGATGAAAGAGAAAAAATTAAAAGCTGGGGCATAAACCTAAAGAAATTTAAAACTTTAGATACAGGGCTTTTTGGATACAAAAACAGACTATTTTTCAATGGCCAGTCCATACTCTATAGCGGAAATTATGGAATGAGAGTCCACTTTATCCTTTCAGGAAAAGGCGTTAGATACTTTGAAATGACTGAAAACACAGTAAAACTTATAAAGACTCTTGTCTATGATGAAGAAAATGTAAACTTTTCTCGGATAGATTTAGCGATGGATATAAAGGATGAAAGTATTGATTTTGCAACAATGCTTAAATACCTGAAGAAAAATTATATTGTAACTAGATTCAAACAGTACAAATATATCGTAGAAAAAGAGATCCTAGAAGATGGCCAGGAAACCACAGGCGAAACTATATATTTTGGCAGCAAAAACTCTGATTTATACATAAGAATATATGATAAAGCCAAGGAAAAAGAGGATTTTGAAGCCAAATGGATACGCATAGAAATAGTCTACAAAAGAGAGAGGGCAAACGCCCTAGCGCTTTATTTAGCAGAGGGAGAACGAGATATTGGCGATATATTTTCCTCCACGCTAAACAATTATCTTAGATTTGTAGAACCCTCCAAAAAAGATACGAATAAAAGAAGATGGAAAATGGCTTATTGGTGGCAGCAGCTTCTTTATTCCACCTCAAAATTAAGATTAAGTCTTCAGGGCGAAGAACCTGATATAGAAAAGCTTGAAAGCTGGATAAATAAACAGGTAGCGCCAAGCCTTGCCGTTATAAAGGAGTATTATGCCGGCGACATGCAAAAAATCGAAGAGATAATTATAAATGGGGCAGATAGGATTAACCCCAAGTATCAAAAAATAATAGATGAAAGGATGGGGATGTAATGAGTATTTGGATAGATGCAGGCCATGGGGGCAAAGACCCTGGCGCAATCGGAACAGGCTTCATCGAAAAAGACCAGGCACTGGCAGTAGCGCTGGTGCTTCAAAAAGAGTGTATTCAAAATGGCAAAAGGACTTATCTTACAAGGAGTGACGATAGATTCGTAAGCCTAAATAAAAGAGTAGCTAATCTGCAAAAAAATGATGTTTTTATATCAATTCACTTTAATGCCTCTAAAACTAAACAGGCAAGCGGTTTTGAGGTATATGCCCCTAAAAATTCGTCATTAGAGGCAAGAAAACTTCAAGATAATATCCATAAAAACCTTGTAACGCTTAATACCAAATACAAGATTAGAGATAG
>JBOFWC010000161.1:0-5146 GCA_051653405.1 Proteocatella sp. | reverse complement strand
GCAAGATATTTAAGCCTTCCCACTACATCATTTGATGTCATCCCTGTCGGTTTAAGCACGTTTATAAATCCGTCAAACATATTTGCTCCTTTGCCGCCTCTATTACTCTTTTCTTTACTGATTCTAAATCATCGTTTATTGTGCAACCTGAAGCTCTCTTGTGACCACCTCCGCCAAATTTTTGTGCAATTTCGCATACATTGGTGTCATCTTTCGATCTAAATGAAATTTTATAAAGTTTAGGACTTCTTTCTTTTATTAAAATACCTACTCTTACGCCATCTATATTTATCACATTATTAACTAGAGGGTCTGTATCTTTGTAGTCAACTCCATTTCTCTCAAGCATATCCACCGTAAGCACCATCGTCCCTATTCTATCTTCAATTTCAAGCGTTTCAAGGGATTCTTTAGTTAGCTTCATATAATTATATGTCGTACTTTGATAGATTCTATTTGCTACAGTATCTCTATTTGCCCCATATTTTGTAAGAAAACTTGCACATTCAAATGTATAGGCATCCACTGAGTCAAATAAAAAATTGCCTGTATCTGTGGAGATTCCTGTGTATAGTGCCGTTGATATATTTGATGTAAATTTCTTTTCATCTATATTTCTTAGTATTTTACAAACAAGTTCACAAGTAGAACTTATCTCTGGTTCAATATGATTTACTTTTCCATAGTTTGTGTTTGATATATGATGATCTATATTTACTATATATTTCGCATTCTCTTTTATTTTTTCAGATATGCAGATTCTATCCTCATCTGCCGTATCAAGTACTATAAGTACATATTCCTTACTTTCTACAAGACAATTATATTTTTCTAAAGAATTAAATTGCTCGCTTGTAAAAAGTTTATGGTCATTCATTAAGAATTCCAGGTTTTCCGGAATAGTATCATCAAGTACATGATAAGCTTTCTTTTGCATCTCTCTAAGATACTGAGTCATAGCTACAGAAGACCCTACATTGTCCCCATCTGGAGAAGTGTGCGAGGTCACTATGAAATATTTCTCTGATTCAAATATATCTTTCAGAAGTTCAAAACCTTGCTTATTTTCCATATTTTACGCTCTCATTCTAGCAAAGCTCCCTTATTATAAATAGGGGAGCTTTGCGTAATTTATATATTTATTCTTGATCGTCTTGAGAATCATCTTCCGAATCTACTTCATTCTTACTTGGAGATAATTCATTTATAAGCTTGCTCATATACGCGCCTCTTTCAATCGAGTCATCCACCTTAAATATTATTTCTGGTGTATATCGTATATCTATCTGCTTACCTACTTCTCTTCTTACAAATCCAGCTGAATGTTTAAGTCCATCCATTACACTGTCTTTGTCATTTCCTAAAACACTTATATATACATATGCGTACCTTAAATCTCTTACTACTTCTACGCCTGTTACTGATATAAGTGATCTTGAACCGCTTACTTTTGGGTCTTTTATATTACCCTCAAAAAGCATTTTTCCTATAATCTTTTTTATTTCTTCACTAATTCTTCTAGTTCTTGCATATGACATATTTATCACCCGAGTTTCTTATTTTCTCTTAACTTCCTTCATGAAGTACGCTTCTATTATATCGCCTTGCTTTATATCGCTATATTTTTCTAAGCTTATTCCACATTCATAACCTGTTGCTACTTCTTTAACTTCATCTCTAAATCTTCTAAGCGAGTTTATTTCTCCATCGTATATAACGATTCCATCTCTTATAAGTCTCACTTTTGACTTTCTCTCTATCTTACCTTTAGTTACATAGCATCCTGCAGCCATTCCAGCTCCTGGAACCTTGAATACTTCTCTAACCTCTGCAGTACCTTGTTGTTCCTCTACAAATTCTGGATCAAGCATTCCCTTCATTGCAGTTTCAATTTCTTCTATAGCCTGGTAGATTATAGAGTATGTTCTTATATCAACTTGCTCTCTTGATGCAATTGTAGTTGCTCCTACTGATGGTCTTACGTTGAATCCTATTATTATAGCGTTTGAAGCAGTTGCAAGCATAACGTCAGATTCTGTTATTGCTCCAACGCCTGAGTGAATTACTCTTACTAGAACTTCTTCGTTACTTATCTTCTCTAATGAACCTCTAAGTGCTTCTATAGAACCTTGTACGTCCGCTTTAACTATAAGGTTAAGTTCCTTCATTGAGCCTTGTTGCATCTGAGAGAATAGATCTTCTAGATGGATTTTTGAAGTTGCCTTCATGTAATCTTCTCTTATTTTGTCTCTACGTTTTTCTGCTATAATTCTTGCTTGCTTTTCATTTCCTACTACAACAAACTGATCTCCTGCATTTGGAACTTCATTTAGACCTAGAATCTCAACCGCTGTTGAAGGTCCTACTTTGCCTGTACGATTTCCTTTAGAGTTTATCATTGCTCTTACTCTACCATATGAAGATCCTGCTACTACTGAATCTCCTACTTTTAGAGTTCCATTTAATACAAGTATTGTAGCTACTGGTCCTCTTCCTTTGTCAAGGTTTGATTCAATTACCCAGCCTACCGCTTCTCTATTAGGGTTTGCTTTTAATTCCTCTACCTCTGATACAAGCAGTATCATTTGAAGTAGATTATCTATTCCTTCTCCTGATTTTGCAGAAACTGGACAGTCTATTACATCTCCACCCCATGCTTCTACAAGCAGTCCATGACCTGAAAGTTCTTGTCTTACTTTTTCTATATTTGCAGTCGGCTTGTCAATTTTATTTATAGCAATTATAAGTGGCACGCCTGATGCTCTTACGTGGTTTATTGCTTCTACTGTCTGAGGCATTATTCCATCATCTGCCGCAACAACAATTATAGCTATATCTGTAACTTTTGCCCCTCTAGCTCTCATCTCTGTGAAAGCCTCGTGACCTGGAGTATCTAGGAATACTATCTTCTGATCGTTTACAACTACCTCTGAAGCTCCTATATGCTGAGTTATTCCACCCGCTTCTCTCTCTGCTACTCCTGTATGTCTTATAGTATCAAGAAGTGTAGTTTTACCATGGTCAACGTGTCCCATAACTGCAACGATTGGTGCTCTTGGTTTTAAGTCTTCTTCTTTATCTTCTGCAATTTCTATATCAACAAGATCTTGTGGTTCTTCCTCTACCTCTTGTTTCATAAGCATTACATCATATTCTTCTGCTATCTTCTCTGCTGTTTCAAACTTTATTTCTTGGTTTATATTTGCCATTATCCCTAGTTTAACAAGTTTCATTATTATATCTGATGCTTGTAAATTAAGTGCTTTAGCAAATTCGCCTACAACAATAGTTTCTCCCATTGAAATTATACCATCTGCAACACTTCCTTCTACTGGTACTACTTCAACTTCTTCTACTACGCTATCTGCTTTTTCTTTTCTTTTTTTCTTTCCATGAGTTTTCTTCGTTAAATCACGCTTCTCATATTTTATTTCACCTGTAGCGAATTTATTTTCTTTTTTATTTTTATCCTTAGCTTTCTTTATCTCTTCTATTTTAAGATCTTTTCTTTTCTCTTCTTTTTTTAGCTCGATAAGTAGTTCTTCTTTAGTAAGATCTTCTTTGCCTTCTTTCTTTGAATCTTTTCTAACAAAATCTCTTTTTTCATCTGATCCTGCTGATTTATTAAAAGAATTTGGTTTTGAATAAGGCTTTCTTTCCCCACTTTGTGAGTTTCCTTGATAAGGCTTTCTCTCTCCACTTTGTGAGTTTCCTTGATAAGGCTTTCTCTCTCCGCTTTGTGAGTTTCCTTGATAAGGCTTTCTCTCTCCACTTTGTGAGTTTCCTTGATAAGGCTTTCTCTCTCCACTTTGTGAATTTCCTTGGTAAGGCTTTCTTTCTCCACCTTGTGAATTCCCTTGATAAGGCTTTCTTTCGCCACTTTGTGATTTTCCTTGATAAGGTCTTCTTTCTCCACCTTGTGAATTTCCTTGATGACTACTTCTGCTGTCATCTGATTGATTTCTTCTGTCATCTCTACCTTGATAAGGTCTTTTTTCTCCATGACTACTTGAACTTCTGTTTTCATTTTTAGAAAACTCATGATTTTTCTGTGTATTTGTTTTATTATCCATATCGTCCTTTTTAGTTTCTTCCTTTTTAATTGTTTCTTGTTTAATTGGAGTAATTTCTTCTTTAATTGGAGCCGTTTCTTGTTTAATTGGAGCAGTTTCTTCTTTTCTTTCATTCGAATTCATCTTTATTGAGGCAAGCTTTTTCATCATCTGTTGAGCTTCTTGTTCCGTCACAGCCGCCATATGACTTTCTACTTTAAAACCTACCGTGCTTAGCATATCTATCAATTCTTTTGTTGGCAGTCCCAAATCTTTAGCCAATTTGTGTATTCGTATCTTTTCCATGTTGTTCACCTCCAACTATTTTTTTGATACTGTCTGCAAAGCCTTTATCAGTTATTCCTACCACTACTCTTTCATCAATTCCTATAGCTTTGCCTATTTCATATCTGTCTAATACTTCTACTACTTGGATATTTCTATAGCTTGCTTTATCCTTTATTCTTTTCGCGGTATTTTGTGATGCATCTGTTGCAAGCACCACAAGTCTTACTCTTCCGTTTTTAAGGTTTTCAAGAGTTATTCCTTCTCCAGAAGTTATTTTGCCCGCTTTTTTTGAAAAACCGAGCATTGTCATTATTTTTTGCTTCAAGCCTTTATCAGCTCCTCTTTTAGACGGTCATATACTTCACTTGGAATCGCTACCTTAAAACTTTTTTCAAGCGCATGCGTTTTTATAGCTTTTTCCATACATTCCATACTTTGGCATATATAAGCGCCTCTTCCATTCGCTTTTCCTGTAGAATCTACAAATATTTGACCTTCTTTATTTTTAACTATTCGTATAAGTTTTTTCTTATCACTTCTATCTGTACACACAATACATTTTCTTTGAGGTATTTTTTTTGGTTTCACTATTTTTGCCATACTACACCTCCTATTTCTTATTCTTCGTCTGATGAAACTTCTAAAACTGGCTCTAGATTTTCTTCTGTATCTTCAACTTCTAAAAGCTCTGCACTTTCCTCTGCTATAGCTGATTGGCTTTCGCTTTTTATATCTATCTTCCATCCTGTAAGTTTCGCAGCAAGTCTTGCATTTTGTCCTTCTTTTCCTATTGCTAGTGAAAGCTG
>JBOFWC010000160.1:0-32817 GCA_051653405.1 Proteocatella sp. | reverse complement strand
GCGTTTTGAGAAAGGGCAAATTTATGAATTTTTTCAACAATAGGAAATCTAATTTACGTTATTTTATAGCCTCTTTTGCAATTCTATTTACACTTTCTTTTCTAGTACTCTTTTTTATTGAAAAGGAAATTCAAACCTCAAAACTTAGAGAGATTGAACAAAATGAAAAAAATATAATAAAGCTACAAAATGATTTTTTGGGAAGAGAATTTAGTACGATACTTTCAGATCTTCACTATATTCATCATGCCTTTGAAAAGCAACTCGAAGATGCTAATAACTATGATATTATAGCAAAGAATTGGGAAGAATTTTCTACTCATAGAGGGATATATGATCAAATTAGGTTTATTGATATTAATGGAGATGAAAAAATAAGGATAAATCTTGATGATAGTGGAGCCTATATTGTTTCAAAAGATAAGTTGCAAAATAAAAAAGATAGATATTATTTTTATGAAACGATAAAGCTTAAAGAAGATACTATAAATGTGTCAAAACTTGATCTTAATATAGAAAAAGGCGTTATTGAAAAGCCTCATAAGCCTATGATTCGGTTTTCAACACCAGTTTATGATGATAATGGTAGAAAAATTGGGGTTATTGTGCTTAACTATCTTGCGGATAATTTACTTAAAAATTTTAGAGAACTTGCACAAAATAGTCGAGGGGAAATGTTACTTTTAAATTCTGAAGGGTATTCACTTTCTTCAGATAATCCAGAGAATGATTGGAATTTTATGTTTGAGGATAAAAAAGAGAGCTCTTTTGCAAAAGATTACCCAAAAGAGTGGGAACTAATTTTATCGGAGGAAGGTCAGAGCATTTCTGAAGCTGGACTTTTTACATTTAAAGAAATTGATTTAAAGCATAAGTTTAACTCAGATTCAGTTGATATGCATGATGAAAATGTTAATTTGACTGATGGAAACTGGAATATAGTATCTATGGTAGACAGGGATTCGGATGAAGCGTTTTATGTCTTGAGTAGTCCACTAGCTTTAGCAAGTTTTGTACTAAAAAAGAACATAGTGTATTTTCTACTACTTATTTTAGTATCAGCGGCTATGGGGTTTTTAATGCATATAAATAGAAAAACCTATGAGACTATAAAATATTATTCTGAATATGATTCTCTTACCAATACTTATAACAGAAGAGCTGGAATTGATAAGCTTAATCTCATGTTTCCTTCAAGTGAGAGAAGACATTTTATGGTAAGTTTATGCTTTATTGATATTAATGGACTTAAAGAGGTAAATGATACACTTGGACATATGTATGGAGATGAGCTTATATCTACAGTTACAGATATTATAAAGAAAATAATTAGGGATCATGATTTTGTAATGAGGCTTGGAGGAGATGAATTTCTAATTGTTTTTAATGGTATCGGAATAGATATAGCTGAGTCTGTATGGGAAAGAATTGTAAAATCATATGAACATATAAATGAAACTGAAAATAGGCCATATATTATAAGTGTGAGTCATGGAATAATAGATTATGATAATATGCAGTCGTATAATATAGATGAACTTATAAGTAGAGCTGACGAGAAGATGTATGAGGAAAAGCAAGTTATAAAAAAAGGCCTAACAGTAATTAAAAATTAAATTTTATTGAGTTGAAAATTTAATTATTTTTCTTATTAGGGTGCAAAAAATTATTATTAGTGATATAATTTAGACATCATGAAAATAACATCAAGGAGAAAGTATTATGAAAATAGTAGAAGGCTATATGCCATATTTGGAATACAAGACTTACTATCGTGTAGTGGGAGAATGTACTGGAAACAAAAAACCACTTATTTTACTTCATGGAGGCCCAGGTTCTACTCACAATTATTTTGAAGTACTTGATGAACTTGCTAAAGAGGGACGTGCTATAGTAATGTACGATCAGCTTGGGTGTGGGCTTTCGGCTACACCATCTCGTCCAGACCTTTGGAACTCAAAAACTTGGATTGAAGAACTAGCTGCACTTCGTAAGCATCTTGGACTTGAAGAAGTTCATATTTTAGGACAGTCTTGGGGCGGAATGCAGGCTATAGAGTATCTATGTGATTATAAGCCTGAAGGAATTGCGAGTGTTATTCTTTCTAGTACATTACCATCAGCAGATCTTTGGGAAAAAGAGCAGAGAAGAATGGTGACTTATCTTCCACAGGAAATGCAAGAAGCTATTGAAAAAGCTGAGAAGTCTGGTGATTATTCTGACGAGGCTTATGCAGCTGCTAACAATGAATTTATGCTTCGTCATTGCTGTGCAGACCCTAGTCCTAATGATCCAGAGTGCCTAACTCGTCCAAAAGTTAAGGGAACTGAAGCTTATGTGACAGCTTGGGGGCCAAATGAATTTACGCCTACAGGTACCCTTAAAGGCTGGGAATATCGTGAAAAAATAAAGGATATAACTGTACCTACACTTATTACAAGTGGACTAATGGATCTTTGTACTCCACTTATTGCAAAGCTTATGAATGACTCTATAAAAGGCTCTAAGTGGGAATTATTTGAGTTCAGCCGTCATATGCCGTTTGTTGAAGAAAATGAAAAGTATATGAAGATATTAAGTGCATGGCTTAATGAGAATGACTAGAGGTTGGGGAATTTATGAAAATTAAAAAATTATCATCGTTACTGCTTGCGATTGTTATGATAATAGCATTTACAGGGTGCAGTTCGGTGCAAAAAGCAGATAAAGTTGTATCTAGTACTTTTGATGCGCTAAAGACACTTGACTTTGAAACTTCTAGCAAGTATCTAGACCTTGAGGCTATGCAAATTGGAGATGAAGAAAGTGGACTTTCTACACAGCTTATAGCAAGTACGCTTTTTGGAAAACTTAGCTATGAGATTGTTTCTACTGAAGAAGTTGACAAGGAACATGTAACTGTAAAGACTAAAATTACAGCAATTGAGCTAGAGCCTTTTATGCAATCTTTTATTGAAAGTGTGCTAAAGAAATCTTTTGAAAATCTTAAACAAGCTGAACTTACTGAGGAGCAGGTGAAAAAGCAGTATGAAGAGATTTTTGCAGAAACTGCAAAAAATCCAAATCTTGCGATGAAAACTCAAGAAGTAGATATAAAAGTTGTTAAAAAAGATGGTAAGTGGATGATTGAGCCAGATGAGGCCTTTACTATGGCACTTCTAGGACAGTAATTTACAAAGTAATAAAGTCGATATATAACCAAAAACTTGATATTTTCAGGGGAGCTCGTGTTTCGGGCTGAGAGGAAGTAATAAAACTTCGACCCTTAAACCTGATTTGGATAATGCCAACGTAGGAAGCTGCAATGTTTATTTTGAGCGAGGATTCTTACAGGGTCTTCGCTTTTTTATATTTAAATGTATATTAAAAAGATATTATTTTATATGGAGGAATTTTATGCTTGGGAAAATGCTTGGAAATGTAAGAACTATGGGGCCACTTGTACATAATATTACTAATTATGTTACCGTAAACGATTGTGCAAATATATTAATCGCTTGTGGAGGAGCTCCGATAATGGCAGATGATGCACTTGAGGTTGAGGAAATAACTTCCATATGCAGTGCACTAAATATTAACATTGGAACCCTTAATCAAAGAACTATTGAATCAATGGTATTAGCTGGGAAAAAATCTAATGAGCTTTCTCATCCAATCGTTTTAGATCCTGTAGGAGCAGGCGCATCTAAACTTCGTACTGATACGGCAAATAGGCTGCTTCAAGAAGTGAAGTTTTCTGTTATAAGAGGAAATATTTCAGAGATAAAAACTCTGGCACTTGGAAGTGGAACTACTAAGGGGGTAGATGCAGATATTTCAGATGTAGTAACTGCTGAAAACATGGACTCAGTTATTGCATTTGCAAAGTCATTTGCAGCAAAAATGGATTGTGTAATTGTTATAACTGGGGCTATAGATATTGTAACAGATAAAGAAAAAGCCTATGTTATAAGTAATGGGCATCCTATGATGAGTGAAATTACTGGAAGTGGCTGTATGCTTTCGGCGGTACTTGGAGCATTTATAGGGGCAAATAAGGAAAATATACTTGAGGCTTCGGCTTCAGCTGTTTGTACTATGGGTCTTTGTGGAGAAATGGCGTTCGCTAGACTTAAAGAGTGTGATGGTAACTCTACTTACAGAAACTATCTTATAGATGAAATATACAATTTAAATGAAGAGGTTTTGAAAGAGGGGGCAAAATATGAAATTAGATAAAAATCATATGCTGCTTTATGCAGTCACAGATAGAGCGTGGCTTAACGGAGAAGCTTTAAAAGACCACGTTGAAAGAGCGCTAAAGGGGGGAACTACATGTGTGCAGCTTAGAGAAAAGCAGCTTGAACATGCTGAGTTTTTAGCAGAGGCTGTGGAACTCAAGTCACTTTGCAGCAGATACGAAGTGCCATTTATAATAAATGATGATGTTGAAATTGCTATAAAATGCAAGGCCGATGGAATCCATGTGGGACAAAGTGATATGGATGCATATGATGTTAGAAAAATGATTGGAAATGAAATGATACTTGGTGTTTCTGTACATTCTGTAAGTGAAGCACTTAAGGCTCAGGAAAAAGGGGCGGATTATGTTGGCGTAGGAGCTATGTTTTCTACATCTACAAAGCATGATGCGAATGCAGTAAGTAGAGATACGTTAAGCGATATATGCAGAGCTATATCTATTCCGGTTGTAGCTATAGGTGGGATTCAAAAACATAATATAAAAGAGCTTTCAGGAACGGGAATAGCTGGAGTAGCACTTGTTTCAGCTATTTTTGCAAGCGAAGACATTGAAAATGAATGTAGTGAATTAAAAAAACTTACCGAAGAAACAGTAAGTTTTTAAGTCTTTGTAAATTGAGTTTTTTAACAGATGACTTTTGTAGAATTATTTTAATTCAGCAAAGGTCATTTCCTTTTCTAAAGTTTCAATTCCGAATTTTATAATTTTTCCATCTTGATATATTAATAGGAATGATGTTATATCTTTAGGTTCATTTTTAAATAATCCAGAAAGATATATGGGGTTTTTAGTTGAAGTATCTTTTAAATCGTCAAATGAGTTGTCGCTTATTTCCTCAGCTAAGGATATATCGAAATCTTCTAATATTAATTCTTTTTGGAAATATTCTTTTGAATAGCTTGAGGCTGACTCTAAAAGTGTTTTTTTCAACGTAGTTACGTCTTCATTTGAGGCTGATTCTGTACTACAACCTGAAAGTAGAATTGATAGTACAAGTAAAATTGATAGTATTATTTTTTTAGTTTTCATAATGAACTCCTTTTTAAATAGTTTAGATAAGTTTTTATTATACAATTTTTGAAATTAAAGTTAAAATTATAAGATGGGCTGGATAAAATATATAGAACAGCCATTGTACCAATTTGTTTGAAAATCCTCTTTTTCCATTATATAGAAGTATTGGTATTATTGCAAAAACCATCATCCATTGATAATCCCAATACATTATAGCCTCTATAAAATCAGGGCCAATTGAAAAGACAATAAATATTAAGCTAAAGAATATATATAGTATACTCATTATAAACTTGTTGCTTCTTGCAAAGTAAAAAATTAGTATCATTAGAATTCCATAAACTGAAGCTTCTGTAAATAGCATTGCAACTGAAACTAATATACATCCCAAAATACCTAGAAGAAACTTTAAGATATTTTTTTTGTTTATTTTCGTAAATTCTATTATTCCCATAAGAGCTACGCCACAGGCCAATGAAAGGAATATATTATTGTGTAATTTAAATATATAATTTACACCTATCATTAATATTCCCATTCCCAAAAGTCTAGTGAAATAGGCTTTTCTATCTTTGGTATGAAAGAATCCTTCTACTATCATGAAGAAGAATATAGGAGCGGCAAGTCTTCCTATATAACCAAACCAAATAGGTATGGGAATGTCACCTACTTGTTTTAATATGGCCAGCATATGATCCATTAACATAAAAAGTAATGCCATTATTTTTAGTTGAAAGTTACTAAGCTTTTTCATTAATTTATATAAACCCCCTTTGCTATGTTCTTTTGATATGATTTTTTTATAAGCATATACATAATGATTTGAATAAATGTATAAATCAAGGTGTATTTAGCTGCAATTGGAATATTTGATATTATTACATATTTTTCAACAAATATTACTCCTACCCACATGTATATTATAGCTAAGATAAAAGGCGTAAACATTATAAGTTTTAAATTTGAAGATAGTATTGTAAATAATTCTTTTTTTGAAAGTCCTAATTTTACAATATTTTTATATTTTTCACAGTCTTTTTCAATATTTGAGTAGAGCTTTGAATATATAAAACTAGCTATTGCTAATAGGAATGAAAAGCACATAATACTGCCTACATAAAGGATTAAATTTTTTGTAAGTCTATCATTTTCATAATAAAGAGGAGCACTTATAAATGTTGCTTTTCTTGAATCAAGAGTGTTTTTTAGTTTCTCATTAAGTTTGTTTGCTATAACACTATAGTCTTTCCAATTTTCAAGGTCGTAGGAGTATAGTTTTTTTGTTATAAGATTTGGATAACTTTCCTCATAAACTTTTTGAAATTCTTGATCAGATAACACGGTTATAGATGTGAACAATCCAGAAAGAGCTATAAGCTTTTGACTGCTTCCCTTAATTTCTAGAGAACTTAGGTGTGGAGCGATTACAGTATTTGTGTATTCTGGAATAGCAGTGATTTTTTGTTTTACATTTCCAGACAAGAGATAGACTTGACCTAAGTTAAGGTTTATTTTATCATAATTTAAAAATGCAGATATTTTATTGTATTCACTTTCTGGAATTATGGCCTGTCTTGAATTATCTTCTGTTGTGTAAAGTTGGTATTCTAATTTTTTATAACCTGGAAGTTTTTTTAATTCATTTTCTATAGTTTTTAAGTCTTTATTCACAGGAGCATCCTCAGTCCATGGCATATATAAAAATGCTTGGGGAACTATTTTTCGAGTATGAGCTTCGACATTTCCAGCAGAAGCAGTCATAAATATTATGGACGAAAGTGCTATCATATACAAAACTGTACAAAGGGTCATAGCTTGAGTTGTAGAGTTTTCGGTATCTTTTATATTTGAAAATGAAATCATGTTGGTGTTTTTATAGTAACTACCAATTTTTTTACTTATCGAGATAATCATATGAATAAATTCATGTAGAATTATATATGTTAAGCTAATAAGTAAGATTAAATCACAAATAGCAGAAACGAATACTATGAATCCTAAATAATCAATATACTTATGAAAAAATATTGAAAGTGGAAGTAATGCTATAAATAATATAGTTACATATTTTATGATATTGGCATTTTCGGGTTTATCTTCTTGTTTTATAAGATTTATTATTTTTTGTTTTCTTATAAATTTGGGAGTAAGGAATGATATTAGCATGAATATTATTCCAAGCACTAAGGTTGTAAGGCATATGGCCTTCCAAGGCATATAGAAATTAAATTCGACCCCACGTATAAGTGTTGCAGCTACTGTTAGGAAGAGTTTTGAAAATATAAGTCCTAAAATTATTCCGCTTATTATAGACAAAAATCCTATTATTAAATTTTCCCAAAATATAAGAAGATTAAGTTGTTTCTTTGAACAACCGATTATACTTATAAGCCCAAATTGTCGGCTCCTAGCTTTTAAAAATTTACTTACAGAATAAATTATGAATATGAGTGAAAATGAGATTGATAGAAACTCAGATACCATTAAAATTAGTCCTAAACTGCTATGTGCATCTATTATTTTTAGGCTTGGATGAAATGAAAGCACTGAAAATAAGAAAAATATAACTACTGAAAATATACAGTTCAGAAAGTAAAATGAGTAGGTTTTAAAATCTCTAAGCACGTTCTTTAGAGCAAAATCAAATAAGTTCACGTGCATCACCTCCAAGAAGGGTCATAGTATCTATAATTTTTTGTTGAAATTGAAGAGAGTTTCCATTATTTAATATTTGCTGATATATCTCTCCGTCTTTTATTATAAATACTTTTTTGCAGAAGCTAGCTACGTATGAATCGTGAGTTACCATTAAAATTGTAGAAGCCATTTCTCTATTTAGCATGCTGAATAGATTCATTACATCTTTTGCAGCTTTTGAATCTAGATTTCCGGTGGGTTCATCAGCTAAAAGTAGTTTTGGATTTTGAATTGTAGCACGTGCGATAGCAGTTCTTTGAGCTTGTCCTCCTGATATTTCATAAGTTCTTTTATTAAGTATAGATTCTATACCTAGAAGTTTAGCGATTTTTTTTGTTCTTGCTTTCATTTCATTTATTTTTACATTTTCAAGTGTAAGTGGGAGCATTATATTTTCTGCTATAGTTAAGGTGTTTATAAGATTAAAATTTTGAAATACAAAACCAAGCGTATTTCTTCTGAAATTTGCAAGTTCAGAATCATTAAGTGAATGTGGATTTTCACCATTAATTTTTACAGTACCATTGCTTGGGGTATCTATAGTGGAGATTACATTTAAAAGAGTACTTTTTCCACTTCCTGAAGGTCCCATTATAGCTACAAAATCACTCTCTTCTATGGTTAAATTTATATTTTTCAGAGCTGTAAGTGGGATTTTGCCATCATATATTTTTTCTAAATTTTTTGTTTCTAAGACAGTCATGTTAACCTCCTGTTTATTTTCTATGTATAGATTATAAAACAAATATATATAAAGAAAAATCTAGAAAGATTACCAAAACTTACAATTTTGAAATCTTTCTAGAAAAATTTATTTTTCATCAAATAGTATAGTAAATGTACTTCCTTCGTTTTCTTTAGAATAAATTTGTATTTCATGTCCGAGTTTATCAAGAATTTTTTTGACTATATAAAGTCCTATTCCGCTAGATTCGCCTCGCTGTCTTACTTTTTCACCTACAAAGAAAAGGTCGAATATTCTTGATTGTTCATGTGCAGGGATACCACAGCCAGAATCTACTATCTTAAGAAGAATTTGATTATTTTCGAGGCTACTTATTATATTTATTGAAGAATTTTCAGAACTATATTTTACTGCATTTGTAAGTAGCTGATGTATTACCATTTTAAGCCATTTTGAATCGGAGTATACATATATTTCCTTTGATACAGAAAGTTTTGGATATACATGATTTGATATGAAATAACTCTTGAGTTCGTTTATTGATTGTCTGCAGATATCTTCTAAATTTATTTTTTCGGCTATAAATTCGTTTTCAATGGCATCAAGTTTATATACATTTATAATTTGATCTAAATTATATTGAATTTGAGATATACTGGAGTTTATTTTTAAATATTCTTCACTTTGAAGTTTATTTTGTGATACTAAACTGATTACTGAAAGTGGAGTTTTTATCTGATGCACCCATTGATACATCATGTTTTTTTGATTTTTTCTATCGTCAAAGAGTTTGTTACAGGTGTTTTTATGAATCAATTTTAGCTGTTTTAAGAGTAATTGAAATTGTTTTGACTGATTACATTTTGGGTTTGGGATGGAATAATCATCTATTTTTTGTGAATTAATTAATAACAGTTCGTATATATCCCAAGTAACAATTATTCTCCATATAAATGTACAGAGCAATACAAATAAATCTAAAAATAAGTAATATAAGAAATCTTTTGGATTTAAATTATAGAGTACAGTATATATTCCAAAAAACATTATAGGGGCTATTAAAAATGGAATTATTATCCAAAGATGGTCATACAAGAATAGACGTATGTGATTTTTATGATTTTTAAATTTATCAGACATAACTATTCTCCAATTCTATAACCAAGTCCACGAATTGGTTTGATTTTTAAAGTAGAATTTATCTGCTCTAAGCGTTTTCGTATACGGCTTATAGTTACATTAAGTGTGTTTTCTTCTACAAAGTTCTCGCCATCCCAAATTTCGTTTAGTAGCTCATCTCTTGTAACTATATCCGGAGCTTTTTCAAATAGGTATCTTATAACTATAGCTTCATTTTTACTAAGTTCAACACTATTGTTTGCTTTTTTTAATATTAGTTTATTTGTAATGAAAGAACAATCGCCAAATTTGAGCTCATCATTTATGGATGAAGCGTATTCACCATATGAACGTCTAAGCTGGGCACTTATCTTAGCAAGTACAATATCAAATGAAAATGGTTTTGTAATGTAATCATCGCCACCGTTTGTTATAGCAAAGACTTGATCGCTATTTTCATTTCTAGCAGATATAAATATTATAGGACATGATGATATTTTTCTTATTTTTCCGCACCAGTAAAAGCCGTCATAGGAAGGCAGGGTGATATCCAAAAGCACTAGATGGGGATTTGTTTTTTGAAATTCATCAGTTATATTTTTGAAATCTTTGCATTCGTATACAATATATCCAAATTTTTCTAAATGTTCTTTTAAAAGCTGGGATATTATTTGGTCATCTTCTATTATCATTATTTTATATTCCATATATACCTCACATAAATTTTTAGAAAGTTTATTATTCATATTATATTATCTTTATATCATAATTTTAGATGTACGTAAAACAATATATATCAAATTACTTGAGACAGGTATCTTGAAATTGTAAAATTTTAGTTTTTTTGATAAAATAATATAATTAGACATATAGACATAAAAATAGCAATAAGAGTAATGTTTTAGTAAATGAAAAATCATTTAAAGTTAGAAGGAGATTTTATGGCATACGAAGCAGTTTTTAGAGTTGAAACTAAAATGGAACCAACTGATTATAAAAAGTTTCTTTACATATCTATGTTTAAAAAAAATAAATTTGCAATTCCTATGCTTGCTGCGATATCTTTGATTTTTGCAACCATGGCATCTCACAATTATAGGGGAGAATTTGTATTCTCATCGATAGCTTTACATTTTTTGATAGTATTTGGAATTACTTTAGGAGTCCTTCTTTTGAAAGTAGAAAGGATCAAGAGTAAGAGAATGAAAACTGACAAAACTGGTTTTTTTGATGAGATAACGGTTTTGGAGTTCTATAAAGATAGACTTAAAATAAGTGCTCCGTATATAGAAGCTTCTAATAAAATGGAGTATAGTAAATTCTACCAAGTATTAGAAAGCCGCAATTATTTTATGTTTTATATAAATTCAAACATGGCACATATTCTTAGAAAAGAAGATTTAAAAGACATAGATATGAATGTGTTTAGAGATTTTTTACAAGAAAAGTTTGAAGGGAATTTTAAAAAAATATGATAAGAAAAAATATTACAAGCAGTGAGTTTGCGATGATTATATTAGGTTCTTTGCTTCTTGCACTTGGAATAACGTGGTTTTTATCACCACTAGGGCTAGTTACAGGCGGAATTTCAGGAATTGCAATTCTTGTACAGGAAGTTACTTCTCCGTTTATAGCAAATGGAGTGCCGATTTGGTTTACAAATGCAGTGCTTAACATACCTCTTTTTGTAATAAGTATAAGACAAAGAGGTTTTGCCTTTGCAAAAAAATCGCTTTATGCAGTTGTAGCGCTTTCTTTTGCACTTTGGCTTACCGAGATGATACCTAACCCTATGGATGTTGGGGAAGATCTGCTGCTTGCGAGTCTTTTTGGAGGCGTACTTGTAGGAGCTGGGGTAGGACTTGTGCTTAAGGCAGGCGGAACTACAGGTGGCACTGACATGCTGGCGGCTATATTTAAGTTTAAAAGACCAAATCTGCCTATTGAAAATGTAATGCTTGCAATTGATGCTACTATAATAATGAGCGGAATGTTTGTATTTGGGCCAATAAATGTTATGTATGCTATCATATCGGTGCTTGTAACGACAAAGCTTGTAAGTGTAGTGCTAGAAGGTGGTCATTCTGCAAAAGCTGTATTTATAGTCTCTCAAAAAAGTAATGAGATTGCAGAACTTGTAATGAGTGATATTGGAAGAGGGGCAACTGGTATAAAAGCAAAAGGTATGTATCTTAAAAAAGAAAGCGAGATGCTTTTTGTAGTGCTTTCGCAAAAAGAACTTCCAGAGCTTCGAGAAATTGTGTTAGGAATTGATGCAAAAGCATTTGTTACAATTGCAGAAGTAAGAGAAGTCTTAGGCCAAGGATTTATTGAAAATTATGATCCTCATAAGCTATAATAAAGTGTATATTTAGCGGAAATAGATATGTATATTAAGGCAAATTTCTATGTAATGTATAGAAGTTTGTCTTATTTTCTAGATTTTATGTAAAGTGAGCTTGACATAAATGGAGAATAAGAGTATTATTTATGTAAAGTTAACTTTACTTTAATTTGCTTTATACAAATTCGTATCGTTTTATTTTTTAAATTTAAATTTACTGAGAGGGGATGAAATATTGAAAAATAATTTGGAAGCGTTAAGAAAGGAAAAAGGCCTTAAACAGGATGAACTAGCGGACGTACTTGAAGTTTCAAGGCAGACTATAATTTCTCTAGAAAAAGGGAAATATAATCCTTCAATAATCCTTGCGTTTAAAATAGCAAAATTTTTTGGAGTTAAGATTGAAGATATATTTATATATGAGGAGGGGATGTAATGAATAATTTTAAAAGACAAATAATGTGGTTCGTGGTGCTTTTTATAGCAGGAGTAATGATGATTGCTTTAAGTATTGTTAGACAAAGTGAAACTACTACAGTATCTAGTTTTGGAGTAGGGCTTTGTTCGGTATCGACATTTAAATTAGTTCAATTTTATAGATTATCCAAAAAGCCTGACTTTATGAAAAAATATAAAATAGCTCAAAATGAGGAAAGGTATATATATATTGCACACAAAAGTGGATATTTCACTTATTTTGTGTCTATAATAGCTCAATTTTTAGCGATTTTTATGCTTATTATTTTAAATAAAGAAGTATATGCTATGTATTTATCTATGATAATGGCAGGCCAGGTTTTTGTGTATTTGGTAAGCTATTACGTATTTTCTAAAAAATATTAATTTTCTAAATACAGACAAATTATTAATTTTTTTTATAAAAAATGAAAAAAATCGTTATTATATTAAAAAATGACTTGAAATGGCTAAAAATGTATGTTAATATAAATAGCGATTGGGAGTAGATGGGTGCTGGTGTGCCCGCTGGTCTTCAACACCAGTTCGAGGGGTTAATAGCTTCTTGGGTGGGTTCGATTCCCACATATTCCCGCCAATTTTGATTAAATATATTTATTGTATTTTACATATAAAAGATGGAGGGAAATCGATGAAAGTATTAGTAATTAACTGTGGAAGCTCGTCGTTAAAATATCAGCTAGTGGATATGTCAAATGAGTCTGTTCTTGCAATAGGTCTTGTAGAAAGAATAGGAATTGAAGGTTCTGTGCTTAAGCATGAGATACCAGGAAGAGATAAGGAAGTAATTGAGCATGCTATGAAAGACCATAAGGATGCACTTAAATTAGTTCTTGATGCTCTTGTAAACGAAGAGTATGGCGCAATAAAGAGCATGGATGAAATAAACGCTGTAGGACACAGAGTGGTTCATGCTGGCGAAAAATTTGCTGAGTCTGTAGTTATAACTGATGAGGTAGTTAAAGCACTTGAAGATTGTATTGAGCTTGCTCCACTTCATAACCCGCCAAATCTTATAGGAATAAATGCTTGTAGAGAAATACTTCCTACTGTACCAATGGTTGCGGTATTTGATACAGCGTTCCATCAAACAATGCCTGAATCATCATACTTATATGGAATTCCTTATGAGTACTACAAAGAATACGGCGTAAGAAGATACGGATTCCACGGAACTTCTCACAAGTATGTAAGTTATAGAGCAGCAGAAATGCTTGGAAAAGATATAAAAGACCTTAAGATAATAACTTGTCACCTTGGAAATGGAGCTTCTGTAGCTGCAGTTGATGGGGGAGTTGTTGTGGACACTTCTATGGGATTCACACCGCTTGAGGGATTAATAATGGGAACTAGATGTGGAGATATGGATCCTGCAATAGTTACATTCTTAATGAAAAAATTAAATCTTGATGCAGATGGAATAAATGATGTAATGAACAAAAAATCTGGAGTATTCGGAATGTCTGGAGTTAGCTCAGATTTTAGAGATATAGAAAAAGCAGCAGAAGAAGGAAATAAAAGAGCTGAAGTAGCACTTGACACTTATTACAAGAGAGTTAAAAAATACATCGGAGCTTATATGGCTGAGATGGGTGGCGTAGATGCTATAGTATTTACAGCTGGTCTTGGAGAAAACTCTATAGATGCAAGAGAAATAATCTGTAGTGGACTTGAAAGACTTGGAATAGAAGTTGATAAAGAAGCTAACAAGGTTAGAGGAAAAGAAAAAGTTGTTTCTACAGAAGCTTCTGCAGTTAAGGTGCTTTGCATACCTACAAATGAAGAGCTTATGATAGCAAGAGATACAATGACTCTTGTTTCTAAATAAGATTTTTATATAAATTAATATAAATATGTTAAAATCAATAAGGGCTTCCTTATTGATTTTGACTTGTAAGGTTATTTTGCTTGACAAAGATTGAGGTCTTGTGTATAATATTTGTGATAAATAAGAGGTGAAAAAATATGGATTTAACAAGAATATTGACTGGTGAAAGAGCGACTTTAGAGATAGATGCTGAGTTCAATCTAGAGCAAGCTAATAATAATGAATATAATCTTAGATTTTCCTCACCGATTGTTTTGAAAGGCATTATAAGAAACATAGATGATCAATTGGTGTTAAATGCAAAAATATCAGCTAGAACGATTAGTCAATGTGCTAGATGTCTAGATGATGTGGATGTGTTGGTCGATGAAGATATAATTGTATATTTGGTATCGGGGAATGAGGTTTATTCAGAGGAACATGATACGTATGTTATTTCTAAAAATCATGTCGATCTTTTAGATCTTTGCTTTATTGAGATTCTAGATCAGATACCTTATAAACTACTTTGTAAAGAGGATTGCTTAGGTATGTGTCCAGTATGTGGAAGTAACTTCAATAAAGGCCAGTGCAAATGCAGTATGTCTGATGATAACATTGATGCCAGATTTGATAAATTAAAAGAAATGATTAAGTAAAAGGAGGTGGACATAAATGGCAGTACCAAAGAGAAAAACAGCTAAGTCTGCAACTCGTTCAAGAAGAGCAGCTAACATGCAGATGTCTGCAAATGGTTTAGTAAAATGCCCACAGTGTAACGAATTAAAATTATCACATAAGGTTTGTCCTGATTGTGGATTTTATAAAGGCAGAGAAGTAATAGAGAAGTAATTTCAACTGGCATGTAGGTGGACACTACATGCTTTTTTATATTTTATGCTCGGAGGAAATTATGAGAATAGCTATAGATGCTATGGGTGGAGATAATGCGCCTTATGAAATTGTAGTTGGAGCTGTGGATGCAGTTTCTAAATATAGCGATGTTACGGTAGTGCTTGTTGGAAAAGAAACTGAAATAAATAAAATAATAGATGAAAAAACTAAAGATAGAAGTAGAATAGAAGTAGTAAATGCTACAGAAGTTATTGAATTTGATGAGTCGCCTACGAAGGCTATAAGAGGGAAAAAAGACTCTTCTATGGTAGTAGCACTTAGACTCCTTAAAGAAAAGCAGGTTGATGCCTTTTTGAGCGCAGGAAGCACAGGGGCGATACTTGTAGGAGGGCTTTTTGTCGTAGGAAGAATAAAAGGGATAGATAGACCTGCACTTACTGGATTTTTCCCAAACCCAAAAGGATATACGGTGCTTCTTGATATTGGCGCTAATGCTGATTGTAAAGCTAAGAATATGCTTGAATTCGGAGTTATGGGCTCGCTTTATGCTGAAAATGTACTTGGAATAGCGAATCCTTCAGTAGGGCTTTTAAATAACGGAACTGAAGAAGGTAAGGGAAATGAACTTACAAAAGAAGCTTTCGCGCTAATGAAGCAAAGTTCTCATATAAATTTCTATGGAAATATAGAAGGACGAGATATGCCAGAAGGAACAGTTGATGTAGCAGTTACGGATGGATTTACAGGAAATATTGTGCTTAAGACTACTGAAGGAGTAGCTTCTACTATTATGAAGATGATGAAGGAAGCTATAATGTCTTCAACTAAAGGTAAGCTTGCCGGGGCTATGATTAAAAATGACCTTAAGGCGCTTAAAGATGGGTTCAGTGCAGATGCAATTGGAGGGGCGCCGTTTTTAGGAGTTGATGGAGTTGTGCTTAAGGCTCATGGAAATTCTAAGGCAATTGCTATAACTAATGCTATTTATCAAGCGAAGAAATTCAAAGATTCTAATTATATAGAGAATTTAAAGCAGCACATTGATGCTATTAACGCTACAGGAGAGTAAAAATATTTTGCTACTTTATTTAAAGTTTGATATAATGGTATGTATGATTAAATCCTATTTGTAAGGGATATATGAGGAGGTTATGACTATGACGGATATGGGAAATATTAATATATCAGAGGATGTAATTGTTACAATATCAAATATAGCTGCGAATGAGGTTGAAGGCGTAGTTTCTGTATACAGTGGAATTGTAGATGCTTTCTTAGACATGTTTACGGGTAAAAAGTTTAACCGTGGAGTATCAGTAAATATAGACGAACATGACAGACTTTCGGTAACTATAATTATAGTTGCGGAATATGGCAAAAAAGTTTCAGATGTAGCTAGACTTGTTCAAGAAAATGTAAAGAATGCTATTGAATCTATGACTGAAAGAAGAGTAGATGAAGTTAATGTGCATGTGCATGGAGTAGCTGTAAAATCGGAAAAAACTAAAGCAGTATCAGAATAATGGAGATAATATGAGTAGAAGAGATGAACGTCAAAAAGCTGTGGAACTTTTGTATGAAATGACTATGCAAAAGGAAGATGAAATAGCTTTTATTGGAGAGTATTTTGAAAAACATGGAATTAATGCTGAAAAAGCTAAATATGTCGAAAAGCTTTTAAAAACTTATTTTGAAAATAAAGATAGCATAAATGAAATTATTTCGCAAAATATTCAAAAGTGGAAAATTGAAAGATTAGGCAAGATTGATGCAAGTATAATTAGGGTAGCTACTACAGAGATGATTTACTTTGAAGATGTGCCTGAAGCGGTTTCTATAAATGAAGCTGTAGAGCTTGCTAAAGTATTCTCTGAGGAGAAGGGTTTTAAATTTATAAATAAGGTTTTAAGAAATATATTTGAAGCAGTAAAGGGTGAGTAGATGCAACTAGGGTTAAAAATTTTGTTTATGGTTTTTGTCGGTGGAGTTATAGGGTGGATGACTAATGTTATAGCTATAAAACTTCTTTTTAGACCACTTGTTCCTGTGAAGCTTCCGTTTGATGTGGAAGTTGTAGGCCTTATTCCTAAACGAAGATTTGACATAGCTAAAAATATTAGTGAGACTGTACACAATGAGCTGATAACTATGGATGATATCGGTGAAAAACTTCTTACTGATGAAAATAAGAAATGGCTTTTTGAAGAGATAAAAGGCAAGTTTGCTTCAGTGATAGACCAAAAACTTAGTAGTTTTCCTGCGGGGATAAAACTTATGGTTATGGGAATGGCTGGAGATATAATCGACAAGGAAGTTGGAATTTTTATTGAAGAAAAATCTGAAGAACTTGTGGAAAAAGCTAAAGAAAATGTTAATATTGGCGAGATTGTTGAAGAAAAAATCAATCAGTTTGAACTTGAAAAGATAGAGGAAATAATTCTTAAGGTAGCTAAGAGTGAGCTTAAGCATATTGAGATTTTGGGAGGCTTTTTAGGAGCTGCCATAGGTCTTTTTCAGGCAATTATTATGCAATTTATTTTTTAAGTGTGTTGACAAATGTCTGTTATGATAATATAATTGTCATATAGTAATGAACATAATAGCGTTGACAAGACGAGTAACAGTTTATTTTTATTTGCAGAGAGGAAACATTTAGCTGAAAGTTTCTAGTAAAATTACTGTGAAAACCACCTTGGAGCACTCATTAATAGTGAGCGGGAGGCCCGTTATAGCCATTAAGAGTACAATGTTGGGTGGAACCGCGTATATACGTCCCATAGGAAAATTTTCCTATGGGCTTTTTTTATACCATTTTTTAAACAGGAGGAATAATTATGATTAAGGTAGAACTTAAGGATGGTTCAATAAAAGAATTTGAATCAGGCGTAAAAATATTTGATATAGCAAACTCTATAAGCGATGGGTTAGCAAGAGCTATAGTTGGAGCAAGATATAATGGAAAGGTACTTGGAACTGAAGAAGTTGTAAGTGAAGATGGAAAGATAGAGTTTCTTAAATTTGAAGATGTAGAAGGTAAAGATATTTTTTGGCATACAGCAACTCATGTTATGGCTCAAGCTATAAAGAGACTTTTTCCAGAAGCTAAACTTGGAACTGGACCAGCAGTTGAGAATGGATTTTACTATGATATAGATCTTGACTACAAACTTACTCCAGAGGATTTAGAAAAGCTTGAAGCAGAAATGAAAAAAATTGTTAAGGAAGAACTTCAGGTAGAAAAATTTGAACTTCCAGCAGCTGAAGCGATTGCGCTTATGAAAGAAAGAAACGAGCCTTACAAAATAGAACTTATTGAAGACCTAGCTAAAGAAGGGCAAACACTATCTTTCTACAAGCAGGGAGAATTTGTAGACCTTTGTGCAGGGCCTCATCTTTCAAATACTAAAAAAGTAAAGGCATTTAAGCTTACAAGTGTAGCGGGAGCTTACTGGAGAGCAGATCAGAGCAATAAGATGCTTCAAAGAGTTTATGGAGTAGCTTTTGAGAAAAAGAAAACTCTTGATGAATACCTTGAAATGCTTGAAGAAGCTAAGAAAAGAGATCATAGAAAATTAGGAAAAGAGCTTAATTTATTTACAATTCTTGAAGAAGGTCCAGGATTCCCATTCTTCCTTCCAAATGGAACTGTGCTTAAAAATGAGCTTATGAGTTACTGGAGAGAAGTTCATAGAGCGGCAGGGTATGTTGAGATTGAAACTCCAATTATTCTTAATAGACAGCTTTGGGAAACTTCTGGACACTGGTTCCATTATAAAGAAAATATGTATACTGTACAGATAGATGAAGAGGATTTTGCAATAAAACCTATGAACTGTCCAGGCGGTATGCTTGCATACAAAACTAAGATGAGATCATATAGAGACTTCCCTATAAGAATGGGTGAGGTTGGAAGAGTTCATAGACATGAGCTTTCTGGAGCCCTTCATGGACTTATGAGAGTAAGAGCCTTTACTCAAGATGATGCGCATATATTCATGCTTCCAGAGCAAATAAAGGATGAGATAAAGGGTGTAGCACAGCTTATAGATAAAGTTTACAAGCAATTTGGATTCTCTTACCATGTGGAGCTGTCTACAAGACCAGAGAGCTTCCTTGGAGAAATATCTATGTGGGATGAGGCTGAAGCAGCACTTAAAGCAGCACTTGAGGAGCTTGGCCTAGACTACAGACTAAATGAGGGAGATGGAGCATTCTATGGACCTAAGATAGACTTCCATTTAAGAGACTGCATCGGAAGAACTTGGCAGTGTGGAACAATCCAGCTTGATTATCAGCTTCCTCAAAGATTTGATTTAACTTATATTGGTAAAGATGGTGAGAAACATAGACCGATAATGATTCATAGAGTTGCATTTGGAAGTATTGAAAGATTCATAGGAATTCTTATAGAGCATTATGCTGGAAAATTCCCTGTATGGCTTTCTCCAGTTCAAGCTAAAATTCTTCCTATATCTGATAAATTTATGGATTATGCAGATTCAGTTTACAAGAAACTGTTTGACGCAGGCATAAGAGTTGATATAGACGATAGAGCTGAAAAAATCGGATATAAGATAAGAGAAGCACAGCTTGAAAAAGTACCGTATATGATAATTGTAGGAGAAAAAGAAGTATTAGAGGGTAATGTTTCAGTTAGATCTAGAGACAATGGAGAGCTTGGTTCTCTAAGCACTCAGGAATTTATTGAAAAAATCGTTGCTGAATCAAAAGATAGAATTTAATTTAGTTTTATGTTATAATAGCCTTATTACAATTTAGGAAGGTTGATCTTAAATGATACAGCGAATAGAAGAGCTTTTGATGAATGCAAATCCTTCATCAAGCATAACTATAGACAATGGTTTTTTGATAAGATATTTTAATATTACCAATGTCTGTACTCTAAATATGATTATTCCTCCAAATAAAGATGATATACAAAATATTTTGGATAAACATCTAAAAAAACTTTCTAAGAATGATATAAATCCTTATTATAGAATAGTATTTTCTAGAGAGTTTGAAAATTTGGAGATGGAGATGGTGCGTAGTGGGTTTGAAATTTCAAATCCTGGAATAGTACTAGCACTTAATCTAGAGGATAGAGAAAAAGAACTTTTTGCATTTGCTAACTTTATAGAGCAGGGAATCTTCGTTGATACCAAGCTCAATGATGAGTGGTTAAGTGATTATCAGTATTTAACAGATATGCATACAAATCAAAGAAGCTTTTTTGAAAATAATCTTGAAAAAAGCATGCTTGAGAATATGTTCTTTGCGATAGTTGATAGAGAACGTGTCATAGCTATGGGGTTTGTAACATTTATTGATGAATATATGATAATAAATGATCTTTTTGTTTCGCCGAAATATCGTAATTTAGATTATGGTAAAAAGCTTTTAAAAGGAATGCTCTGCAAAGGGCTTTCGAAAGGATGTAAGGTTGTAATTGCTGATGTTCCTGAGGATAATCTTGTTGCTCAGAAGGTTTTTTCAGATCAGGATTTCGAAAAAGTATATGGCTATTACTACAGAGGTAAAAAAATGTTTAGATAGGTATTGACATGCACACTATATGCATGTATAATAACTAGTGTTGATTAAGTAGAAGACCGCTTCTCACCTTATTGCTTCGAGTGTATAGGGTATACAGAATTGATATAAAATTATTTTTGTAATTTTAGATTGTAATTTTGGGCGGATAGTATTTTACTATCTGCCTTTTTTAATAATAAATGGAAAAGCTGAGCAATGAAAAATTTTGGAGGTGAATAATCATTAAAGAACAACAAATTAATGAGCAAATCCGTGATAAGGAAATAAGACTTATCGATGAGAATGGGCTACAGCTTGGGGTAGTATCAACCAAGGACGCTCAATTGATGGCTAATCAGAAGAATTTAGATCTTGTAAAAATATCGCCAAACGCAGTTCCACCTGTGTGCAAGATAATGGACTTTGGAAAGTTCAAGTATGAAGCAGCGAAGAAAGAAAAAGAATCTAAAAAGAAACAAAAAGTAGTAGTAGTAAAGGAAATTAGATTAAGACCAGCGATTGAGATTAACGACCTTAACACAAAAGCGAAAATGACTTGCAAATTCTTAGAAGCCGGCGATAAGGTAAAGGTAGCTGTTAGATTCAGAGGCCGTGAACTTGGACATAAGGAAATAGGATATCAAGTTATTAATAAATTTATTGAGTTGTTAGGTGATGCTGGGACTCCTGATAAGGAACCAAAATTTGAAGGAAACAACTTAATTCTTATGATAGAACCAAAGAAAAATTAAGCGAGGAGGAAATAATAATGCCAAAAATGAAAACTCACCGTGGAGCTGCAAAGAGATTTAAAGCAACAGGAAGCGGAAAATTAAAAAGATCAAAAGCTTACAAAAGACATATTTTAACTAAGAAGTCTTCTAAGACTAAGAGAAACCTTGGAAAAGCTGCAATAATGACTAAGGGTGACCAATCAAGAATTGCAAGATTACTACCATATATATAAACAGAGGAGGTATAGATTAAATGGCAAGAGTAAAAAGAGCTATGAATGCTCGTAAGAAGCATAAAAAAATACTAAAGCTTGCGAAAGGATTTAGAGGCGCAAGAAGCAAACTGTACAGACCAGCTAATGAGTTCGTAATGAAAGCTTTAGCTCACGCATATAAAGGCAGAAAGCTTAAGAAGAGAGATTTCAGAAAAATGTGGATAGCAAGAATAAATGCTGCTACAAGAATAAACGGACTAAGCTACTCTAAATTCATGAACGGTCTTAAGAAAGCTGACATAACTATAAACAGAAAAATGCTTTCTGAAATGGCTATCAATGATCCAGCAGGTTTTGCTCAACTAGTTGAAACTGCTAAAAAAGCAATATAAATAGCAAACTATAAATCGGTCACAACTTCTTGATGAAGATGTGACTTTTTTATAATGTATGTTTTTTTATGGAGAGGTTTTATGGAGGGATGATATGAAAGATATAGCTGTTTTTAAAGAACTTGTCAAAGATTCACAAAGAATAGTATTTTTTGGTGGAGCCGGAGTATCTACAGAAAGTGGGATTCCAGATTTTAGAAGCGTGGATGGTCTTTATAATCAAAAGTATAAGTATCCTCCAGAGGTTATACTTTCACATGATTTTTTTATGAGAAATACATCTGAATTTTTTAAATTCTATAAAGATAAAATGCTTTTTTTAGAAGCACTTCCTAATAAAGCTCACTTTGGACTTGCAAAGCTTGAAGCAGAAGGCAAACTTACATCGGTAATTACGCAGAACATAGATGGCCTTCATCAAAAGGCTGGAAGTAAATCCGTGTTTGAACTTCATGGTTCAGTGCATAGAAATTATTGTATGAAATGCCAACAGTTTTATAATGTAGAGTTTATTTTAGATTCAGAGGATGTTCCAAGATGTCAATGTGGTGGAGTCGTGAAACCGGATGTAGTACTTTACCAAGAAGGTTTAGATAATAGTGTTGTTGACAATGCAATAAAACATATTCAAAATGCAGATATGCTTATAATAGGAGGAACTTCTCTTGGAGTATATCCTGCGGCGGGACTTATTGATTATTTTAGAGGAGATAAGCTCGTGCTTATAAATAGAGATGCTACTAGTAAGGATGTTAGAGCAAAACTGGTTATACGTGAAAAAATAGGTGAAGTTTTTGAACAATTAGATTTATGTTAATAAATGTTTGATGTAAAAAAAGGAGTTATTAATGCTTTTTTCGAGCACATTCTTTTTGTTTTTATTTCTACCACTTTTACTATTTTTATACTATAAAGTGGTAAAGACTCATGATGCAAGAAACAAACTGCTGCTTTTATTCAGTTTAGTTTTTTATGCGTGGGGAGAACCGGTATTTGTGCTGGTTATGATTTTTTGCATACTTGCAAATTATTTATTTGGAAGACTTGTTGACTCTAGTGATAATTTTGGAAGAGGAAGATTTAGCAGCAAATCTGTACTTACTTTGATGCTTATATTTAACCTTGGAATACTGGCTATATTTAAATATGCAGGATTTATTGTTTCTAATATAAATCTGATTTTTAAAACAGTACTTCCGGTACCGGAGATTGCCCTGCCCATTGGAATATCATTTTTTACATTTCAGGGAATATCATATGTAATAGATGTATACAGGCAAAAAGCAAGGGCTTTTGAAAATCCGCTTGATGTAGGACTTTATATTTCGTTTTTTCCACAGCTTATAGCAGGGCCTATTGTAAGATATGAAACAATTGCTAAGGAGCTTAGGGAAAGAAACACTTCTCTAGATGATTTTTCGGATGGAATTGCAAGGTTTATATTAGGAATTGCTAAGAAGGTTATACTTTCTAATCAATTTGCTCTAATAGCAGATAAGGCCTACAGTCTTCCTACAGAGTCGCTTTCATCGCTGATGGCATTTATGGGAGCGCTTGCATATATGCTTCAGATATATTTTGATTTTTCGGGGTATTCAGATATGGCTATAGGTCTTGGAAAGATGTTTGGATTTAATTTCCCTGAAAACTTTAATCATCCATATATGGCAAAGTCGGTATCAGATTTTTGGAGAAGGTGGCATATTTCACTTGGTAGCTGGTTTAGAGACTATGTATATATACCGCTTGGAGGTTCGAGAGTTAGCTCGCTCAAACAGCTTAGAAATATTGCAGTAGTTTGGTTATGCACAGGAATATGGCATGGGGCAAACTGGACATTTATTTTTTGGGGAATTTATTTTGGAGTGTTCATAATTGTTGAAAAATATACCAAACTTGATAAGTATTTGGAAAAAAGCCTAATTTTAGGGCATGTATATACAATGGTTATAGTATTTTTGGGATGGATATTTTTTAGAGCGGAGAGTATGACTCAGGCATATGAATATATAAGAGCAATGCTTTCGTTAAATGGAGATATTCCGACAGAAAGTATAACTCTGCTATACCTTCATGACAATTGGATAATCTATGTGATGGGAATTTTGGCATCATTTCCTATTGTGTCAAGTATCAAAAATATGTATCATGGATTTGAAAAAGAGTCATTACACGCGAAGACTTTTGAGGCGGTATATGTAGTTGTACTTGGCGCATTCTTTTTGATTTCGGCATCGTATTTGATAAAAGGCACATATAATCCATTTATATATTTTAATTTTTAGTGAGGAATATTATGAAATTTACATTAAAAAAAGCACTTGCACTGACTTTTGTAGGTTTTTTAGGGCTTACAGGACTTCTTACAGTTACGGTAAATGCAAGAGATGTGGCAAAGGATGCATATTTGAGCTTGAAAAGCAGTTATGAGGCGGATGCAAGTATAAATGGAGCTTTAAATGGGTGTATAAATGGAATTGAAAATGGGTTTTCTTCAAATGTATTTGGCCAAGATAGTTTTGTAAATATTTATGGGCTGATGCAAAGAGCTTTAGATAAAGACTATATTATTGATGCGGACAGTTCTTATAATATAATAAAGGATAATCGTGAAAAACTTCATTTTGTATCCTTTAGAGAGGATAATACCAAGGCTGTGGACGAGATTATAGAAATGAATAAGGTTCTTTCTAAAAATGGTATTGAATTTTTATATGTACAAACTCCGATAAAGTTTATAAAAGGATATACAAAGATAAATCCAGCTATAATAGATTATTCTAATGAAAACTCTGATAAAATTGTAGCTCAGCTTAGAAATGGCGGAGTTAATACTATGGATATGAGAAATCTTATTGAAAAATCGCCAATTGATAAAGAAGTGATGTTTTATAATACGGATCATCATTGGACCATAGATACTGCTTTTTGGAGCACTGGAATGGTTGTAGAAAAACTTAACACGCTTTTTGGTATAAAATTGGATTCTGATGGGTTTTATACTAATATGGATAATTATAATAAAGAGATTTTTGAAAATAACTTTCTTGGATCTCAAGGAAGAAGAGTTGGGAAGTATTTTGCGGGAGTAGATGATTTTTCGCTTATAACGCCTAAATATGATACCTCGTACAAGGTTACAGTCAAAAAGAAAAATAAAACTGAAACATTTGAGGGGGATTTTAAAGAGGCTATAATACGAAATGAAATTCTTGAAGATAAAGACGTATTTACTAATAGATATGTTTCATATTTTGGAGCAGATTATCCAGAGGTTATTATTGAAAACAAATCAAATTTAAATGGTAAAAAAATTCTTATAGTAAAAGATTCCTTTGGAATTCCATTCTCAGCATTTATGTCTACTATGGCAGGAGAGACTAGGATGCTTGATACTAGATATTATAAGGATAAATCGGTTGAAGAGTATGCACTTGAATATAAACCCGATGTAGTTATTTATGTCTATAGAAGCATAAGAACTATAAATTAAAGAATATAAAAATAAATGCTCCTTTTGCAGAATGTTTTATGGACGTTTTTGCAATAGGAGCATTTTTATATGGAGAAGAAATTTTTTAATCAAAGAACTGGTCGTGGATAGCTTGAACAGCTCTATCTGCATCTTTTTTATCTATTATTACAGATATTTTTATTTCTGAAGACGAAATCATCTGTATATTTATATTGTTGTTGGAAAGCGCTTCAAACATTTCAGCAGCTATTCCTGCATTGTTTATCATGCCTGTTCCTACTATTGAAATTTTAGCTATATTTTCATTCACAGAAACTTCTTTAAAACCTAGCACTGGTTTTAGTTCTTCGAGAGCTTTTATAGCTTCATTTACATTACTTTTAGCTATTGTAAAGCTGATATCTCTAGTTCCGTGTCTTCCTGTAGATTGAAGTATTATATCAACGCTTATTTTTTTTGCAGCGATAAGTGAAAATACTTTAAAGGCAATTCCTGGAACGTCCTTTATTTCAATAAGCTCTATTACAGCTACATCATCGTCTTTCGCGATACCTCTAACTAACATTTTTTCCATCGAGTCATTCTCCTTTACTATTGTGCCTGGTAGTTTTGAAAAACTGGACAGTACCTCCAGATTTACGTTGTATCTTTTTGCGAGCTCAACAGAGCGGTTGTGGAGTACTTGAGCACCCATTGTAGCAAGTTCAAGCATTTCGTCATACGATATGTGCTCCAGTTTTTTTGCATTTTTTATTTTTCTTGGATCGGCAGTATATATTCCATCTACATCTGTATAAATTTGGCATAAATCCGCTCTAAGCTGTGCCGCAAGAGCTACAGCGGTAGTGTCACTTCCGCCTCTTCCTAATGTTGTTATATCATACGATTTGTTTATACCCTGAAAGCCAGCAACTATAACAATTTTTCGATTTGCAAGCTCTTCTTGGATTCTAGAGTGGGTAAGGCTCTTTATTCTAGCGCTGGAAAAGTTTGAATCTGTGCGAAGTCCAGCCTGCCATCCGGTTAGAGATATAACTGGAAATCCAAGGCTTTGTATGGCCATTGCAAGTAAAGAAATTGATATTTGCTCTCCTGTGGATAAAAGCATATCCATTTCTCTAGTTGTAGGATTAGGATTTATTTCTGCAGCTTTAGCAAGAAGGTCATCTGTGGTATCTCCTTGGGCAGAAACTACTACAATTACGTCATTTCCTTCTGAAAAGGTATTGGTTGCTATATTTGCAACGTTAAAAATTCTCTCTTTGTCGGCAACAGAACTTCCGCCGAATTTTTGTACTACTAAACTCATAATATACACCTCTGCTATGATTAATAGGGTCTCAGTCCGTTGATGAAAGACAGTTGTTTTTCATCGGTTAATAAATAATATCATAGAGATTTGAATAAATCAAGGGTCATTTTTTAAAATTAGGAAAATTTGGGAAATAAAATAAGGAAATATTATGAAATCAATTTCAGATTCCGCAATATTTCCTTATCGTAGTAAATTTATTTTTTATAAATTATTTTATTTTGTTTTGTTAATTAGAACTTTTCTACTGCGTATTTAGATTTTAGTCCTTCTAAATGAGAGAAGTAAGCATCATTTTGTCTTTGTGCTTTAAGGTTTTGGATTATATTTGGTTGAACTTCTTCATAAGCGTGAAGTTCCTCTTCTTTTTTCTCAGTAAGTTTTATTATATGGAATCCAAATTGAGTTTTTACAGGAGCAGATACTTGACCTACTTCAAGTTCATATGCTGCTTCTTCAAATTCAGGAACCATTTGTCCTTTTCCAAAGAAATTAAGATCTCCACCATTTACTCCTGATGGGCAAGTTGAGTTGTCTATAGCAAGTTCTTCAAAACTTTCACCTGCTTGGATTTTTTCGTAAAGCTCATTTGCTTTTTCTTCTTCTGCAACAAGAATGTGGCTTGCTCTTACTTGTGCTGGAGTAACGAAAAGGTTTGGATTTTCTTCGTAGAATGTTTTTGCTTCTTCTTCAGTAACTTCTACAGAGTTAATTATTTTCTTTACAGTGTATTGTGATAGGAAGTTTTCTTTTACTTTTGCGAATTCTTCTACGAAATCTTCATTTTCTTCAAATTTGCTTTCAACAGCTTCGCAAAGCAGTAATTTTTGGTTTATTAACTCAGCAAGAAGTCTTTGCTCTCCCTCTGGTCCTATAAATTGAGACGCTACTTGAGGGCTTAGGTTTTGCATCATATGCGTAATATCTTCCTGCATTATTTCATAAGCTCCAACTTTTGCTAATATTTTATTTTCCATGTTGTTCTCCTTGAATTTTTATTTAAAAGTTAAAATGGCTATTTATATAGCCAATATTAAAATTTATTGATAATATAAGATTGTATATATATGTTACCAAAAAAATGAATATTTTTCTACTATAATTAAAATATTTATGATTATAAATTTAAATTTATTTTTGATGAGTAAATTCTTTGGTAAAGGGTAGAATAAAAAGTATTAGCATACTATATGAGGTTATGGTATAATATATAAGTTGTGGATAATTAGATTTTTAATTTGTTAATATATATTTTATTAAAAAAAGAAGGATGTGTAACTTTGAGTAGTAAAAACAATATCAGAAACGTAGCTATAATTGCACACGTTGACCATGGTAAAACCACACTTGTAGACTCGCTTTTAAAGCAAAGTGGAATATTTAGACAAAATCAGGAAGTTAATGAGAGAGTAATGGACTCTAATGACTTAGAGAGAGAAAGAGGAATTACGATTCTTTCTAAAAATACGGCTGTAATGTATCATGATACAAAGATAAACATAGTCGATACTCCTGGCCATGCTGATTTTGGAGGAGAAGTTGAACGTATATTAAAGATGGTAGACGGGGTTGTACTTGTAGTAGACGCTTTTGAAGGTCCAATGCCTCAGACTAAATTCGTTCTGAAAAAAGCGCTTGAACTTGAGCTTCCAGCTATAGTTTGTGTAAATAAGGTTGATAGACCAGAAGCTAGACCTCATGAGGTAGTGGATGAAGTTCTAGAATTATTTATGGAACTTGACGCTAATGAAGAACAGCTTGATTCACCATTTGTTTTTGCATCTGCAAGAGCTGGAAAAGCAGGACTTGATCCAGACGATTTAAAAGAAAATATGCATGATTTATTTGAAATAATAGTAAATCACATACCAGCACCAGTTGGCGATGACGAGGGAACACCACAAATTCTTATTTCAACTATAGACTATAATGAGTATGTAGGAAGAATTGGAGTTGGAAAAGTTCAAAGAGGAACTATAAAGACTGGAACGGAAATGTTTGTTGTAAACTATGCAGACCCAGAAGTAGGCTACAAGGCTAAAATTGGTAAAGTTTATGACTATATAGGACTAAACAGAGTTGAGGTTGAGTCGGCTACTGTAGGAAATATAATTGCCATAGCGGGTATTGAAAACATAAACATTGGAGATACAGTTACGGATGTAAATACTAAGGAAGCACTTCCTTTTGTTAAAATTTCTGAACCTACAATTGCTATGACATTTTCTGTAAATGATAGTCCATTTGCAGGAAGAGAAGGAAAATTTGTAACTTCAAGACAGCTTAGAGATAGACTTACAAAAGAACTTAAGACAAATGTATCGCTAAGAGTTGAAGAGACTGAAACTGCAGATGCATTTAAAGTTTCTGGACGTGGAGAACTTCACCTTACTATTCTTATGGAAACTATGAGAAGAGAAGGTTATGAACTTCAGGTTTCAAAACCAGAGGTTCTTTATAAGCGTGATGAAAATGGAGCACTTTTAGAACCAATCGAAAGAGTTATAATAGATGTTCCTGATGAATTTATGGGACCTGTAATGGAAAAACTAGGTGGAAGAAAAGGCGAAATGGTTAACATGACTCAATCAAAAGGAAGTTATGTTAGACTTGAATTCCTTATCCCTACAAGAGGTCTAATTGGATACCGTTCAGAGTTTATGACTGACACAAAGGGTAATGGTATCTTAAATACATTATTTGAGTGTTATGAGCCATATAAGGGTGATATAGTTACTAGAAACATAGGTTCACTTGTTGCTTGGGAAACTGGAGTAGCAGTAGCTTATGGTCTATTTAATGCTCAAGATAGAGGTATTTTATTCATTGATCCAGGTCAAGAGGTTTACCAAGGAATGATCGTAGGACAAAATGCAAAATCAGGAGATATAGATGTAAACGTTTGCAAGAGAAAACAGGCTACAAACATGAGAGCATCAGGTTCTGATGAATCACTTAAGCTTTCTCCTCCAAAGAGAATGTCACTTGAGGAAACTATAGAATTTATAACTGACGATGAACTTGTTGAACTTACTCCAAAGTCTATAAGAATAAGAAAGAAAATTCTTGACAAAAACCTTAGAGCAAAAAGTAGAAAATAATAAAAATAACTATTGACATGTGACTTGAATTGATATACAATAAAAAATTACGTCTTGACAAATCCTCTTGTATTGTGGTATCATAGATACAGAATGTTGAGGGGGTGTAATTTTTGAATAAGGCACTTACTACAGATGATATCAAAAAAGGAATTGGCAAGTATGTGGGAAGAAAGATAGTGGTCAAGGCCAACAAGGGCAGAAAAAAGATAATTACTAAGACCGGAATGTTAGAGGCCATATATCCGAGCATATTTATAGTCAAATATGGAGACGATGGTGACTTGATAAGCAGAGTTTCCTATAGTTATTCAGATGTTCTTACATCAAATGTACAAATTAAATTAATCAGGGATTAAATATTATCACTATTCAATTATATATTGAATAGTGATTTTTTGTTGTGAATTTTGTTATGAATTTTGTTATGAATATATAGAAAAATCAACAAAGTAATAGTATAATAGAATACTAGTAGAATATTGAAAGAGGAAATCTATGGATAGTATAAATATTATTGCAAGAGCTAAGGTAAACTTATCTTTAGAAGTAAAAGGTAAACGCGAAGATGGATATCATTTATTGTCCATGGTAATGCAGAGCATCGAACTCCATGACAATATAACCATAGCCATTAATAAAACTGGCAAAATAAACATTGATTCAAATGTAAATTTTATTCCTAAAGATGAAAGAAATATTGCGTATAAAGCTGCATTGCTTTTTAATGAAGAGTCAGGGCTTAATATAGGCTATGATATATTTATTAAAAAGAATATTCCGTCTGGCGCAGGTATGGGTGGCGGAAGCGCAGATGCTGCAGGGGTACTTGTAGCACTTAATAAGCTTAATGGGGAGTTGCTTTCTGATGAAAAACTTATGCAAATAGGGCTTAAACTTGGAGCTGATGTACCATTTTGCATGGTAGGAGGTACTAAACTAGCAGAAGGGATTGGAGAAGAGTTTACAGAGCTTAGGGGCATTGATATGAAACTGCTTATTGTAAAACCCGATATTGGGATTTCTACAGCACAGGCATTTAAGAGACTTAAGCTTGATCAAATAAAACACAATCCAAATACAGAGAATCTTATAGCTGCAATAAATAAAAACAATAAGACTGATATATATAAATATATGGATAATGCTTTATATGATTTTAGTTTGGAACTTGTTCCTGAGATGGAGTCTATAATAAATACTTTGGTTGATTTTGGAAGTGAAAGAGCTATGATGACTGGTTCTGGCTCTACGGTTTTTGGGATATTTGAAAATGAAAATAAGCTAAAAAAGGCTTATAATTATTTTTCGAAGCTTTATAAAGATGTATATATTACAAATACGACTAAAGAATCAATCACATTGGAATTAAATAATTAAGTTTTTGAGAAAAAAGGTGAAGAATGAAAGTAGGAATTTTATTTGGTGGAAAATCTGAGGAACATGAGGTTTCTTGTATTTCAGCGCATTCAATTTACAGTAATATAGATAGAGATAAGTTTGAAGTTTATCTTATAGGGATAACAAAAACTGGGAAGTTTAAATATTTTACAGGAGAAATAGATAGGCTCTTAGATTGTACGTGGGAAGAAGCTGTTTCAAGTGCAAAAGTAGATATTCTTGGAAATGATAATCCAGTGGGGATTTACGCTAAGGATTCAGCTATAACTTTAGATTGTATTTTTCCAGTGCTTCATGGACCATATGGAGAAGATGGAAGAGTTCAGGGTATTTTAGATTATTCAGGAATACCATATGTGGGATGCGGCTTATTAAGCTCGGCACTTTGTATGGATAAAGCTAAAACTAAAGAATATCTAGAAGCTAAGGGGATTATGCAGAGTAAGTATCATATTGCATATAAAGGCTATAATATAGATGCGGTGGCTAGAGCTATAGATGGATTTAGATATCCTCTTTTTGTAAAACCTTCAAATATGGGTTCAAGTGTTGGAATTTCAAAAGTAAAATGTTTTGAAGACCTTAAAATAGCAATGGATTTTGCACTTAAATATGACGATAAACTTGTTATAGAAGAAGGTATTGATGCTAGAGAACTTGAGATTTCAGTACTTGGATCAGGCAATACTATAAGAGTTTCTACACCTGGAGAAATTGTAGTTAATGATGATTTCTATGATTATGATACAAAGTATAAAAAAGGAACATCTACGCTTGTTATACCAGCACCGATATCTGAAGCTCAGATGAAAGAAATAAAAGAAACTGCTGAAAAAGCATACAAAATACTCGATTGTAAAGGTCTTTCGAGAGTAGATTTCTTTATAGATAGAAGAGATGGGAAAATATTGCTTAATGAAATAAACACTATGCCAGGGTTTACCAAAATAAGTATGTACCCTAAACTTTTTGAACATGATGGTTTAGCATATAAAGATTTAATAAGCAGACTTATAGAGCTGTCATTTGAGTCGTAGTTTAGAGGAGAAGTTAGCGTGGAAGATTTAAGAAAAAAAGCTATAGGCGTTTTTGACTCAGGACTTGGTGGGCTTACAGTGCTTAAAGAAGTGTCAAAAGTGCTTCCTAATGAAAACATTGTTTATTTTGGGGACACGGCAAGAGTTCCATATGGCACAAGATCCTCTGAAACGGTTACAAAATATACATTTCAATCAATTAATTTTCTTTTAGAAAATAATATAAAAGCGATTGTTATAGCTTGCAATACAGCAAGTGCTAGAAGTTTAGAAAAAGCTCAAGAGAGGTATAATATTCCTATACTAGGAGTTATAAAGCCAGGAGCTAAACGTGCAGTAATAAGTACGAAGAATAACAAGATAGGAGTTATTGG
>JBOFWC010000159.1:0-4261 GCA_051653405.1 Proteocatella sp. | reverse complement strand
TATAGCATCTTCCGATAATATTTTTGATCCAATCTGTGCAATTTGTTTATTTTCCTCTCCCATATCTAATTGTCCCCTTTAACGAATATCTTCTTCATAACGTGCAAGATCTATAACTGCATTGAATAGCGTTACATTCGTACTTGAATAATGATATACCCCATCAAAATTTCCCATATAGTTTTGTCTTCTTGTATTAAAATACAAATATGCTTTATCTTTATTACTATTCATAAGATTGTCTAAAGCTTCTAATTCATTTGTATAATGTAATCCATTTTCATCTTTTTCTTTTGAACCATTATAATTATTAAAGATAATTATGTCATATTTAGAAATGTTTCTTATACTATCAAAGCTATTATAATTAAGCTGCTTGTAATCTACACGCCTAAATGAATTCAAAATCTTTCTTACATTTACTTCATCTGCACTTAATTTAGAAAGTACAAGTATAGACTTGCTATTCATTACATATGATTCATACATAGTTTTATCTTGATTTTGATTTATTCGCTTTTGAGCATTTTTAATCTCTTCAATCATAAGGCTTACATTTACATTAGTATTTTTATTAGAATTTCCTCTACTAGGTTTTTGAAGTTGATTTATTGATGGCAATACTTCTCTTTCGCTAAATCTTTTTACATTCATATACTGATATTTTTCATAATCAACTTCCATAAGTTTACTATAATTCATCATTTCTATAATATCAGTTGTATCTTCATTTCCATATTTTTCTTTTAGTTTTTTTATTTCTTCTTTAAACTCTTTTTTATAATAATCTATATCTTTTACATCATCATATATGTTTTGTGTAGTTTTGCTATCGCTTATAATATCTTGTATCTCTTTGTATAGATCATAAGATTTTTTATTAATATTTTTATTTTGATCCATTAATAATTTTTCTACTGTTATTTTTACTTTTCCAAATCCAAATGGTTTTCCCTGTCCTAAATTATCAAGACTACTCTTAAATGGTTCTATTGCTGTAAGTAACAGTCCCAATTCATCATCATTAAGATTTTTAAAATAAACTTTCCCTCTAAACTTAACATTCTCTAATGGTTTTATAGTAGAAATATAGTTGCCACTTGGCTCTTTACTTGGTAAATGATAATCGTTTTTTAGATAATAGAACTTATATCCATTTAAATCAAACTCATTATTGTAGCTAACTAAATTATTCAAATCATCGCTGCTTTGTTTTAAGTAAAGCTGAAATGATTTAGGATTTGGATTCATAAGAGGTAATTTATATTCATTGTTTGGAGCTGCTGCTGTTTCTAATTTTAAATTATCGAATATAAGTCTGCTTTTATAATTTCTAGTTTTCTTTTTATCCGATGTTGTTTCTGTCATTCCAAACATGGCTTGAACATAGTCTACTTTTTCATTGTCTAGATTTTTAAATCTAACTCCTGATAATATACTATTTTTGTATGGAATTTTTAGATAAGGTGTAAATCCTATTACTTCTATTTGATTTCTTGAATTTATTTTATAAAAAATAGGTTTTTTATTAACCTCTCTACGTATTCCATACAGATTTTTTTCCTGAACATCCCTATATTTAACATTTACGTTAAAGTTTGAAATCACTTCTCTTGGTACAATTAACGATTCTGATGAATCTTCAAAAATAAGATAGTGCACTTGTTTGTTTCCTAAATTTGAAGAATTTGCAAGATGACCCCTCTTCCAATCTTCATGACTTCTACTTGATATGTCAATTACGGTTCCTGTCTCATCTGTTCTATACCATACTTTTTGAGAATATGGTTTAAATGAATTAGAATCATTTCTATTATTTCTTTTATTCTCTCTAAATATGTTATCTATTTTTCTTGTTATTTGATCTTTGTTATATTTTTTTTGATTTTTTCTATCTCTTTTTAAATCATTTATTTTTTCCCAATCCATATTTTTGTACATAAATATAGATTCTTTATTTTCATTATTTATACTCATTTCTCTAAGTCTTGATTCTCCGACTCTTTGGAAATAGCGATTTTTATTATCTTTTTTTGCAGGAGTAATTTCATACCTATTTCCCTTTTTTATTAGATATCCTGCTTGCACTACATCTTCTAAACTCTTATTATCTTCTGAGGTGTTTTTATTTCTATTCTTTAAATCCTCAGTATATTCATTTCTTAGCCTGATACTTTTATCAGCTAATGCTCTATACCAAAATGTTTGTTCTCCTATAAACTGTGGTTTTGCATATGATAGTATTTCTGCATTTGTTCTTACTCTTCCTCTTATTGAACTGCCTGGAATCATGTATTCACCATCTATATTAAAAAATTCCTGATTCCCATTTCCAATAAAAAGCGGACTTTTTGATTCTACTGTGTATTCTATGCAGCCTGATTTTAGTTTGTTATTTTCTTGAAATCCATGAGATGGAAGATTTTCAAATTTATCATATCTATAAATTACATTTTTAGGAAAAGGAATAAAATTATATGGTGTCATTGCTGCTTCTCTAGTTAGTTGCATTTTTATTTTCCTCCCCTTTGTAAATATTTTTGCATTTAATATCTGCTACATGAGTTTCTTTTATATACGCTTGCCCATCTTCTTCATATGCTAGTTCATGATAAAGCTCTAATACATACTTATAGGTATCTTTTTCTAAAATCGTTTTTATATCTTTCATTTTGTTAGAAGATATAACTTGCTGTTCTTTGATATATTCTTCTATGTCTACATTATCTAAACACCATTCTTTATCTGTAAAATCTTCTTTATTACAAACTTTTTTGACACATAATTCTTTGCCGTCTCCAAAAAACTTAAGCTCTATTAAATTTTTCAAATCGTCTATATTTATCTTATTGCTATCCATTAAGCATAGTTTATCAAAACAGTTTACCCATACATAGTCATATTTCGATTTATTTTCACTAATTATTTTTTCTAAATCCATATCATACCTCCCTGATATTAATTAATAGTTTGTATATCAGTCAGAATCATTTTCCCGTATCCAACACTGCTTCCACTACCTATTCTGATTTTTCCAAGTGCTAAAGCTTTTATCATTTGCAATATCATCATTTTTGCTTCTTCACGTTCAGACATACTTACATCACTAAAATCAATCTCCCACTTTATAGGTTTCTCCCATGTAAGAAGTTCTTCATTTACCATAGCTCCAGTTAAGGCTCCACCCGTAAAACGATCTATACATATTCTGTGTTTTCTTAGGCATTTTTCTTCCGCTATTTCTATATCCCTAAATTTAAGCTTTCCTTTCATTTCGTTATTTCCAAAAAGCTTATCTAATAGTTCATTTTCGCCATGAATACTTTCACAGTAAGCTCTTGTAAATCCCTTTAATGTGGATGCTGGAATTTTGTATACATTCTGTCCATTTTCTCTAAATGATCTTACCCAAGTAGCACTACCATCTTTGAACTTTTCATCTTTTATAATCATTCCTTCTGGACAAATCATCTCAATTATATATCCATCCTTAGCGTAGCTTCTTTCTTTTGGTAATTTATATTCTGTTAAAGGTTCTATTTTATCTTCTATATACTTATCTAAATCTTCTTCCTTGCTAAAATCATATTCTGTTTTTGACAGCTGCTTTATTTCAAACTTTCCAAAACCTTTATTTTCATATGCCCCTATGCATATATCTCCTTGATGGAGTTTTTCTAAAAAAGTTTCAAAAGTTTTAGTTGCTTGATCTAGCAAATAAGTGTCTTTATCCTCTTTTATATCCTTATCTAGCTTAGCTTTGTTTTCAGCTTCAATCTTTCTAAATTGTACTTCTAATTGAAATTTTAAACCCTCATTAATATAAATGGTTTCAAATAGTTTTTGATTTTCTGCAGTTCCAGTTTTGGCATCAATTGATATATTAGTTCTTTTTCCTATATTTTTATTAATATCTATTTGAGACTTTGAAAAACTATCTTCTACAATCATCATAGATTGACGTCTTTTTTCAGCTTTTTTAAGTGCTTCTCCATTTGCAAAGTTTTCCAAATAAATAGCTTCATATAAATCATTATAATCATTTTTTTCAAGATTCATTTTGTAAAGCTCACTTCTAAACAATCCTGCAATAGAAGTTGCTGGTATTTTTGCATATCCATCTTGAATTTGAAGTCCTTCTATACCATCTTTTCCTGTTCCAATAATAAAAGGGGATGTGTTTTGGATTTCTATCACATATTTGACTATTTTATTTTTACACATTAGTTTGTCCTCCCTTATTTTTATTATCTTGGTCATA
>JBOFWC010000158.1:0-3898 GCA_051653405.1 Proteocatella sp. | reverse complement strand
ATGAAAACATTAATGGAACTGTTGATTATGTTGGAAATGGTATAGTGATTGTAAATAATAATGATTCTAACATAACTATATATCCAATAAGTAAAATAAGTGTTATAAATTAATAAAAATAGCCTCATTTCAAGTTGAAATGAGGCTATTTTTATTAATTTATAGTTTTTCTTTTAATTTTAAAATTCTATATACACTTTCATCTATTCTTTTTTCTGAAATTTCATTTCTTTCGACAGCTAATTTTATTTTTTCTATAACCGAATTAGTTTTACCTATATCACTTCCTATTAAAATTATGTCACTACCAGCTTTTATAGACTTTATACTTGCTTCTTCAACTGATAACCTGTTAGTTATAGCTTTCATACACATATCATCCGTAATTATAACATTTGAAAACTTCATGTCATTTCTTAATATTTTTGTTATCAAATTGTAGGATAAAGTAGCTGGGTTTTTATCATCAATTTGTTTCATTAATATGTGAGATACCATTACTGCATCAGCTCCACTTTCTATAGCCTTTTTAAATGGTACAAATTCAAAGTCATATAATTGGTCTATACTTTTCTCAACTACTGGTAATCCTATATGTGAATCTACTTCAGTATCTCCATGTCCTGGGAAATGTTTTATTACAGGTATCACGTCCTCGTCTTTTAGGCCCTGCATTGTAGCTATTCCCATAGTTTCTACAATTTTTTCATTATCCCCAAACGCTCTATCTCCTATAACCGTGTTTTTAGAATTACTATAGATATCTAATACGGGTGCAAAATTCATATTTATTTTATGCTCCTTTAGAGTCTTTCCTATTTCTTTTCCATTTTCATATGCATACTTTATATCTCCTTTATCTCCAATTGATTTAGCACTTTCAAATGTTTTTATATTTTTAGCTAATCTATTTACTCTCCCGCCTTCTTCATCAATTGATATGAATACAGGTATATTTTTATTTGCTTCTTCAATATCTAAATTTAATTTTTTTAATTGATTAGAATCCTCTATATTCCTTGAAAAAAGTATTACTCCTCCTACTTTCAAATCATTTATTAATGTATCTAATTCACCATTAAAATCAGTTCCATTAAATCCACTTAATACCATTTGCCCAATTTTTTCATCTAATGTCATTTCGTTAATCTTTATCATAATTTCATCCTTTGTATCCGATTCTATATGTTGTTTATTTTTATATTTATTACTATTAAATAAGTTTATCATAATAAATATTAACAGTATAATTAATACTATAATAACTAACATATTAATATAGTTTTTTTTACTTTTCATTCAATACCTCTGCTTATCTTATATTTTTTGCAATTTGTTGCATAGTATCTTTAAAATTTAAAATACCATACCCCATTCTTACATTTGGATATTTATAAATATCTAATCTATCAGCACCTACCATTAAATAAGTTTTTATTACATCTGTAAAAATCAAACTTTTATTTAAATCACTTTGTGTAATTAAAAAATCTACTATAAGTGCAGTTATTCCACTTGTAATAGAACTTGCTATTCCAGTTCCACTTGCTTTTGTGTATGAATTATTTTCATGACACCCCATTATATCTACACTAGGTGCGACAATATCAGGTCTTATAGGTACTTGATTGAGCGTTCCAACAGAAGATTCAATCCACATACTATCAGCTTTGTTATTAAATCCACCTACTGCAATTACATTTTCAGTTGTAGCAAAAATATTCGTTGTTGAAAAATAATTGGAATTTATAAATCTAGTTTCTTCATCTATTAAATTTTTATTTGGCAAGTATATGTTATATTCGCCTATTAAAATAAATTCTGGCATTAATCTTAAAGTCCATATACCTTGTTTTACATTACTTAATGAAATTATTATTTCTTCTGTTCCAGATTTTAGCCAAGGATAAATATATTTACTTATATATCTAGTTCCTTCTACATTAAAAGTTCCCTTATATACCTTCTCATCTGGATCATATTGAGCTGGATAGCCTACTTCTCCGGATGGAGATATTAAACTTGCTGCAATTTTATCTGGACCAACACAACTAATTGTTATATCTAAATTTTTTTGATCTCCTACTTGAATAAGTATATCTTCGAATCCATCTATAGACTCAAATTTCCCACTGTAATGAATATCTGTATTTCCTTCATTCCCTAAACCACTAACTACTATATGTCCTCCTGCTTTTAATTCATCAAATGTATCTAAAAAATTCGTTACAATTACTGACTTACTTCTTTCTGCAATTGTCAAATTTAATATAAAAGTTTTTTTATAATTTTTTGATACTTCTATTATATATTTAACCGCCAATAAAAAATCGCTCAACTCGTAACTTTTGATTCCTTCTTTGTATATCCCATCATACTCTCTTAATTTTACAATTACTAACTCACTTCTAGGTGCTATTCCTTTATATAGGCTATTTACATTTCCATTTCCTGAACATATACCCGCAGCTATTGTTCCTGTACCAATTAAATCTTTCGTTAAGCTATCATCTTTAAGTTTTATATATTCATTAATTTCTTCTTTTTTAAATTCACTTCCTAAGTTTATATTATTAGGAGGTTTCCCAATTTTACTCTCTTGATCCCATATTGATATTATTTTGCTACTTCCATCACTATTTATAAAATCTGGATGTAAATAATTTATTCCAGAATCAATAATTGCAATTACAGTGTCATTTCCATATGAAGATATATATGGATTTTGATCAATATAATTTGCACCTGAAATTTCTCTTGGAGATTCTCCCTTTTCTTTATTTTTACTTATCTCTATAAGTGAACTTAAAGGCCTTGAAACTGTCCAGTCATATATAGATTCAAAATTATATAAATTAGATTCTAATAAATTTTCATCTACATATATTACTGCAATTTTACTATTTAAAATATTATAGTCATTAATGTTATTATCTTTTAATTCTTTCTCTAATTTCAATTTTTCCCCATTGTATGTAACAATATATGATTTTAACAATAATAAGCCTCCTTCTTAAAGTTACTTTAATTGATTAAACATTCCTTTTATATCTAAAGTTCCATATCCATAAATATTGTTAGGATACTTTAGTTGATTATCTCGTTTTGCGCCACCTCTTAAAAAAGTTCTTATTTTTTGTACTACAGATTTATTTTTGTAATTTTTATCAACAAATGTATATTGCATAATTAAAGCTATTCCGCCTGCTGTATATGATGCCGCAACAGAACTGCCAGTGATTGTGCAATATTTTCCACCTGGATATGGGGCAATTATATTCACCCCTGGACATACTATATCAGGGCTTATATTTCTTGCTACTGTTCCTATTATCGGCCCCCTCGATGAATTTGCCCATATACTATTGTTTAGGCTATCATAAGTTCCTACGCTAATAGCATCTCTATATCCGGCGGGAAAATTTATTGTACATTCTGGACTATTTACGCTAAATTTCGCTTTTTCTCCTATTAAAACTTTATTTGGCAAATACATATTATAAATTCCATTAGTTATAAATTGACCAATCAGCCTAATTTTCCATGTTCCTTTTTTTGCATTCTTTAATCTAACAATGGTTTGTTGCTGTCCCCCATAAGGCATTGGATATATTGACCATATACTATAGCGAGTTCCTTCTAAATCAAATAAACCGTCCATTACACTATAATTTGTTACAGAAGATATCTTGCTTTCTTCTCCAGAAGGAGATATTATTAATACATTTGATTTATCTGGCTTGTTTACCCATAAATCTATTTCAAGATCATCCTCATCTTCATCTAATTCAATTTCTATATCTTTAATATCTCCTTTAAATTCAATACTTCCTGTAGCATGAGTAATTCCTTTCCCCTCATTTCCAGCTCCTACTACATCACAAATTCCATAATCATA
>JBOFWC010000157.1:0-6675 GCA_051653405.1 Proteocatella sp. | reverse complement strand
AATTTTGATATAGAAAACTATGATGTACAGGCGAGCGCTATGAATCCGGTATATCTAGTGGTACAAGGAAATGCTTCTATTTATGATATTGAGCTTAATGATCAGGGACAACCTATAGTATATATAATAGTTCCCAGTGGAAAAACGTTATATTTAAAAGGTTCACATCAAGCCTACAATAAAATATATTCAGTTATTTATGGAAAAGAAGATTCATCTATTTATTTTGAACAAAATGTTAAATTCATAGGACATTTAAGTGCAGAGTGGGTTTCGTTTTGGGATCAGTCTCAAAATGAAGGACCTATTATAATGTCGCCAGGAACGTTTAAAGAGTCAGATGATGACGATGATGGCAACGATGACTATAATAATGGTGACGATTCCGAAAATGCTTCAAACGGAAAACCATTAAATGGATGGGTACACGGGCTATATAATTAAAGCTAAAAGTGAGGCAGATATGAGTATTAAAAAAAATAATTCTGGATTTACGCTTATAGAAGTTTCGGCAGCATTTTTAATAGGAATGATAATAATTGTGGCATCATCCTCGCTTTGGCTGTTTTCAAGTCGTATGTTTGAGGAGAATACATCAATAACGGAGCAAAGGCGTATTTTTGATGCAGTAAAAAAATATATTACAGAAGAACTTGTATTTTCAACTGATATATATATTGCTGATAAATTAAATAGTAATGATAATAAAGGTCAGTTTAAACAGCTTTATTTTGATTTTGAAAATTCAGGGATTTTTCTAAAGAATAATAATTTGGATGAAGATGTATTTGGAAAAAATTTTTATTTTAATAATAAAATATTAGATACTTCAGAAGCTGGAGTTAAAACAGAATTTACCATAAAGTCAGAAGAGGTTATATCGGTTACGATTACGCTTTTTGATGAAGTGACAGAGATTCAAACTACAGAGAGTTTTGACATAAGACTTAATAATGTAAATCTTGGAGAAAATACTAAGGTACCTATTAAATATTCGAATTCAAGTGGACATAGTATTTTTTATAAAGATTAGAGGGATGATATGGTTATATTTGCTTATTTTATAATATATTTAATAATTTTTATTTATGGTTCATCAATAGGTAGTTTTTTGAATGTGTTAGTCTACAGGATTCCTTTAAATATTTCTATAGCGAAAGGTAGATCGTACTGTCCGAATTGTAAAACTCAAATAAAAAATTATGATTTAGTTCCAATTTTTAGCTATATAAACCTTGGGGGTAAATGTAGAAGCTGTAATAAGCAAATATCGCTTAGATATCCTATGGTTGAAATGTTTACAGGCGTTATATCAATAATAACATTTATCTCAATTGGATTAAACATTAAGGCGATGCTTGTTTTCTTTCTAGCCAGTATATTAATAGTGATAACATTAATTGACCTAGATACAATGACTATACCTAATGAACTTATTATAGCGCTTATTCCAGTGTCAATAGCATTAGTTTTTTTTCAGGGAAATATAGATATATTAGATAGAGTTATTGGTTTTTTTTCGGTAAGTCTTCCCATGTATATTTTAAATATATTAATTAAAGATAGCTTTGGGGGAGGAGATATAAAGCTCATAGCTGTATGTGGAGCTTTGCTTGGATGGGAAAATACACTTCTGGCTGCTTTTATAGCAATCATTATAGCGGGTACTTATGCAAGCTATTTACTAATAAGTGGGAAAAGTAAAAAAGGGGCACATATAGCTTTTGGACCATATCTGTGTTTTGGCATATATACAGCACTATTGTATGGGGACAAGATTATAACTTGGTATTTAGCTTTATTTGGATTATAAAAATGAGGTGGATTTGTGAAAAAGCTTAATGACAAAGGAATTTCACTTATAGAAGTATTGTGTTCAGGAGCTATACTTGCAATAGTGTCACTTATTGTTACAACTGGATTTATTTCTAATTTAGAAGTATATCGAAAGGGATCTCAAAACTATAAGGATGTGAATTCTTATATAAATGAAATAGAAAATAAAACAGCATTTATAGATGATTCTTCATCACCGTATATAAATATTAATGGAGTAAATGTCGCTGGGAAATATCGCTATACAAAAGACAGTGAAGGAAATATAACTATGGCAGAATTTGTTCCAAATAAAGAAGGAAAAGAAGAAAAGCCTATATTTAAAGATTATATAGCAGTATATAAACTTAATGGTATAGATGAAACAGGAATAGGAAAACCATCTACTCATGCTGGAAACTGGACAGTATTAAAAGGGCAGGGAAACACATATGATCCATATGTAAATATATCTGGATTCGCTATAAATGGAAAATTTTGGGAAACTGAGAGACTTGTTTCTCGAAATACTGAAGAAGGTGAAGTTTTTATTCAGAGTGGTGAAGCTTATTTTGTTATGAATAGTCAATGGATACAATACAATGAGAAAAGAGATTTGAATAGCTTTCCAGGTCTTCAGAAAATAAGAACTGATGCTAGAGTACTTAAAGATGAAAATTATATTTATAGCTCTTATTATGGAACATACTATTGGGTACCGACTATAATACAAGGTGATATTTATATTCCGAATTAATAACAAATTGGACTGTGGTTAAAATAACTGCAGTTTTTTATTACTCAATATAGTATACTATTTTTGATAATTTGACTTAAATATGGGTATAAGTAGAAAAAATAACAAAAATTATAGAAAAATAATAAAAAATATTGACATAAAACTTAAATGTGATATACTACATAAATATAGAGTACAATAAAGCGAGGTGATTAGTATAAACTTATCAAAGAGACAAATTGAAATTTTGGAAATAGTAAAAGCTTCTCAGCCAGTTACAGGAGAAAGTATCGCTACAGAGCTTGGACTTACAAGAGCAGCGCTAAGATCTGACCTTAGTGTACTCACTCAACTAGGATTTCTTGCGGCAAGACCTAAAGTAGGATATGTTATTCAAGAAAAGTTGAATGTTTCTGCTGAAAAAATACTTAAAAAAAGAGTTTCTGAGGTTATGAGTGTGGCAGTAGTTATAGATGAGAAAGAATCACTACATAATGCTATGGTCAAATTCTTTTTAGAGGATGTAGGTAGTCTGTTTGTTATAAATGAAAAAGGATTAAGTGGAATAATCTCTAGAAAAGATCTTCTTAAGAATGCAGTCGGTGAAAAGGATCTTAATTCAGTTCCAGTAAGTATAGCCATGACTAGAATGCCTAATATAATAACGATAGAAGAAAGTGCATATGTTCCAGAAGCTATAAATAAACTTATCGTTCATGAAATAGATAGTTTGCCTGTAATAAAAAAAGATGAAGAAACAGATAAAGTTGAAATTGTAGGCAGATTCACAAAGACAAATGCTACTAAATTACTAGCAGAACTACTTAAAAATTAGATAAAAGGAGTATCCATTAATGAAATTAAGCATATATGTAATTTCAGACTCTTTAGGAGATACTGCAGAGCAAATTGTCAAGGCTTGCGTAGCTCAGTTTGATACAGGAAATTATGAAATTAAAAAACGTCCATACGTACAAGATGAAGAAGCACTAGCTCCAATACTAGAAGAGGCAAAAAATAATAATTCGATATTAGTATACACTTTAGTTGAGCTTGAGCTTATAGATAGATTAAATAAATTTTCAAAAGAATATGATATAAGATGCATCGATATAATGGGAGAAACGCTAGGGGCTATATCTGAGAAATTTCAGATGGAGCCAAATAGAGAAGCTGGAGTTATAAGAAAACTTAACAAAGCTTACTTTGATAGAGTAGAAGCCATAGAATTTGCAGTTAAATATGATGATGGAAAAGACCCTAGAGGTTTAAAAAAGGCAGATGTAGTTATACTTGGAATATCAAGAACATCTAAAACTCCACTTTCAATGTATTTAGCAAATAAAAATATAAAAGTTGCAAATGTGCCACTTGTTCCAGAATCACTTCCACCGAAAGAGATATATGAAGTATCTCCAGCTAGAGTTATAGGACTTATAAATTCGCCGGAAAAGCTTAATCAGATAAGAGAAGAACGATTAAAGGCGCTTGGACTTACAAGTGGGGCAAATTATGCATCTATGACTAGGATTTTAGAAGAACTTGATTATGCAGAAAAGATAATGAAAAAGATTGGTTGTCCAATAATAGATGTTTCTAATAAAGCTATTGAAGAAACGGCAGATATAATAATAAACATACTAAAAAAACAGGGAATAAAAATATATAATGACTAATTCCAAAGGAGAACAAAATATGAAAAAATTTGTTTATAACTTTAAAGATGGAAATAAAGACATGAAAAGTCTTTTAGGAGGAAAAGGTGCAAATTTAGCAGAGATGATGAACATCGGCCTAAACGTACCTCCAGGATTTACAATAACTACAGAGGCTTGTACAGAGTATTATGAGCAGGGAAAAATGCTTTGGCCAGAACTTTTAGATGAAATATTTGATAAATTAGCTAAATTAGAAGAAGAAACAGGAAAAACTTTTGGTTATGGTGAAAATCCACTTCTTGTATCAGTAAGATCAGGTTCAGTATTTTCTATGCCTGGAATGATGGATACAATACTTAACCTTGGATTAAACGATGAAACTGTAATATCGCTTACTAAAAAAAGTGGTAATGAAAGATTTGCATATGATAGCTACAGAAGATTTATACAAATGTTTTCAGATGTAGCTATGGGTGTTGCAAAATCAAACTTTGAACATGAACTTGAAAAAATGAAGCATGAAAAAGGGGTTCAAAACGATACTGATTTAGATGCGCAGGATTTAAAAAACTTAGTAGAGAAATATAAAACTATATACAAGAGAGAATTAAATAAGGATTTCCCTCAAGATACGAAAGAACAGCTTAAATTATCAGTAAACGCTGTATTTGATTCTTGGAACAATCCTCGTGCTATAATATATAGAGATCTTCATGAAATATCTCATAAACTTGGAACGGCTGTAAATATCCAAAGTATGGTATTTGGAAATATGGGAGATAAATCGGGTACTGGAGTTGCATTTACAAGAAACCCAGCAACAGGAGAAAATAAAGTATTTGGAGAATTCCTTATGAATGCACAGGGAGAAGACGTTGTTGCAGGAATAAGAACTCCACAGTCAATTGATGAGCTTAATACAGTAATGCCAGCAGTTTATGAGCAGTTTATGAATACAACTCAAATTCTTGAAAATCACTATAAGGATATGCAGGATATAGAGTTTACAATAGAAGATGAGAAACTGTATCTGCTTCAAACAAGAACAGGGAAAAGAACAGCGAAGGCAGCAGTTAATATTGCAGTAGACCTTGTTAAAGAAGGAAAGATAAGCAAAAAAGAAAGTATAGGAAGAATTGATCCTCATATGCTTGAGCAGCTTCTGCATCCGTCATTTGATGAAAAAGAGATTAAAAATCATGAACTACTAGCTAAAGGACTTCCAGCATCTCCAGGAGCAGCGTCAGGACAAATTTACTTTACAGCAGAAGAAACTGTAGCGGCTAAGGAAAAAGGAATAAAGACAATTCTTGTAAGACAAGAAACTTCTCCAGAAGATATTGCAGGGATGATAAGTGCAGAAGGAATACTTACTGCAAGAGGTGGAATGACATCTCACGCTGCGGTTGTAGCAAGAGGAATGGGAAAATGCTGTGTAGCAGGCTGTCAGGATATAAGAGTGGATGAACACGCTAAGACTATGAAGGTTAAAGATAAAGTGCTTACAGAAGGAGACGTTATATCTATAGATGGTTCTACTGGAGCAGTTTACCTTGGGGATATACCTAAAGCAAGTGTAAGCCTTATCGAAAACTTTGAAGTGTTTATGAACTATGTAGATGAGTTTAGAACAATGAAAGTAAGAGCAAATGCTGACAATCCAAGAGATGCAAAAAAAGGAATAGAGCTTGGAGCAGAGGGAATAGGGCTTTGCAGAACAGAGCACATGTTCTTTGATGAGGAAAGAATCCTAAATGTTAGAAAGATGATAGTAGCAGAAACACTTGAAGAAAGAGAAGCGGCATTAGAACTTCTTCTACCTTACCAAAAACAAGACTTCATAGGAATATATCAAGTTATGAAAGAACTTCCTACAACAATAAGACTACTAGACCCACCGCTTCATGAATTCCTTCCAAATACAGATGAAGATATAAAGGAAGTAGCAGATGCGTTAGGAAAACCTTTCGATCACCTTAAAGAAGTTGTAGAAAAGCTTCATGAATTTAACCCAATGCTTGGACATAGAGGGTGTAGACTTGCTATAACATATCCTGAAATCTACAAAATGCAGGTTAGAGCAATAATTGAAGCTGCAATAGAGATGAAAAAAGAAGGCGTTAATGTTAAGCCAGAGATAATGATACCACTAATCTGTGCAAGAGAAGAGCTTGCATATATTAGAAAGTTCTTAGTAGAAGAAATAGCTACAATATTTGAAGAAAAAGGTCAAAATGTAGAATATACTATAGGAACTATGATAGAAGTGCCTAGAGCGGCAGTAACTGCTGATGAAGTAGCAGAAGAAGCTGAATTCTTCAGTTTTGGAACAAATGACCTTACTCAGATGGGCTTTGGATTCTCTAGAGATGACTCAGGAAAATTCTTAGATGAATATACTAAAAAAGGAATCCTTGAAGTAAGTCCGTTTGAAAGCTTAGATAAGGGCGGAATAGGTAAACT
>JBOFWC010000156.1:0-3674 GCA_051653405.1 Proteocatella sp. | reverse complement strand
CGTCGGAGCAGCCTCTGTATCGATTTCAAATTTCTTATTAATGGTCTTGTATCCAAAGGGGATAGTTCCCCCGAGAGAGAGACCTTTAAGGGCATTCTCTTGCAATCCACGGGATACTTTCTGGGATAGATCCGCAGAGAAATACTCAGCCATTCCTTCTAGTAGACTTTCAAGCATGATACCTTCAGGACCTTCGGGAATTGACTCTGCGGCAGAAAGGACTTTTACACCATTCTTTTTTAGTTTCGCTTTATATATTGCAGAATCATATCTATTACGTGCAAAACGATCTATTTTATATAATATTACAAAATCAAAAGAGTGCTTTGCGCTATCTTTGATCATTTTTTGAAATTCTGGACGTTTGTCTGTTTTCCCCGTTAAGGCACGATCTATATATGTATTAACGATTGTAAGGTCATGAGCCTGTGCGTAGGCTGTACAGGCGTGTAGCTGCCCCTCAATGGATTGTTCTGTTTGGGCATGGGATGAATATCTTGCATATATTACGGCTCGCATAAAAAAACCTCCTTGATATTAAGAGGTTAATCAAATATAATAAAAAAAGAGACAAATGATTAACCTTACAGGCCACCATGTATTGGCGTACATGGTGGTTTTTTATTTTCAGATATAATGAAAAAACAGATAATTTAAAACATATAAAATAAAGGTATATATAAATATCGGTTTCCATTGAATATGATCAGTGACGTTTCCTAGTTTTGAAAGATAATTTATTGTTGTTAATAATTGGGTTTCGTTATATTCATTTAAAAAATGAGCTAAATCAGTAGGTGTAATAAAATATCTCTTTTTTCCATAATATAAAGGACTATCAGAAACTTTATCGCAAAGAGAATGATCTGTGGCATGCCCAATTCCAGTCAGTATCGGCAAAGAGGATGCCTTGATTGCATTTGCTAAATCAATAGAATCAAAAATATTTGAAAGATCGGATCCACCGCCACGGGTAATACAAATTACGTCCGCACGATTCCACAAATTAATATCCTCAATGTTTTGTATGATTCCAGAAATGACTTCTTCGGGATGCGATTCACTCATTGGAGTTGCATATAGAGTATAATGTCCACAAGCTAAAACTTGTTCAAAGTCATTTTGTCCGGCACTTTTACTGCCAGTAATTAATGCGATTTCCTTAATTACTGGTGGCAATGGTTTCGGATTAATATTTTCATATACATCGTATAATGGGGGAGCTTTCGTTGTAGATAAATCATTTTCCAATAAATCACTTTGCAATTGAAGTAATGCAGCTTTTTCTTTCCCTTTGCCAGATAATGTACAATACAAGGGCTTTAGAAGGTATAGTCCTGAAATTATTGCAATAATAACACCTAAGATTTTTAATTCATTTGGCGAGTAATGTGTATATAAGTATTGTAAAAGTTGGTTTCCGTAAAATGCAGCTGCTTGTAATAAGAATAATATAAAAATTATAACTGCACAACCTATATATTGAATAAAGCATCCCTCCAAAAATCGAAAAAGAACGTACCATAATTAAAAAAATGGTGCGTTTTTTTGATTTTTTTTTTTGTATAGTTTAAAAAAATGGAAACTTATGACATTTTTACCTTTTGCTCATCTAGGAGTTCGGCGTTAACTATAGCTCGCTTCATTTCTGTACTCATTTTTCGTCGGACTCCTTTATTTTTAATAGTATGTTTTGATTTAATATTAATAGCTGCCTCAATAACATCGAAAAAGGCTTTAGAAACAGCGTCTCTTTTCTCTTCACTCATGGATAAAAAAATTTCCATGAGTTTTTTTTGTTCTAAACTCATATGGTATTGCTTTACTAATAGTTCAACAATATCTTTTTCCGATTGAACATACATATCGCCATTTCCTGTTTCTAGCCATTCTTCATGAATATGAAATTTAGCACATATCATTTTTTTGCTTTGGTCTGAAATATTATTTCCGGGTTTCTCCATCCAGCTAACGCCGCCTTGGCTTATACCCAATTCATTAGAAAATAATTTCTGATTAAGCCCAGAATTTTGTCTAATTAATTTAATTCGTTCATTAATTGTCATAAAGTTACACCTCTTTATTTAATGATATAAGTCACTTATATAAAAGTCAAGAATTATATTGACAAATATAAGTGAGTTATGTATTATGTAAATAAGATATAAGTGGCTTATATAAGGAGGGGAGAATTATGGATAAAGAAAAGTGGGAAGTATTGGCTCAAAAGGTTAAATCATTAGATATATCGGATTTCGAATTAGGGGTTCTAGCAGGGCTTTCTAGTAAATATGATTTTTGTGAATTTATTCCGGTGGTATCTATATCTGAGCCTAAAACCAAGAAATTTATAAAATCCATTAAAAAAAAAGCACATTGCACTCAAAAAACCGCCTGACTAATCAGGCGGACTACATAAAGGAGCGTCTTTTATGCTACAAGTTGCTGAAGACATGAATCTTAATGCCCAACAGTCTAAAACCATACTTTCTTTAGCACAAAAATTCTTTTCTAGTGCTGAAAACAAAAAAGAATTTGAAGCATGGCGAGCTAATCGTCAAAAAAAGCTGTATGTAATAGATGGAGGAAATATTGGAAATCGAAAAGCCAATACCTCGGATAGCGGTAAATATTAAATGAAAATAAGTTTGGAAGTGAACTGGGAAAATGATTCTCGGAAGAATAAGCCCAAAAGAAAAAGCAGCCCTCCTCGCAAAAAGATAGCTGCTTTATCCCCCAAGAATGCGCTACATTTCTGCACACACACCCTATTACTATTAATTTAACAAATCCATAAAGAAAAATCAAGTGTTTTATAAATAAATATAAAGGAGATGATCTACTTTGAGTGACAATGCTATGGAGAATCCATCTGAATACGAAATTTTGCAGCAAAAATACAATTCTCTGCAAAAGGAAATTATCGAAATGAAGAACCAGGTTCTCAAAGTCAATTGCATCAAAGAAGTTCTTCCTCCTCATTATGAAGAAGACATGCAACGGCTAAGACAACTTGAAACTCGAAACAAAAAGTTACAGAAAATCGTCGACTTGGGGAATATATCGGGGCTACAGACATTGATAGAGCAATACGTGTTGTTTAGCCGAACTCAGTTAAAAAAGATTTCGTTGGAGATGCAGTTTAGCGAGTATGGCGATGTTGAAAGCAAAATTATAGAAGAGTTTGTTGAATATCTTGATCACATTCGTTCGGAGTTACATAATTTAATTCTTTTTCAAGAGAAGAATTTGCGAAATCCGTTATTGAATCAATGTGACGAAGAAATGGCTGGAATAGTAAATGAACTTTTGAATAAAACCAACTTTATAAAGCTTTCTAATAAGAGATTAAATGAGTTGTTTTTCACATTACAAACATTCCGTCATATTATTGATGAATTCAAGGAGGGTCCAGAAATTCATGAGTAATTTTGGAGACAATTTAAGAATTCTGCGAGAAGAAGCAAATTATTCTATTACGTATCTTTCGGAATTATCTGGTTTTTCAAGGCGAACAATTTATAGGTGGGAGAATGGATGCTCAGTTCCTCGATCGTATGGTATTCGTGAAATTTTAGCAAAAATATTCCATGTATCTCCTTATTATTTTGATGACAAAGATATATTAAAAAATGATCCAATTATTAAGAGAGTTTTAGCTAGGCTGGAAGAAT
>JBOFWC010000155.1:0-9165 GCA_051653405.1 Proteocatella sp. | reverse complement strand
CACAGTTCTATTTCAGAACAACTGACGTTACAGGTGACATCACACTTCCAGAAGGAGTAGAGATGGTAATGCCAGGAGACGACATCAACATGAACGTTGAACTTATCACTCCAATCGCAATCGAAGAAGGACTAAGATTTGCGATCAGAGAAGGTGGAAGAACAGTAGGATCAGGCGTTGTTGTTGCAATCCAAGACTAATTTCACATTAACATACTAAAAGACCACATTAGTGGTCTTTTTTTAGTGCTATGGAAATTTTGCTTAAGTATTCATTGTATTTTTTTATAGATAATGGATCAAGTAAGAATTCTTCATAAAAAAAATCACCTAAATTAAGATTTTTTTTATGAGCAAAATCCTTGATTCTTTCATAGGATTCTCCTATAGTATCAAAGTTTCCCTTATGATAAGCTGTAAGATACAGTCCTTTAGGTTTTATATGGTATGGTAGAGGGGAAATATCACATTTTTCATCAATTTTTATCCCAAAATGACTATATTTAACATAATTACAGTCTAAAATATCTTTTTTATGATGAATTCCAATAATTGAATAATGTGCAAATATATTTTTTTCGTTACATAAATTAATTAGATTTGCTATATATTTTGTAATATTTAAATCGTCAGTTTGCTTAGCTTCCTCAGAGATTATAAAATATTCATCGTGAACAAGTTCTAAGATATCAATGCTATCACTGTCGATTGTTGAAGCGTTTTCGGTTATTTGAATTTTATGATTTATTAGAGTTTTAATTTTTGTTAAATCATCAATTTTTTTTGAGATAATATCATTTTGAATTTTTAAAAGAGACACGAGACTAGCAGGATTGCGGTTATCCAAATATTGTTTTATCTCTTTTAAAGTCATTCCTAAATCTTTAAATATAGTGATTACACCAAATGTATCGTATTGATTAACTGAATAATACCGATATCCATTAGAATCTATTATTTCTGGAGAAAACAATCCGATTTCATCATAGTAAAACAAGGTATGTTTGCTTACGTTGCAAAGTTTTGCAAATTCTCCGCTACTGAAGTGTTGATTAAATTTTTTATCCATATTAATAATCTCCTATTGACTATAGAGTTACACTATAGTTTATCATATAATGTAGTACTAAACAATCAGGAGGAAATATGGAAAATCAAATTTCAAAAGACTTTAATTTTATGTCACTTATAAAGTTTGCACTTCCTACTATAGGAATGATGATATTTTCAGCAATGTATACAATCGTAGATGGAATTTTTGTTTCAAGACTTGTGGGGACATCGGCACTAGCTTCAGTAAATATAACTTACCCTTGTATAAGTATTATAATGGGGCTTGCTATAATGTTCGCAAGTGGAGGGTCTGCGGTAGTAGCTATAAAATTGGGAGAGGGCAAGAAAAAGCAGGCATATGAAAATTTTACACTAATAACAATGACAGCATTAGGCATAAGTATCGTTGTAAGTATATTGGGAGTAGTTTTTATAGATCATATAGTAAATATCTTGGGAGCAGAGGGTGAAATGATAGCACACTCTAAAGTATATTTGAAGATACTGTTAATATTCGCACCAGCATTGGTATTGCAGATTTTATTTCAAAGTTTTTATGTGGTTTCTGGAAAACCAGGGATAGGCTTAGCGGTATCATTGTTTTCGGGAATACTAAATGCTTTGTTAGATTATTTATTTATGGGGCCTATGAATATGGGAATAGCAGGTGCAGCGTATGCTACATCAGCAGGATATTTAGTAGCAGCTTTAATAGGGATAATATTTTTTTCAATAAAAAGACAGAGCATTCACTTTTTAAAACCTGAAATTGATTTTAAAGTAATAAGAGAAACTTGTTTTAACGGCTCATCTGAGATGGTTACAAGTATTTCAACTAGTGTAATAACTTTTTTGTTTAATCTTATTATGATGAAATATCTTGGGAGTGATGGCGTAGCAGCAATAACGATAATCCTTTATTGTGAATTTCTTCTAAGTGCACTTTATATAGGATTTTCAATAGGGGTAGCTCCAATTTTGAGCTATAACTATGGTGAACAAAATTATAAAAGACTCAGAAAAATATATATAATGAATAGAAATTTTATATTATTTACATCAGTAATTATATTTTTTACGGCACTTGTTTCAGCACCTATTATTACAAATATATTTGTAGATAAATCAAATCCAGTTTATTCAATCGCAAAACATGGTTTTTATTTATTTTCATTTGGATTTTTATTTTCAGGAATGAATATATATGGCTCAGCATTTTTTACTGCACTTTCAAACGGTAAAATATCAGCAATAATTGCATTTTCAAGAACCTTTATATTCTTTATATTTGGAATAAGTGTACTTCCGAAGATACTTGAAGTTGATGGAGTATGGCTTGCAGTTCCCTTTGCGGAGATTATGACGCTTATATTAGTTTCTAGGTATATAAAACAGTATAAACATATTATTTATTGCAACAATACTATTAAATAAACAGGTTAATAAAAGTACGCACTTTGAAAAAAGTGTGTACTTTTTTATGGTGTGTAATTTTTACTGAAATATAAATAAAAAAGTGTGAATTTTAAAATGATAATATATTGACAAATTCACGATAATGAAATATTATAGATTTAAAGAAAAAATAATTTCATAAAAATGAAAATTAAAATTGGAGGATGAAACATGTTGCATGTAAATGAATATTTTGAAGGTAATGTAAAATCTATAGGATGCAGTAATTCAGAGGGAGAGCTTACGGTTGGAGTTATGGCAGTAGGTGAATATACTTTCGCTACATCTAAAAAAGAGTTTATGACAGTAGTAAGTGGAGCTTTAGAAGTAACTCTTCCTGGAGAAACTGAAAGTAAAGTTATATCAAAGAATGAACAGTTTATAGTGCCAGCAAATGAGAAGTTTCAAGTAAAAGTTCCAGAAACTACAATATATACATGTAGATATGAATAGAAAAGAGGAAGCTTATGGAAAGTTTGGTATTTAACATACAAAAATACTCAATTCATGATGGAGAAGGCATAAGAACAACGGTATTTTTTAAAGGTTGTCCGATGACTTGTAAATGGTGTCACAATCCAGAAAGTCAATCATACAGACCTTCCATATTACAAAATATAGAAAAATGTACAAGCTGTAAAAAGTGCATGGAGCTTTGTCCTGAAGGTGCAATTACTTATGAAGCTGGAAAGATTAAAACAGCAGAGGATAAATGCACTCTTTGTGAAAAGTGTGCAGATGCCTGCCTAAATAATGCTAGAGAAATTGTTGGGAAAAAATATACTTTAGACGAAATAATGAAAGAGATAGGCAAGGATAAACTTTTCTACGAACAATCAGGCGGGGGTATAACACTTTCTGGTGGAGAGATAATGACTCAGGATATGGATTACATAATGAGTATACTTAAAAAATCTCATAGACTGGGATATAGAGTAAATATTGATACCTGTGGCCATGCTAAATTTGAAAACTTTGAGAAGCTACTTCCATATGTGGATACTTTCTTATACGATATAAAACATATGGATAGTGATATCCACAGGACGCTTACAGGGGTAGATAATGAATTTGTACTTGGAAACCTTAGAAAGTTAAGCGAAAAGGGGGCTAAGATAAATATAAGAATGCCTCTTGTGGAAGGAGTTAACAGCAGTGACGAACACATTGATAAAGTAATAGCTTTTTTAAAAGATTTAAAGATACTTAAAGTAAATCTTCTTCCATATCATAATACAGGAAAAAGCAAGTATGAAAGACTTGATATGGTGTATGAAGGAGACGATTATTCAGCTCCAAGCAGTGAGCGAATGGAAGCGATAAAAGCTAAATTTGAAGCAAATAATTTTTGTACTCAAATAGGAGGTTAACATGGAAAGAGGAATGAACGAAAGAGTAAGAAATCTTAGAAAGCAGAGTATGGAAGCAGTTCCGCATATAGATATCGAAAGAGCAAGACTTTTTACAGAGGCTTATAAAAAGTATGAGGGAAGTGTTTCAATTCCAGAGCTAAGAGCATTGTCATTCAAATACTATATGGAGAATAGAACCCTTTGTATAAATGAAAATGAGTTAATAATAGGAGAAAAAGGAGATTCTCCACAGGCGGCACCTACTTTCCCAGAGCTTTGCTGTCATACGCTTGAAGACATGGATGTAATGGATTCAAGAGAAATTATTTTCTTCAAAGTAAAGGATGATGATAAGAAGATTCAGGGCGAAGAGATTATCCCATTTTGGGAAAAACGTTCAGTTCGTCACAAAATTATAAACAGTGTTGCGCCTGAATGGAGACAGTGTTATGAAGCGGGAATATTTACAGAATTTATGGAGCAAAGAGGTCCTGGACATACAGTGGGTGGTGATGTATTCTATAAGAAGGGATTTTTAACTCTGAAAGAAGAAGCTCAAGCGGCAATAGATAAGCTAGATTTCTTTAACGATAGAGAAGCTCTAAACAAGAAACATCAGCTTGAGGCTATGAAGATCTGTTGTGATGCTATAATGATATATGCAGATAGATGTAGAGAACACGCAATGGAGTTAGCAAAAAATGAACAGAATCCAGTTAGAAAAGAAGAACTTCTTACTATAGCTAAAAACTGCTCGGTAGTTCCTGCAAATCCACCACAAAACTACTATCAAGCTATTCAGATGTATTGGTTTGTTCATATCGGAGTAACTACAGAGCTTAACCCTTGGGATGCGTTTAGCCCAGGTAGATTGGATCAGCATTTATATCCATTCTATAAAAATGATACAGCAAATGGAGAGCTTGATGATGAAAAAGCACTTGAATTATTAGAATGTCTATGGGTAAAATTCAATAATCAGCCAGCACCACCAAAAGTAGGAATAACGCTAAAAGAAAGCTCAACATATACAGACTTTGCAAACCTTAATACAGGCGGAATTGCACCAGATGGAAGTGATGGAGTAAATGATGTGAGTTATCTTATACTAGACTGTATGGATGAAATGCAGCTTCTTCAGCCAAGTTCAAATGTTCAAATAAGCAGAAAAACTCCTCATGCATTTTTAAAGAGAGCTTGTGAAATCTCAAGAAAAGGTTGGGGACAGCCAGCATTTTACAATACAGATGCAATCGTTCAAGAACTTTTAAATGCAGGAAAAACGCTTGAAGATGCAAGAAAAGGAGGAACAAGTGGCTGTGTAGAAACAGGAGCATATGGAAATGAAGCATATATCCTTACTGGATACTTAAACCTTCCTAAGATAGTAGAACTTACACTTATGAATGGATATGATAAGGTTTCAAATCAGCAGCTTGGACCAAAAACAGGAGATCCAAGAGATTTTAAATCATATGAGGATTTCTTTGAAGCTTATAAAAAACAGGTAGAGTATTTTGTTGATGTCAAGATAAAAGGAAATAATATAATTGAGAAAATATATGCAGAGTATATGCCGGTGCCATTCCTTTCACTTGTTACTAATGACTGTATAAGCACAGGAAAAGATTACAATGCAGGAGGCGCAAGATATAATACAAACTATATCCAAGGAGTTGGTATTGGAACTATAACAGACTCTCTATCAGCTATAAAATACAATGTATACGATAAGCAAAAATTCAGCATGGATGAGCTTTTAAAAGCGGTAGAAAATAATTTTGAAGGCCATGAAGAGATTCATAACATGGTACTTAACAAAACTCCTAAATACGGAAATGATGATGAGTATGCAGATGAAATAATGCAATCGGTATTCAAACTGTATCACGATACAGTTACAGGAAGACCTAATATGAAGGGTGGAAAGTATAGAATAAATATGCTTCCAACTACATGTCACGTTTATTTTGGAGAAGTTATGATTGCAAGTCCAAATGGAAGACTTGCACATAAACCTGTTTCAGAAGGAATATCTCCAGAAAAAGGAGCAGATAAAAATGGACCTACAGCAGTTATAAAATCATGCTCAAAGATGGATCATCTATCTACTGGAGGAACGCTTCTTAACCAGAAATTCACACCGTCAGTAGTAGCGGGAGATAATGGTTTAGAGCAGATGGCAAATTTAGTAAGAACATATTTCAACATGGATGGACACCATATACAGTTCAATGTGGTTGATAAGCAAACACTTATAGATGCTCAAAATAATCCAGAAGAGTACAAAGACCTTATAGTTAGAGTTGCAGGATATAGTGATCACTTCCACAACCTAAGTAAGGCACTTCAAGATGAAATAATCGGAAGAACAGAACAAACTTTTAATTAAAAATTAATAATAAATTACAAACCAAGGCGATATGAATTGCCTTGGTTTGCGTGTAAAGAAGGAGCATAAAATGGAAAAGAGAATAGGGTTTATAGGTTGTGGTAATATGGCAAAAGCTATGATAGGAGGAATTATTGCATCAGGAATAGTTTCAGCTAAAAATATTATAGCAAGCGATAGTTACTTAAAAGGACTAGAAGATAGTCGTGAAAAATATGGAATAAATATAACTCAAGACAATAAAGAAGTGGTTTCAAAGAGTGATGTAGTTTTTCTTGCAGTAAAGCCTAATACGTATGAATCTGTAATAAAAGAGATTTCAGAAGTTACAAAAGAAGATACAATAATAGTAACGATAGCCCCTGGAAAAACTTTAGCAAAAATAGGAGAAGCTTTTGGAAAAGAGGTTAAAGTATTAAGAACTATGCCAAATACACCAGCACTTGTTGGAGCAGGCGTTACAGCTATTTGTCCAAATGCGAGTGTTACAAAAGAAGAGCTTGAAATGCTTAAGTCTATAATAGGTACATTTAGCTTAGTTGAAGAAATAGAAGAAAAACTGTTTGATGCAGTAGTTTCAGTAAGTGGATCTTCTCCAGCATATGTATTTATGTTTATAGAAGCGATGGCAGATGCAGCGGTTATGCAGGGAATGCCAAGAGATAAGGCATATAGATTTGCAGCACAGTCAGTAATGGGAAGTGCTAAAATGGTATTAGAAACTCAGAAACATCCAGGGGAGCTTAAAGATATGGTATGCTCTCCAGGTGGAACTACAATTGAAGCAGTAGCAGTACTAGAAGAAAAAGGCTTAAGAACAGCTGTTATAGAAGCGATGAAGGCTTGTGGCGAAAAATCAGCTAAAATGTAATAAATTTTATAAAAAATACAATAAATTCACTAAAATTAATTGTCAAACAATTCGGAATAAGTTATAATGAGGTAAGATTTCTTAATTGAGGAGAAAAACTAATGAATGAAATGACAGATATAGGTTTAATAGTAAATAGACTTAGAAAAGAAAAGAAGATTACCTTAAAGGAATTAAGTGAAAAATCAGGACTTTCCACAGGATTTCTTTCGCAATTTGAAAGAGGAATGACCACTATAGCTGTTGATTCACTTATGATAATAGCAAAAGTTCTAGACGTTGATTTAGATGTATTTTTTGAAAAAAAAGTAACTAATACAAGCAAGGAAATGCTTATAAGAAGTTATGACAGAGAAGTATCTTCAGTAAATTCTAAGTATATCCAATTTAATCTTGTAAAGGATTTAGCAAAAGCGGATTTTTTACCTAGAATATATGAGATATTGCCTTCTAAATATGGGTCCAAAGCTACAGAGAACTATGTTCATGAAGGCGTAGAATTTATATATGTCCTTGAAGGTGTGCTGACTATGCATGTAAAAAATAAAAATTTTGAAATGTATCCAGAAGATAGTATATATTTGGATTCGAAAACTCCCCATAATTGGGAAAATAATACAAATAAAATTGTAAGGATACTTACGGTTAATTATCCGAATCCATATATAAATTCAAAAAATATTGCATATGATGGACACAATGTTTTTGAGAATAATAAGGTTTAAATTTTACAAATTTAGATAAACAAAAAATGAATGGGCATGCTCATTCATTTTTTTATCCGATTTTTTCTAATAAATATTATTTAGATCCTTTATTGTATGAATTTCATTGATTATATGTTCTGCCAAATAATCATTAGATATATTGAATAGCTCTATAAATAAAGGAAGTGGATTATCTGAAACATTTATACGAGATTTTAAATTAAGCATGTTATTTTGAATTTTGTGGTGGGATATCTTGTGATGCTCATTCATTTCAGAGTCAAGTTTAGATAAAAACACCTCCATTTAAAAAAGTGAATAAACAAAAAACTAATAAATAAAATTAATATTAATTTTATTTTTAATTTTAGTACTAATTATTTATTCTACCAAAGTGCCTACTACAGGAAGTTTTTCAAGTACATCTTTTCCATGAGGAGCGTTTCCTATATATTCGGTTAAATCATTTCCAGCTTCAAGTCCTTTTTTATGCTTTCCATCTTTCCAAGCAGCTACATCAGTTACATCATAAACAGTACCGTCCACAGCAACATAGGCAGGCTGGCCATCCTTGCCGTTATACTTACTAAGTTCCTCAAGTGTAAATTCTTTTTTATCGAGTTGAGAATTATCTTCAGAAGAGATGACTTGATCAGAACTTTTTGCATCAGCATTATTATCTGATTCGCTACTAGACGTTTTATCAGAAGCACATCCTGTTAATGTAAATATAATTATAAATAGTAATAAAATTTGTTTTTTCATATTACCTCCCATATTACTACCCAAAGTTTAAATAAAGTTACATTTAAATAGGAAAATAACTTATATAATAAATACCCTTTAAAATTTATTTTAATAAAACTTTTGGAAGATATATATTTAATATTACGGAAATTGAATTGGAAAAATAATGCATAGTGGAAATAAAATTCCATACAATACTATGCATTTTATTTCCAATTTTTTATTTTTGAAACCAAGTTATTATTTAAGTTATATAGATTTTTTGTTCAAATTAGAAAATTAAAAACCTCGAAAAGCTTTTGTTAGAAGGATTATATAGAATTTTATTTAAAATAGGAAAACTATTTACAATAAATTGGCACTAAATTTGCAAATAATAGTAAGTAAAGAAGAAGCTTAAAATATATATAATCGATTGGAAAACGTTATTTAAAAGAAAGAGGTAGGAACATGGTTAAAAAAGGTGAGTGGGTAATAATCCACAGAAATATTTTAACTCCAGAACAAAGAGCACCACAGGTACCAGATGACACTAAAAAAGTGCCACTAGAAATGTGGGTTAAAGGATATCTTAATGCGGATGCAGAAA
>JBOFWC010000154.1:0-17992 GCA_051653405.1 Proteocatella sp. | reverse complement strand
TAAAAGTGGAAATTATATTTTGGTAAATACTTTTGATTCTGCCGGAAAAATGAATTATTACAATATAGGTGATACCGTAGACCTAACGTTTCCCAATGGAAGTATTAAAGAGTATGAAGTTATGGCTATAGCGCATATTCCATATCCTATATCTTGTAGATATTCTAAACCTGTAGACATTGAATTTTTTACATCCTCTAAAGAATTTACAAATAATCTTGGAAATATTGCTCCAATGCTTACTACGTTTGATGTTAATGAAGGCTCCGATTCTCAAATAGAAACTTTTCTAGATAATTATTGTACAAATATAAATACTGATATGCAATATACTTCTAAAAATATATTTGTAAAAGAATTTGAGAATCTAAAAAATACCTATATGTCTGTTGGCATAACCTTAAGTATAATATTGGGATTTATCGGTATTATGAATTTTTCTAATACGATAATCACATCTTTAATAGATAGAAAACATGAGCTTGCTGTTTTAAAAAGCATCGGGATGACAAATTCTCAAACCTTAAAGATGCTAACCATAGAAGGTTTGCTGTATATTGTGTTTACGTTTTTACTTTCGCTTTCTCTAGGTTCTTTTATAGGTTTTTATTTGATCCAATTATCGATGGGAGGAAATATTGCATTTTCTGCTAAGTTTTCGGTTATGCCTTCTATTTTATGTAGTCCAATATTGCTTATTATAGCTACAATTGTGCCAATAATAAGTCATCATATCATAAATAAAAATAGTATAACAGAAAGACTCAGAGTAATTGAATAAAAAATAAGCGGATGGCTGATTTTTCAGTTATCCGCTTTAATTCATAAATTTAGAATTTTGGAGGATGTGGAGGCATAGTGCGCTTATGTGCTGATCTTGCATTAAGTCTTTCTATTATTTCCTTATCCTTTTGTGGAATCTCTTTTCCTTGAAGATACATATCTATATAGTTATAAGTTGTTCCCATTTCTTTTTCGTCAGTTTGACCTTCCCAAAGCCCTGCAGTTGGAGCTTTATCAAGAATGTTTTTAGGTACATTAAAGTACGCTCCCCACTCATAAACTTCACTCTTTAAAAGGTTCGCTAGCGCAAGTATATCTACTCCGCCATCACCATATTTTGTAAAATATCCAGTAAGAAGCTCTGCTGCATTGTCAGTTCCTACAACTAGATAGTTTAAATTGTTAGCAATTGTATAAAGTGTAGTCATTCTAAGTCTTGCTCTCATATTTGCATCTGCTATTTTTCGATTCTCTTCATTAAAAAGATCGCCCATCTGTTCAGATACCTTATTAAGTATTGATTCATTTTCAGAAGTTAAATCTACAGCAAAACCCTTTATTCCACATGAAGCAATTAGTTCTCTTGCATCATTTAAATCTTCATCAGAGTTTTTGATTGGCAACATTACCCCTAATGAATTTTCTGGGCAGGCAAGTTTTATAAGATTAGCTACTACAGCTGAATCAATTCCACCTGAAATTCCTACTATAAGTCCTTTCGAACCTGTTTCTTCGACTTTCTTTCTCAACCATTCTACGGTCTTTGCAATTTTTTCTTCAATTGTCATAGTTTTACCTTTCAATAATTTATAAATTTAAAATTTTGTCATTTAAAAATACTACATACTCATTTGGCAGTTCTTCTATTTCTATATTCGAAGCTGTAAGATCAATCAGCTCTTCTATAATTTTTTTATCTTCTTCTTCAAAATATATCTGTATGGATACATTCTCCATATATTCTATATCTGCGATATGAACTGGACTATTCTGCAATTTGTACTGTACTTTTGAGAAAAGGTCATATGAAGATACTATTTTGTATTTCATAAGCTCTCTAAACTCAATTAGCTGAGATGCTTCTACTCCAAGCTTTGTAGATTCAGTATAAGCTTTTACAAGCCCTCCTGTACCTAATTTTATGCCCCCAAAATATCTAGTAATAACTACACATATATTAGTTATTCCTTTTTTTAAAAGTGTATCTAGAGCAGGCATTCCGGCAGTTCCAGATGGTTCTCCATCATCAGAATAACGTTTTATATCAGATTTTTCACCTATAACATAGGCACTGACATTATGTGTAGCATTGTAATTTTGTTTTTTTATTTTAGCAATAAAAGCAATCGCTTCTTCTTCCGTTTTCACGGGCATTGTATAAGTAATAAATCTTGATTTTTCAATAACATGTTCTGCTTCTGAATATTTAAGTACTGAATAATATTTCAAATTCCTATCCCTCTTTCACTACCCTTAAAATAATTCTTCGGTTGTATTCTTCAGTTTCCTGCTTATATACCTTCCTAAGAAAATCTAATTTATCTTCTGTATTGTATTTTGCAAAAGATTTTATTGCATAAGAACGGACCTGAGGTTTTTTATCTTTACAACCTTGTTTTAAATACGGAACAAATTCCGGATTATATATTTTGCCCATAGTAGAAAAAACCATGCGCTTTATATTTCCATTATAGCTAAATGAAAGCTTTTTTAAATATTCATCAAAGTTTTTAAGTTTTAGCTCCCCTATAATCCATACTACTAGTGCACAATCTTCGGGATTTTTATTTTCTTTATTTAGATAAGCTTCTATTTGATAAGATAATTCAACTTTTGATGACTCATTCATTTCTGCAATAGATTTAAGTCTATCTGATTTTTCCATAATCAAAATCTCATCTAAAAAAGTATTATTTTTAGGTTTTTTATCAAAATTTTGGTTCAGCTTTGCACTTATTATGTGCTGCTGAACCATATTTTCATCTAATTTAAGAATTTTAGATATCTCTGAAATAGTCTTATTTTCAAGATATAGTCGATATGATTCTTTTTGATAATCCAAAATCATCATTCTCCTTATTCTACGATGTATTTTATATATCGTTTTATATCATCCTGTGTAAGTTTTAAACAAACTTTAATTCCATCTTCTACATATTCTGTTTCTAGAGAATTGTATTTCTCATGAAGTTCATTTAGCACGGAACCCTCATTATATGGAATAACAAGTTCCTTGTCTTCCATATCTGGAATCAGTGTTTTTTCTATAAGGTCCAAAAGGCTTGATATATCATCTGGATTTTTAGCACTTATATTTATGCATGGTTCCTGTTTTCTTATTCCTACAAAGTTTCCATCTGTTAAATCCATCTTATTATTTACTACAATTTTGGGTTTATCACTACAGCCTAAGTCATTTAAAACACTTTCTGTAGTTTCTCTTTGTAAATCATAGTTTTTATCTGAAGCATCAATAATTTGAAGAATTAAATCCGCATAGACAGCCTCTTCTAAAGTAGATTTAAATGCTTTTACAAGAGCATGTGGTAGTCTTGATACAAACCCTACGGTATCTGTAACTAAGAACGGGTTTCCATTTGAAAACTTTGCCTTTCTAAGTGAGGTATCTAGGGTTGCAAAAAGCATATCTTTTACAAAAACTTCTTTTTCTGGATCATGAAGCTCATTTCGTCTTATAATTTCATTTGTAAGCGTTGATTTACCAGCATTTGTATATCCCACAAGAGCTACTATAGGTATATCTGACTTTATTCTTTGATTTCTTTGAACATTTCTGTTCTTTATTATATCTTTTAACTCTTTTTCTATTTCAAGAATTCTTGAATTTATATGACGTTTATCGGTCTCAAGCTTTTTCTCACCTGGCCCTCTAGTTCCAATTCCACCACCAGTTCTAGAAAGTTTTTCTCCAAGACCTGAAAGTCTAGGTAATCTATACTTTAATTGTGCAAGTTCTACCTGAAGCTTACCTTCTTTTGTAACTGCTCTCTTAGCAAAGATTTCAAGTATAAGCATCGTTCTATCTATAACATCTATACCTATGCTATTTTCTAGATTTCTTATTTGAGAGCCAGAAAGCTCATGGTTGAATATTATTATATTTGCACCCATATTTTGTGCAAATTCTTTTATTTCTTCCACTTTTCCTTTGCCTATGAAATAAGTTACATCTATAGAAGTCTTGTTTTGAACAAGACTTCCTAGTACTTGAATATCAGCTGCATGTGCAAGTTCTTTAAATTCATCTATGGCTGAATCAATATCTTCTATAAAATCTTTGTTTCGAATATCGCTTATGTTTAATGTTACAAGTATTGCTTTATATTGGATTTTCTCAACTGTATTTTCCATAAAACTCCTTAGTCTAGATAATCTTTAAGTTTTTTAGATCTGCTTGGATGACGAAGTTTTCTAAGTGCTTTTGCTTCTATCTGTCTTATTCTTTCTCTTGTAACTTCAAATTCTTTACCAACTTCCTCAAGCGTTCTTGCTCTTCCATCTTCAAGTCCAAATCTTAGTTTAAGAACTTTTTGTTCTCTTTCATTAAGTGACATTAATACTTCTTCAAGCTGCTCTTTTAATAAAGAATATGCAGCTGCCTCTGCTGGTGCTGGTGCATCTTCATCTGGTATGAAATCCCCAAGATGACTGTCTTCTTCTTCTCCTATTGGAGTCTCTAGAGAAACCGGTTCTTGTGATATTTTTTGTATCTCTCTTACTTTATCTACTGGCATATCCATTATTGCAGCAAGTTCTTCTGGCTTTGGATCTCTTCCAAGTTCCTGCATTAATTGTCTTGATACTCGTATAAGCTTATTTATTGTTTCTACCATATGAACTGGTATTCTTATGGTTCTTGCTTGGTCTGCTATTGCTCTTGTTATAGCCTGTCTTATCCACCAAGTTGCATATGTTGAAAACTTAAATCCTTTTTTGTAGTCGAATTTCTCAACTGCTTTTATAAGTCCTAGGTTTCCTTCCTGTATAAGGTCTAGAAATAACATTCCTCTACCAACATATCTTTTTGCAATAGAAACAACCAGTCTTAAGTTGGCTTCAACAAGCTGTTGTTTTACAGTTTCATCGCCTTCATCCATTCTTCTTGCAAGATCTGACTCTTCTTCTGGCGAAAGAAGTGGAATTTTACCAATTTCTTTAAGATACATTCTTACTGGATCATCTAATGAAATCCCTTTTGGTGCAGAAAGATCTAATGCTTCAGCCTGAACTTCTTCTGCAATAATAGATTCTTTTTCGTAGTCAATCTCATCAAACATTTCAAAAGAATTGTCTTTTTGATCTTCATCTACAACCTCTATCCCTAATTGACTCAAAGTCTCATAGGTATTTTCAATTACATCTTTATCTAGATCGAATGTCGAAAGAGCTTCTGTTATCTCTGTAAATGTCAAACTTCCTGACTCTTTTCCCTTATCAAGCAGATTTTTTATTGTAATTGCTGCTGCTGCTTTGTTTTCAATATTATCCATTATACACTCCTGATTTAAAGTTTTAGTATTTGTTTTTGTTATTGTTTAAATTTATAATATGTTGCCCAATAATAATCGCCAAATTTAATGAGTACTCATCTGTTTGCTGTAATAATTTTAGCTGTATACTTTCAAAATACTCTATCTGCCGTTCAAACTTACGTTTCTTCATATTCTTTTTAAGCAAAGCTAATTCTTCTGAATTTATATCTCTAAAATAATCTTTTAAAAATTCTAAGTCCGAAGATTGCTTCATTAAAAGCTTTGCATAAATAAGTCTGTTTTCTTTAAAAATAAAATCATTTATGCTGAACTCATCTAATTTAATTTTACCCATTATTATACAAGATAAAATAAGTTTTTCTCTCTTATCTAACTCAAATTCATCTAAATTTAAAACCATTTCGTTTGCTTCATTAGGTGAAGATAGCTGTACATCTTCATCCTTCAGATTTCTTTTAAACTGCTTAGTACTGAAATATTTTCCAAAAATATCTTGACCTATTGATTTAACTGAATAGCCAGTAATGTCAGTCAAATAATATATTGCATTTTCTACATATATATGGCTGGTATTTCTATCTTCAAGGTATTTCTTTATATAATCTGTAGATTCTTTAAGAAATTCCATCTTGGCTGTATCTTGATTTAAATCATATCTCTTTTTTATAAATTTTAAGTTAAATATAAGATAATCATCTGAATTCAAAAGTAACTTTTCAAAAGCCTGTGGCCCATAATTAGATAAAAACTCATCTGGATCTTTTGCTCCTGTAATTGTTACTACCCTACAATCTAAATTTTCATTTTTGGCAATATCTAACGCTCTTAAAGATGCTGCTATTCCAGCTTCATCTGAATCATAAATTATAAATGCTTTAGAAGCTGATTTTTTTATAAGTTTCACTTGATCAGCCGTAAGTGCAGTTCCAAGCGAGGCTACCGTATTCTTATATCCAAACTGATGCATTTTTATAACATCCATATAGCCTTCTACTAAAAACAAACTATCGTTAATAACATTTTTTCTAGCAATATTAAAAGCATATAAATTTTCTTTCTTTAAAAATATTGCAGTTTCTGGAGAGTTAAGATATTTAGGTCCATAATCCTCAAGCTGTCTTCCTCCAAATGCAATAACTTTATTTCGTACATCAAAGATTGGAAACATTACTCTATTCCAAAATCTAGAATACAGTTTATTATTCTTTATTACGAATAGTCCGCTGTCTACAAGTTGTTTTTCATTATAGTCTTTTTTTAAAATATTTAATAATTCTCCCGATGAATCAGAAAAGCCGAGTCCAAAAACCTTTATCATCTCAGGAGATATACCTCTTTTCTTTAAATACTCTAAAATCAGAGAATTAGATATCAGCTTTTTGTAGTAATATCTTGCTGCAACCGTATTTATTTCCTTTAGAATCGCTATATTATTATTTTCTGCTTTATTATAGTTGTCATCGGGAATTTCCATATTAAGTTTTCCTGCAAGAAGTTTTACTGCTTCTACAAAATCCACTCGCTCTATAAATTCTACAAATTGAATAACATCCCCGCTCTTGCCGCATCCAAAACATTTGAATATTTGCTTACTTTCACTTACCATAAAGGACGGGGTTTTCTCATTATGAAAAGGACAACACGCTTTATAATTTGTCCCATTGCTTTTAAGATTTACATATTCACCTATAATATCGACTATATTTGCCCTATCTTTAATGCTCGAAATGAAGTTATTATCTATACCCATATCCATCTCCGTTCAACTTCTCAATAGTACAATTCTACAGATGTTACTATTTTCCTTCTTTTTTTGACACAAAAAAGTAAAAAATTTAAAGGATTTCCTTTAAATTTTTTCCATAAGTGATTTAAACTCATTAAAATCTAGGGTTTGCTCTTTGTCTGAAAGGGCTTCTTCAGGATTGTGATGAACTTCTATTATAAGTCCATCCGCCCCTGCTGCTAATGAAGCATATGACATTGGAGCTACAAGACTTCTTATTCCCGTTCCATGACTAGGATCTGCGATTACAGTAAGTCCTGTTTCTTTTTTTATTATTGGAATTGCTGCAATATCCATAGTGTTTCTAGTATAGTCATTAAACGTACGTATTCCTCGCTCACACATTATTATTTCAGAATTCCCTGATTCATATATATATTCTGCCGCTCTTATCCATTCATAGATTGTAGCTGCCATTCCCCTCTTAAGCAAAATTGGTTTTTTATACTTTCCAGCTTCTCTTAAAAGTGAAAAATTCTGCATATTTCTAGAACCTATCTGTATTATATCACTAACCATAGCTACGCTTTCTAATGATTCATTATCTATAGCTTCAGTGATAACTTTTATACCCACTTGTTCTCTAACTCTTGATAGGATTTCAAGACCTTCGCTTTTTAATCCTTGAAAATCTCTATTTGAGGTTCTTGGCTTATATGCTCCACCTCTCAAAACTGTCGCCCCTTGAGCTTTTACAAACTCGGCTATTTTTAGAAGTTGCTCTTCTGATTCTATAGAGCATGGTCCTGCTATTATTATTTTATTTTTTTCTTTATTATAAAATTCCTCAAGTTTTTTTGGAGGTAATTTTTTAAAATCGTTTTTTATCATTTATTACTCACCTACTACTCTAAAGCTAATAATTCTGCCTTAACTACTCCACTTAAATTTTTCAACTCTTCTACAAGAGAATTTATATCTGTTTCCATTTTAGAAATTTCAATTGTTATTGAAACGTTTGCTATCTTATTAATTGGAAGATCTTGATTTATAGTAAGGATATTCACATGATTATCTGACAAAAATCTTAATATAGGAGAAAGTGTTCCTCTTTCATCCTTCAATAAAAATGAAAGTATTGCTTTATTCCCAACCATTCCCTCAGATAAACTAAACACATAATCCTTATATTTGTAGAATGTACTTCTTGATATGTCTACTTTTTTTACTGCTTCTGATATACCTTTTACACTATTTGTTCTAAGAAGTTCCTTTGCCGTAAGTACTTTTTCAAATACATCTGGCAATACGCTACTGTCTATTACTAAAAATTTCTTCAATTGAAATTCCCCCATTCACGCTACTTAAATTTATTAATTCTAGCTTTTGTTTCTTGGTTTTACTTTTTATTTCAGCTTCTCTTTTTAGAGCTACTGATAATGACATATGTTTTTCTAAATATACTATTTTTACAGGGAGTCTTCCTCTTGTATATTTTGCTCCTCTAGCTTGATTGTGTTCCAAAAATCTTCTTTCTATGTCCACAGTATATCCAGTATACAATGTTTTGTCCGAACATTCCAGTATATATACAAAGTAATTTTTAACATTTTCCATTTTAAGTAAATATCCTTACTTTTGTTATTCTATTTTTTGAAACCTGCTCTATTATAAATTTATAATTATAATAGTGAACTACTTCTGCATTCTTAGGAAGTCTTCCAAGTATTCCTATTATAAAGCCACCAAGCGATTCAAACTCTTCTGACTCAAATGCAGTTCCTATAAGATCATTAAGCTCATCTAGTTTTATATTACCATTTACTACATATTCATCTTCTTTTATAACTTCTACATCACTTTCATAACTTTCATCAAATTCATCATTTATTTCACCAAATATACTTTCTACAATATCTTCCATAGTAACAAGTCCTGCAACGCCTCCATATTCATCAAGGACTATAGCTATATGACTTCTATGACCTTGCATCTGTTTAAAGAAATCTGATATTTTAATAAATTCAAATGTAATAAGTGGTTCTCTCATATAATCTTCAACTTTGAATTCATATGAAACATCTATGCCTGATATTTTATTAAAAAATAAATCTTTAGCATAAATTATTCCCACTATGTTATCTATTGTATCATCATAAACTGGTAGTCTAGAAAATTTCTTTTCATTAAAAACTTCAAGAACTTCATCATAGGAAGCTTCTTTTGAAATTGCTAGCACATCCATTCTTTGAATCATTACATCTCTAACACGTAAATCACCAAATTCAAATATATTGTAAATCATTTCCTTTTCTTCATTTTCAAGTATACCTTCCTGACTTGAAACATCTACAATAGTTCTAAGTTCCTCCTGTGTTATAAATGGCTTTTTATCATCAGGGGTTCCTCCAAGAAGTCTTATAAATAAATTTGTAATTTTGGTCAATACACGTACAAGCGGCGAAAATAAAATTGCTAGAAAATTTATTGCCGGAGCTACAAAAAGGGCAAATTTTTCAGTATACTGCATAGCTAAATTTTTGGGAGTTATTTCTCCAAATATCAGTATCAATAGTGTCATAACAAGTGTAGAAAACCCTATCCCACTATTGCCGAATATTGATATTGCAAGTGCAGTCGCTACCGAAGAAGCTCCTATGTTAACAGCATTGTTTCCTAAAAGTATAGCCCCAAGCATATTATTGGGAGTATTAAGCATTTTTTCTATAGTTCTAGCATTTTTCACATTAGATTCAACCATATGCTTCAATCTTATTTTGCTAAGCGACATAAGCGAAGTCTCTGAAGCAGAAAAAAAGCCTGATAAAAGAATCAATAAAATTAACAAAGCTAATTGTACATACGTACTCGTGTCCATTTTTTTCTCCTTAAAATAATACAAATTTCCTAAAAGTTGTGCAAAAAATTTCCCTGATGATTTAAATTATACAATAAATTGCATTAAATTGCACTACTTAGCTATATTAAAATTGAAAAATTTTAATATGATTGGTATAATATTCTAGGAGGTATTTATTATGAAAACATTAATTTTTGGACATAAAAATCCTGATACTGATTCTGTATGCAGCGCAGTTGCATATTCTTATTTAAAAAACAAGATGAATGAGGCTGCTGACCCTAAGGTTTTGGGTGAAATAAAAAATGAAGCAAGATATGTGCTTGACTTTTTTGAGGTACCTCATCCTGAAATTCTAAATGATGTAAAGACTCAGGTTAAAGATACACCTTTCTATAAATCGTTTCCAATTGATGAACACAACTCATATCTTAAGGCATTTAAAATGATGGATATGAATAAGCTAAACACTATAGCTATAACTGATGAAAATAATTATTTAAAAGGTATCTTAAGCATAAAAGATATTGCCATGGAGCTTATAAAGGGAGATTTCACTGTACTAAACTCAGTCTTTAACAATATCCTTATACAGTTAGATTCGAAAATTTTAGTTTCAGCTGGACTTGATATACACTCTGAGATAAATGGTAAAATTTCAGTTGCTACAGAATACTATGAATCAATTGAAACTCCATATGGAGTTAACGATATCGTTATAACTGGAGATGTCTTTGATCTTATAGAAAAACTAATTGAGTGGAAAACTGGCCTAATTATAATATGTAGCGATACAGAAATACCAAAAAATATTCTGGAAAAAGCTGCCCTTAATAAAGTCCCAATTGTACAAACATCTAAAGACACTTATGAGGTAAGTAAACTTATTCAGCAATGTAATTCTGTAAAAAACATAATGAAAAAACACGATATAGTAAAACTTTCAATTGACGATTATCTTACAGATGTAAAAGACGAAATTTCTCATACAAATTATAGAAACTATCCTATAGTAGATGATTCAGGAAAATATCTTGGTTTTATAGATAGGCGCTCAATGTATGCTACTTCAAAAAAGAAAGTAATCCTAATGGATCACAACGAAGAAAACCAAAGTGTATACGGTTTAAATGAAGCTCAAATCCTTGAAATAATAGACCATCATAAACTTGGAGGCCTAACTTCAATAGAACCAATTCACTTTATAAATTATCCTGTTGGTTCAACTTGTACTATAGTTTATCAACAATTTTTAGTAAATAATATAGATATTCCTTATGATATAGCAGGGCTTCTTATTAGTGGAATCCTTTCTGATACTCTATATTTCAAATCTCCTACATGTACTCATTTTGATATAGCTGCTGTAAGAGAACTTAATAAAATAACTAATCTAGATTTACAAGCACACTTCTCTAATATGTATAAAGCTGCATGTTCTACTGAAGGCCTTACTATAGAAGAACTTCTATATACTGACTCAAAAGAGTTCACTAACGTAAATGAAAAATTTAGAGTTTCTCAGTTCTTCACATCGGATTTAGACTATATAGAAACTAACCTTTCTGAAATTCTTGAAAAAATGAAATCTGAAAGTGAAACAAAAAATTATGTTATGTATCTACTTGCAGTTACCGATATAATAAAAGAAGGATCTTCTTTGTACTACTACAGCAAAGATGATAATTTTATTTCCCGTGCTTTTTCTTGCGAGTCTTCACAAGGTACTTTTGTAAAAGACATAGTTTCTAGGAAAAAACAAATAATTCCTCAGATATTATCTGAATTAAACAGTAAATCTTGATTTTGGAGCGTTTAAATGATAAAAATATATAAAACTATAAATGATGTTACCAAAGAGATTCATGCACTTGAAGATGGCGTATGGATAAATATGATAAATCCAACTCAAGAAGAACTCGCAAACATAAGATTGCGATACAATATTGAAGAAAGCCATTTAAAGGCTGCACTAGACGACGAAGAAAGTCCTCGTATAGATGTGGAAGATGAAAGTACACTTTTTATCATCGACGTTCCTATTCCATTCGAAGATGTTACGCTTGAAGGTTCTCGAATATATGGAACTATCCCTATCGGAATCGTTGTCGCAGAAGAGGCTCTAATAACAGTGTCTACAAAAGAAATTAAACTTCTAAACGACTTTATAAAAATGAGAGTAAAGGGATTTCATACTGCAAAAAAAACTAGAATAATTCTCCAAATAATGTATAAGAATGCAACCTATTACCTGTTTTACCTTAAACAGATTGATAGAATAAGTGAGAGTATTCAAAAAGAACTTCATAAATCTATGAAAAACGAAGAACTTTTGCAATTATTATCTCTTGAAAAATCCCTTGTTTATTTTACTACATCACTTAAGGCAAACGAAATAGTATTTGAAAAGATGATGAGGCTTGATGTTATTAAACAGTATTCGGATGATAAAGACCTTCTTGAGGATGTAATAATTGAAAATAAACAGGCAATAGATATGTCTCAAACTTATAGTAATATATTAAATGGAACCATGGGTGTTGTTGGATCTATAATTTCAAATAACCTAAATATTGTTATGAAACTCCTCACATCACTTACAATAATATTAGCTATACCTACTATTGTTGCAAGTTTTATGGGAATGAATGTTCCTGTCCCTCTTGCAAATAATCCTCATGGATTCTTATTTGTTTTGCTCTACACCGTAATAATAACTATAGTATTCACAATCTTTATGTTTAAAAAGAAATTATTCTAAGAAAATTGTGAAATCGCAGTAGTCTCAAAAGAAAATCCTAGATTATTTTTCAAAACGTTTTTTCAAACTTTGAATAATCTAGGATTTTAATATTTTATTATAATTTTATTTTAGCTTTAATTTGTATCTATGTTTAAATTCGTACATTCTGCTATCTGCTGCCTTAATCAAATCTTTTATATTTGTGCCATCATCAAGAAATGTCGAAATCCCGTAACTAAATGAACATTTTATTTTATAATTATCGATATTGATAAAGTTATTTTCTAGATAAAGTAAATATTCATCCAATCTTTTTTTTATTAAATATTTGTTTGAATTTAAAAATATACCAACAAATTCATCTCCGCCATATCTAGCTAAAATATCACTTTTTCGTATTATTTGAGAAGCGTTTTTTGCAAAAAATTGAAGTACTGAATCTCCCGCCACATGTCCAAAATTATCATTTATAATCTTTAGGTCATTTATATCAAAAACTACCACATTAAAACCTTCATTGTATCTCAAAGACCTTGCCTTAACATGCTCAAAAAGTTCTTCAAAGTAATATCTGTTATATAACTTAGTTAAACTATCATATTTTGAAAGCTGTACCTTTTCTTCATATAGCATATGATTTGAAATTGCAATTTCTACATTATTTCTGATAAACTCCATCACTTTAAGATCATTTTCATCGAAAGCGTTAGTTTGAGTAGAATCAATATTAACTACTCCTAAAAAGTGACCATTTACATATATTGGTGCCGTTATTGTAGATTTTATAAACTCAGATTTATTACTACCTGTCTTTATTTTTATAAAATCTGCTATATTTTTTAAATTATTTATTTTCTTTATTTCATCTAATTGACCACTGGTAAGTCTATAGATAAAGGATTTTTCTATAGGAATTTCAAATTTTTCTATATTCTCGTTATCAAAACCTACTTGAGAAACTACTTTTAAATTATTTCCCTCTTTTAAAAGAATCGTACCTAGTGTAGCATTTTTTATAGATTTTATAGCATTTTTCAATATAAGTTTATATATTGTATCTATTCCATCCGAAGTTATAACTGAATGGGTTACTTCAAGCATCGCATCTCTAAGTGTTAATAGCTGAGATAACTCTTTTTGCGATTCTTTACTACTTGTTATATCTACAAAGCTTGTAATTATATATAATTTATCATTATAATAAACAGTCTTCGAAATACACTCAATCCATTTTTGAGTATTATGGCTACATTTTACTCTAAGCTCTATTTCAGACTCTTTTATTTTCCCGCTAAGAAGCAAGGATATATCTTCCAATACAATCCTTTTCTGATTATCAAAAATAAAATCTTTAAGCTTCATTTTTCTTAATTTATTTATATCACAACCCATAACTTTTTTAAAATATGAGTTTGTAAATAAAACTTCTTCTAAATTGAATATTATAGTAGCTGAAGGTATTATATGTTCAAGTTTAAGTAAATCATTTTCATTCAAGATATTCTGATTTTTTTCCACAATAATCAACTCACCTTCCTCTTTTATTGCACATAATTATACCATTTCATATATCATTTGTCAAATGATGAGCACTTATAGTAACAAATGTTAATTGAATTTTGCATTCAAATCTGAAAATTTATTCTATTTAGAAATCTAATTAAACATATATAGTTGAAAAATCTTTAAAATTATTGTAATATTATATAGTTAAATAAAAATAAAATTACATAAGGATTTTGAACTATGAAAAAAACACAATTACTAAAAATCATTTCACTTGTTACATTATTTTCGTTTATTTTTTCTAATTATATAGTTTTTGCAGACGATGAAACAAGTTCTTTAATAAGTGCCGATTCTGGAATACTTATGGATGCAGAAACTGGACAAGTGCTTTATGAAAAAAATATGGATAAAAAAGAGTTTCCAGCTTCTATAACAAAAATAATGACTATTTTATTAGGTGTTGAAAGTGGGAAAATGCAAGAAACCATAACAATGAGTCGAAATGCTGTCTTTAGTATTCCTCGGGATTCTGCACATATTGCACTTGACGAAGGTGAAGAGATAAAACTAGAAGATGCTTTATATGGAGCTATGCTTCCTTCTGCAAATGAAGCTTGTAATGGAATAGCTGAACATATTAGCGGTAATGTTTCTGACTTTGCAAAATTAATGAATGAAAGAGCAAAAGCCGCCGGTGCTAAAAACACAAACTTTGTTAATCCCAACGGACTTCACTCTCCTGATCATCAAACTACAGCATACGATATGGCCATGATAACTAGAGATGCATTAAAAAATTCTGATTTTAAAAAAATATTTGGAACTACATCCTATCAAATTCCTCCAACAAATAAACAAAATGAAATAAGATATCTTTGGACTACCCATAGAATGCTTAAGGAAACTGAATTTTATTATGAAAAAGCTATAGGTGGCAAGACTGGATATACCTCAGAAGCATTAAATACTTTAGTAACTGTTGCAAGTGACGGTAAAAGAGAACTTATTGTAGTACTTCTCAGAAATCAAAGTGGGAGAAGTAATTATTCAGATACAAAAAAACTATTTGAATATGGATTTAATTCATTTGCAAAAGTATCTCTAGAAAATGCAGAATTGGAAAACTCTTATTCTTCAGAGGAAAATGATTATGATGACGTTCAAGCTGCTCTTACAAATAAATTAAATACTTATAACATTTTACTTTACAAAGATTTAAATCCCTCTAATGTAAATATTAAATTCGAAAATTCTTCAAAAATAGACAATGGAAAAGAACTTACTTATTCAATAAGCTTAAAAGATAAAAGTCAGTATATGTATAAAGAAATAGGAAACTTTAGTATAAAAATCCAAGAACAAAAAATACTCAAAGATAGCTTTTCTTTAAAATTAAAACAAGCTATTTCTGTAGTAGGTAAGTTTGTATTAAAACTTATATTGTTAATATTACTTTTACTTGTAGTTATCTATTTTTATGTAAATAGAAACTATTATAAAAAAAGAATATTAAGAAAGCTTGGTTTAAATAAAAAGAAAAATAGAAAGTCTTCAAGAAAAAGAAAATCTATTGAATAATAAAACTTAAAAAATGGCTATTTTTGAATTTATAAATTTTCAAAAATAGCCATTTTCAATATTAATTATTTATGTTTTCTAGATTTTGAAGTATTTGTTTTTTTCTTGTCAAATTTACTATTAAATTTGCTAGAATTAGCATTACGTCTATTCTCGTCTTTTTTGTTAACTTTATTTTGAGAATATTTAGGTCTTATAAGCACCTTATCTCCAAAACCTACAAGATCCATACGATTTGTTTTTTGAAGTGCTTCTAAAACCAATTCATAATTTTTGGGATCCCTATATTGAAGAAGTGCTCTTTGAAGCGACTTTTCTTTAGCAGTTTTTGCAACATAAACAGGTTTCATCGTTCTAGGATCAATTTCAGAATAATACATTGCGGTCGAAAGACTTCCTGGCGTAGGTATAAAATCCTGTACCTGTTCTGGGTTGTATCCCATATCCCTTGTATATTCTGCCAACAAAACTGCATCTTTTAAAGTTGACCCTGGATGGCTTGAAATGAAATATGGAACAAGATACTGCTTCTTTTGAATTCTCTGATTAGTTTTATTGTAGCTATCTACAAATGAGTCATATACCTTTCGATTTGGCTTCCCCATATATTTTAAAACATTTGAAGAAACATGTTCTGGCGCTACTTTTAATTGTCCGCTCACATGATACTTGCACAGTTCTTCCATAAAGTTAGTTTTTTTATCTGCCATAAGATAATCAAACCTTACTCCTGAGCGTACAAAAACTTTTTTAACGCCTGGCACTTCTCTTGCTTTTTTTAATATTCCCAAATATTCCTTATGATCTATTTCTAGATTTGGACATATTTCAGGGAAGAGACATTGCCTATCTTTACATGCCCCTACTTTCAATTGTTTTTTGCATGCGACCGTTCTAAAATTAGCAGTCGGGCCTCCTACATCATGAATATAGCCTTTAAAATTTTCTTGCTTTGTCATTTGAACGATTTCATTTATAACTGAATTATCACTTCTATTTTGAATTATTCGTCCTTGGTGGAATGCTATAGCACAAAATGAGCATCCCCCAAAACATCCTCTATGATCTGTAACGCTAAATTCAACTTCAGTTAAAGCAGGTATTCCGCCAGAATTCTTATACCTAGGATGATATGTCCTCATAAATGGAAGATTATATATACTATCCATTTCTTTTTGAGTAAGCGGCATACTTGGTGGAAGCTGAACTAAATACTCGTCATTGTGTTTTTGAATTACGGCTTTTCCTATATATGGATTTTGCTCTCTGCTTTGAATATTAAACGCTTGTGCAAACTTTACTTTATCAGACTTTACTTCTTCATAACTTGGTATTATCTCATAATCTAATTTTTTAGGAAGCTGATCAGTTTTATAGCATGTTCCGTGTATATTTTTTATCTTATGAATAGGCCATCCTCTATCTAGCCCCTTAGCAAGTTCTTTTATCTGGTTTTCTGACATTCCAAACATAAGAATATCTGCATCAGTATCAAATATAATTGAAGGCATAACTGAATCACTCCAATAATCATAATGTGCAAATCTCCTTAAGCTAGCTTCGATCCCGCCTATAACAATCGGTACCTCAGGATATGCTTCCTTAACCATTCTCGAATACACGGTAAGTGCTCTGTCAGGTCTAAATCCTTTGTTTCCTCCTGGAGAATATTCATCTGTTCTTCTAGGTCTTTTAGATGCCGTATAATTGTTGACCATCGAATCTATATTTCCACTCCCCACAAGAAAAGCAAGTCTTGGTTTTCCATATATTTTCATGCTATTTTCATTACGCCAGTCAGGTTGTGCTATTATTCCAACTGAATACCCTTCACTTTCGAGTATTCTTCCTATAACCGCTGTCCCAAAACTTGGATGATCAACATATGCATCTCCTGAAACTAGTACAAAATCAACTTCTTCCCAACCTCTTTCTCTTGCTTCTTTTTTACTTAAAGGTAAGAATTTATTTTCTATATTTAACATTATTTACTCCAATCAAATGTTCTCTAAAACTATATTATATCATATAACTATTATATAATTAAGAGTATGAATTTAATTTTTGTAAAAGAAAATTTAAAATTCTATTTTTCCAACTGCTGCTTCTACATTTTTTATTAGTGATTCATCTACAATTATAGACTCGCATTTATTTATATCTTCATATAGAGGTCTATCATCTTCCAGCATAGGCACAAGTTTTCTTAAGGTTTCATAAGCTGGCTTAGTTCCTTTTCCAAGTCCTTTATTTCCTCTTAAATCAATAGCTTGACAAAC
>JBOFWC010000153.1:0-1219 GCA_051653405.1 Proteocatella sp. | reverse complement strand
CTATATACATTAATTGCTTTAAAAATCGTTTTTCTACTCTCATCACTTATTTCTTCTTTTAGTAAATCTAATATCATATTAAAAGAGTTACTAATTATGATCTGCATTAATTTCATATTATCTTCAATACATAAATTATAGTATTTATGATCACTTTTCAAGTATGGTTTTTTTGCCTCGAGAAGCAATTGGATCAATTCATTTTTTTCCTTTTCATATTGCGTTCCCTTATTTTTTTCAAAAATAATTATAAGGTGCATGCGATACTTTATAAGAACATTTATGAACTTTTCACTTATAAAAATTTCATCTTCAGGGCTTAAATTGCTCTTGTTATAAAGATGAATTGCCTTAACAAGATAATTTCGTAAAAAGTCCACATGCCTAGCAGGAACTACCGAATAAAACAGATCCTCCTTGTTTTTAAAATAAGTATATATATTTCCCACAGATATATTAGCGTCTTTTGCTATATCACTCATTTTAGTATCCAGATACCCTTTTTGTGAAAAAACTTTAAGCGCCGCATTTTCTAAAAGCTTTTTTATTTTGTCTTTTTTTGCTTGCACAATATAAACACCCCATAAAATGAATTCCGAATTCATTTTTAATGTTATCCCTTTAAATACTTTTTGTCAATATTTTTCTGGCCACAGCATTAAAAATGCTCAAATTTTATTGACCTCTTATTTTAAACAGCCCCATCGTCTTCAATTATTGACCTTAGTTCAATAGCCAATACACTTATTCACCTATTTTCACTGAATTAAATTCCTGCTTTACTGGATACCCATATTTTTCTATAACTTTTTTTCTATAATCTGTATACCAATTTATAGATTGTAACATATTATGTCTTTGTCTTTCATCCATAGAATCAAATCCTTTAATAAGTTGCTGAATATAGGACAGATATTCTACTTCTGTCAATATTGTATTAAATGGATATGGATATGTGTTGAATATAAAGCATATCCCCAATATAGCCTCATAATTAGTACCATCAAATTCTAGCGCCTTTTTAAAATATGAATATCCTTCATCATCTGCCAAATACGGCGATAGGCAAGAAATTATACTGCCGATCAAACATAATCCCCTTGACTTAACAGCTGCCTCAACTAAGGGATTATCAATTGCCAATTTGATTTTTTCGATTAGTTTTTCACTATCCATTTTCCCAAATTGTTTTTCCAATTCATCAAGTTCTTGTTCATAA
>JBOFWC010000152.1:0-31898 GCA_051653405.1 Proteocatella sp. | reverse complement strand
AATACCGTAGCTATCGTAATGGCTGGCCCTATAGCAAAAGAAATAAGTGATGAGTTTGGCGTAGATCCAAAGAGAAGTGCTTCAATTCTAGATATATTCACTTCTGTATTCCAAGGCCTTGTACCATATGGAGCTCAGCTTCTTACCGCAGCTTCCCTTGTAGGTATAACTCCATTTGATATAATTCCAAATCTTTACTACCCTATACTAATGGCAGTGAGTGCCCTTTTATTTATTGCCCTTAGAAGAGAAGCTACAGTTTCAAATATACAAGAAGCTGCCTGCTAACTAAAACAACTATCGTGAAACAGGAAATAGACTCAAAAATAGCTACTACTTTCAGAGTAATAGCTATTTTTTTATTATATGCAAAAATACTTCAACTGTAAAATTCCAAACAATCAAAAAGTATTTATTTGATTTCATTTGATATATTAACCTTATCTTTTATATATTTTCCATCAATTTCATTCGTTTTTTATGGCTTCTACGCTTGTTTCTACGCTTTCTTATTGGTATAATTATATTATGATGATTTGAATGTTATTGATACGATAAGGAGAATTTACATGGTCGAAGTTGTAATATGCGTAGGAAGCTCCTGCCACATGAAAGGTTCGTACAGGGTCGTACAAACCTTTAAAGAAATGGCTGAAGAGCATGGAATTTCTGATAGAATTAATATTAAAGCTTCTTTTTGCATGAAAAACTGTGTTAATGGAATTTCTATAAGTATAAATGGGCAATTAGTATCCGGCGTAAATATTACAAATGCCTCTGATAAGTTTTTAGAGCTTATTCTCCCGCTTGCAATAGAAGCTTAGTTAATTATAGGAACTTAATAATAGAGAGGAGCCCTATATTTTATGTCATATATAAATTTAAATCCCGGAAGTTGTCAGGCTTGCTATAAATGCATACGAGAATGTCCTGTAAAATCAATTCAATTTAAAGATGATAAGGCCACTATAATTGAGCAGGAATGTATCCTTTGTGGAAAGTGTATCGAAGTCTGTCCACAGCACGCTAAATTTATCCAAAGTGAAGTGGATCAAGTAAAGCAGCTTATAGCTAGTGGTTCAAAAGTTATAGTATCCCTTGCGCCCTCATATAAGGCTTGGTTTACAGATGAATTTGAAGCGCTTGCGCTAAAAATAATAGCGCTTGGATTTTATGATGTTCAAGAAACTGCTATTGGCGCAAATATGGTTAATCACGACTACATAAGAATTATGAAACAGGGCAATATGCCAATTATGATAAATAGTGCCTGTCCCTCTATAGTTATGCTTATAGAACGCCATTTTCCTTTACTGATTCCAATGCTAACTCCCACGTTATCACCTATGATGGCTCACGGAAAGTTTATTAAAGAAACCTTTCCTGATTCAAAGGTGGTTTTTATAGGGCCATGTATCAGTAAAAAATACGAGCCCTCTGATATATTTGCAAACGGATATATAGACAATGTGCTTACATTTGATGAAATTGAGACTTGGATTGAAGCTTCAAGTAAGGAAGCTCCTTTAAAGCATACTTTCATCGGGATGGAAGATCCTTCTGCTAGAATATATCCTCGCTCAAATGGCGTTATCGATTCTATGTCAAACATTGCCTCGTTTGAAGGCTACTTACCTATATCCGTAGACGGCGCAAGAGATTGCATAGATATGTTTACTTATTTAGAGGAGTGTATAAAACTAAACAGCCTTCCTCCTGATAAGCTATTTATAGAAGCTAATATATGTAAAGATGCCTGCATGAGCGGCCCTCTTTTTAAGATAAACAAAAAACGCACTGTATTTGCAAGACATAAGCTAGCTGCAAGAAGAGAATCTCATGATAAAAGTCCTAAAAATTTTAAACATGACTTTATTCGTATAGATAGGCAATATTTAAACCGTAAACAAAAGGTTTTAAAACCTACAGAAGATGAAATTGTAAATATTCTTACCCAAATGGGAAAACATCGTGTAGAAGATGAACTCAACTGTGGAACCTGTGGCTATCCTACATGTAGAAGCAAGGCTGAGGCCGTATTCTATGGAAAAGCGGATATAAGAATGTGTCTTCCATTTTTTAGGAAAAAAGCAGAAAACTTCTCAAACGTAATAATTGAACACTCTCCAAATGGAATTGTAGCCCTAGATAAGGACCATTTTGTAGTTGATATAAATCCAAGAGCTGCAGAAATCTACAAGGTTGACCCCGTAGAAATCATAGGCGGAATAATTCCTGAACTTTATGACGACGACTCCTTCGATAGAACTATCAAAGAAGGTGTTCCTATAAGAGAAAATCTTAAGCTCCATATTTTAGATATGGAGATATATATTGAGAAAACAATGGTATATATAGAAGAACACGATACTTTTGTCGCCTTTATAAAAGATACCTCTGCGGAGGAGCTTCATAAGGAGCAGATTTTAAAAATGCGCATACACACCGCAAATGTCACTCAAAATGTTATCGAAAAACAAATGAGAGTAGTCCAAGAAATCGCAAGCCTTCTTGGCGAAACTGCCGCAGAAACCAAATTGGCACTTAATAATCTTAAAGAAACTATTTTAGAAGATTAGGAGGCTTATATGGATATATATGTAGATGCTGCATTTGAAAGCCTCAACCATCATGGTGAAGAACTCTGCGGCGATAAGGTAGAATTTGTAAGACAAGATAACAGTTTTGTTGCAGTTTTAGCAGATGGCCTTGGAAGCGGCGTAAAAGCAAATATCTTATCCACCCTTACCAGCAAAATAATAGCTACTATGCTTCTTGGTGGGGCTAGGCTCACAGATGCCATAGAAACTATAGCCAACACTCTGCCAGTCTGTAATGAACGCGCCATCGCATATTCCACCTTTACGATAATAAGGGTAATGCCTGATGGAATGTGCACTATCGCAGAGTTTGACAATCCTTTTGTAACTATATTTAGAGATAACAAACTTATAGAGCTTGAAAAAACTCCACTTTATGTAGATGATAAAATAATATATCAATCCGTATTTCAGGCTGTTCATGGCGACATGCTCGTAGGCTTCAGCGATGGTGTAGTACACGCAGGCGTAGGCAAGCTTTTGGATTTAGGCTGGCAATATGATAATATAGTTTCCTTTATAAGTGAAAATATAAGCAATGAAATTTCTCCAGTAGAAATGTGTAGTAAGCTCTTAAATGCGGTCGATGCTCTTTATATGGGCGAAATTGGAGATGATTCCACAGTATGTGCCATAAGGTTTAAAAGAAGTAACCCAGTAAATATAATGATTGGGCCTCCTATATATCCCGAAATGGACTCTGTCGTAGTCAGTAAACTTATGGACAGTAAGGGTATAAAAGTCGTATGTGGTGGAACCACATCTCAGATAGTAAGCGAACATATTGGGCAAGAGCTAGAGGTAGCTTTAGATTATGAGAATCCAAGCGTGCCTCCCACTGCCAAAATAAAAGGTATTGATTTAGTAACAGAGGGTGTTCTTACGATAGGGAAAAGTCTCGATATAATAAAAAGATTCCCCTCAATGGATCGTTCTGAAAAAGTAATTGCCCTTTCTAAAAAAGATGGCGCATCTAGGCTCGTGAAAATGCTTCTCGAAGAATCTACTGAGGTAAATTTCTTCGTCGGACGAGCTATAAATCCAGCTCATCAGAATCCCGAAATGCCTATATCCCTTGGATTAAAATTAAACCTTATAAAAGAACTCAAAACCGAACTTGAAACAATTGGTAAAATAGTAAATATTGAATATTTTTAAGGAGAAAAGATGTTTACAGCTAAAAATTATGTAAAAGTAAATAGTATTGAAGAAGCTTTTGAGCTGAACAAATCCCGCAACAATGTAGTTATGGGTGGCCTTATGTGGCTTAAGCAAAGTAAAAAAAATATAAATACCCTTATTGATTTATCTAATCTAAACTTGGATAAGATAGATGAAAATGCTGATTTTATTGAAATTGGCGCCATGGTTTCGCTTAGAGGGCTTGAAAAAAGTCCTATACTCAAAGCTAATTTTGGAAATTATTTTGAAAATGCCTTAAAAGGAATAGTAGGTGTACAGTTTCGAAATGGAGCTACTATCGGAGGAAGTGTATATGGCAGATATGGATTCTCAGATGTTATAACTGCGCTAATGACCCTTGATACTCATGTTGTAATTTTTGACGGTGAAGAAAAAGCTATGCCTTTAGCGAAATATGTTTCATTGAAAAAAGATAACAGTATTCTCACTAAAATTTTAATAAAAAAATCCGCTACAATTTGTTCATATCAGTCTATGCGTATAATATCCACAGATTTTCCAATACTTTCTACTGCCATTTCGTTCACTTATAACGAAACTGATACTAAGCTTGGAAGTATTAGAATTTCAATAGGTGCAAGGCCTAATATTGCGACCATGATATTGTTTGAAGATTCTGACACATCAGAATTATTAACAAGTTATACACAAGATGTGAATAACAATTCGCTTGAGTCTATAAATGCATTTATAAATGCAAATATATTGCCTAAAATAAAAGAATTAACATTTGGAAGCAACCTTAAAGCTAGCAAGGAATACCGTATAATGCTTGCAAAAGCACTTACTGCCAAATGCCTTTTTGAGATTGCAGAGAAAGGAAAAGATTTATGGAAATAAAAGTGACAGTAAATGGAAAATTGTTAAAGCGTGACATCGCGCCTGATATGATGCTTATTGATTTTCTTAGAGAGAATGGTTATAAGAGTGTAAAAAGAGGATGCGAAACTTCAAACTGCGGACTTTGTACCGTTCAGCTGAATGGAGAGAGTGTGCTTTCATGTTCTACTTTAGCGCTTAGAGCCGACGGTCAGGAAGTAACTACCCTTGAAGGTTTACAGGAAAAAGCCGCGCTTATTGGAGGCTTTATTGCAGATGAAGGTGCTGAACAATGCGGATACTGTAGCCCCGGCTTCATAATGAATGTAATCTCGATGGAAAACGAATGGAAGTCAGAAGGAAAATCAAGTGTTGAGCTGGATGAAATGCTGACTTATCTAAGCGGAAACCTATGCAGATGTACCGGCTATATGGGCCATATCAGAGCCCTTTGTAAGTATTTTTCCCAAGAGGGAATCGTAATAAATGGAACTATCGAGGAAAATATATAGTTTAAGCTTAAACATTTAATTTGTAGGAGAAAAATAATGCCAGTTTATATAAAAGAACCTAAAGTGAATATAGATAAGTTTAAAGCGGTTAACAATAGCTTCAGAAAAAAAGATTCTGAAGTTCTAACTACCGGAAAACCTGTATATACTGATGACTTAGCGCCAAAGGATGCCCTTATAGTGAAACTTTTAAGAAGTCCTCATGCGCATGCCCTTGTAAAAGAAATAGATACCTCAAAAGCCCTTAATATAGAGGGTATAGAATGTATCTTAACGTATAAAGATGTGCCTAATAAACGCTTTACAATCGCAGGTCAAGCATATCCCGAACCAAGCAACTATGATAGACTTATCTTAGATAGAAGACTTAGATTTGTAGGCGATCCAGTTGCTATTGTAGCTGGGGAAGATGAAAAAGCTGTAGATAAAGCCCTTAAGCTTATAAAAGTAGAATATGAGATTTTAGAAGCTGTCCTTGACTTTAGAAGTGCCAAGGATAACAAGATAATTGTGCATCCTGAAGATGATATAAAAACCAATGATTTCTTTCCTGAGCAAATAAAACGAAATGTTGTGTTTTATGGAGAAACTGAATATGGGGATGTAGAAAAAGAGTTTGAGCACTGTGACTATGTACTTGAAAGAACTTACCATACTGTTCAAAACAGTCAAACTCCTATGGAACCCTTCACTACCTTCAGCACAGTAGACCCATATGGCCGAATAACTATAGTGAGTTCTACTCAGATACCTTTTCACGTAAGAAGAATAATCGCTAATGCGCTTGATATTCCTAAATCTCAAGTAAGAGTTATAAAGCCTCGTATAGGCGGCGGCTTTGGAGCAAAGCAGAGTTCTGTAAGCGAAATGTATCCTGCGATAGTAAGTCTTAAAACAGGAAGACCTGCCAAGATATTCTATTCAAGAAAAGAATGTTTCGTTGCCGGAAGTCCTAGACATGAGATGGAAATGACTGTAAAGATAGGAGCCAATAGCGATGGCAAGATAAGAGCGATAAAACTAAATACCCTATCTAACACAGGCGCTTATAATGAGCACGGCTCCACTACAGTCGGTCTTACCGCTACTAAAACACTGTCCCTTTATGGAAGAATCCCTGCTCAAAAATTCTCATTTGACGTAGTTTATACTAATAAGGTTCCAAGTGGAGCCTATAGAGGCTTTGGTGCACCTCAGGGTGTTTTCGCCGTAGAATCAATAATAGATGAGCTCGCTCACACTATGAACTTTGATCCAATAAAACTTAGAGAGCTTAACCTGCTTACACCTGGAGAAGCGGTCTTCATGTATGAAAATAAACCTATAAACACCTGTAATCTTGATCTATGCATATCTAAAGCTAAAGAGCTTATAAAATGGGATGAAAAATATCCTTCAAGAGATATTGGAAATGGAAAACTTAGAGCTGTCGGGCTTTCTATGGCGATGCAGGGCTCTGGAGTTGCAGGAATTGATACCGCTGCCGCTGAGATAAAGCTTAGCGACCACGGTTTCTATCATCTAAATCTTGGTGCGGCAGACATAGGAACTGGAAGTGATACAATACTTTCTCAGATCGCCTGTGAAGCTTTGCAGTGCAGTATGGAAGATATTGTCGTAAGCGGAGTAGACACTGACTTCTCACCATATGATGCCGGCGCTTATGCTTCAAGTACTACCTATATAACAGGTATGGCTATAATAAAAACCTGCGAAAAACTAATAGACAAAATTCTTACACAAGCTGCTACAATGCTGGGTGTGCCTAAGGATATCCTTGAATTTGACGGAAAGAAAGTCTTTACTATAGAAAATTCTGGGATAAAAAAAGAAATCTCCCTTGTAGATCTTGCTGCTCAAACTGGAACAGGCGGTATAGATATCATCTCTGCAAGTGAATCCCACTTTTCAAAATACTCTCCACCTCCATTTATGGTAGGCGCTGTAGAAATCGAGATTGACAAATATACGGGTAAAATAGATATAATAGATTATGTGGGCGTACTGGACTGCGGAACTCCTATAAATCCAAATCTTGTAAGAATACAAGCTGAGGGCGGAATTGCTCAAGGAATAGGCATGGCGCTTTGGGAGGATGTTAAATTTGATAGCACTGGAAAGCTTTTAAATGACAACTTCATGAGCTATAAAATTCCAAGCCGCCTTGATATAAAAAATGTTAGAGTTCACCTTGCTCCTACCTATGAACCTACAGGGCCATTTGGCGCAAAATCTGTAGGCGAACTCGTTATAAATACGCCATGCCCCGCAATTGCAAATGCAATTCAAAATGCTACTGGTGTAAGATTAAGAGAACTCCCAATGACCGCTGAAAAGCTTATGATGGGAATGCTCGATAAACATATTCTATAATTATAAACGTTTAAAATATTTACTCATACTTCGCACTTCAAAAAGTGCCTATGAACCTTGAAAATTCAATAATATTTGACAAATAAAAAGCATGAACACCCCGTTTTTGGTATAATTGAGTTACCAAAAACAATAAATCAAAACCGGAGGTTCATGCTATGAAAATAATAACACAAAAATACGAAATTGATAATACTGTTTCTTTAAGAATATCAAGTTTCTTTAAGACTTACAGGGTGGGCTCAATACTAAAAGCTTCTAATGGATGTAAATCAAAAGGCGTTCCTGCAGTAGCAATTTTTCAGTACATCTTTTCTCTTGTATTCTTCAACAGAAGCATGTACATGGAGATGATGTCCGAAAAGCGTTTAAATAGCTTCGCTAAGGATGCTGTATACCGATTTGTAAAATCGGCCAACATAAACTGGCTACGCTTTACGACAATGCTTTCGTCTAGGATTGTAAGCACAACTATCGAGAAGCTCACTGATGAAGACCGCATAAATGTTCTTATCATTGATGACACTATGTTTGAAAGAAATAAGTCCAAGAATGTGGAACTCCTTTCAAAAGTATTCGATCATGCAAATTCAAAATTCAGAAGAGGTTTCCGCCTTCTCACTCTTGGCTGGTCTGACGGCAATACATTTCTTCCAGTAAATAGCTGCCTACTTTCTTCTGAAAATATAAAAAACAGGTTTAACGAAGCTGAAAAGCTGGACAAGAGGACCGTAGGTCATAAGCGGAGAGTTCTTGCTCAGACAAAAGCTACACTTGTAATGCTCAATCTGATTGAAGAAGCAATGCAGTATGGAATACAGGCAAGACATGTACTTTTTGATACATGGTTCTGTTCGCCGTCATCCCTGACTTCAATTAAAGGCATGGGGCTTGAATCCATAGCAATGACCAAAAAGACACCAAAAATGCATTATCAATACAATGGTGAGATGCTTCCAGTTACTGAGATATACAAGCAAAATCGCAAACGCAGGGGGCTTTCAAAGTACCTGCTTTCTGTGGATGTACATGTAGTCAAAGACGAAGTCTCTATTCCGGCAAAACTTGTATTTGTAAGGAACAGAAACAAGAAGAAAGACTATCTTGCAATCATTTCTACAGACATAACCCTGGATGAAAATGAAATCATACGAATATATGGCAAAAGATGGGACATAGAAGTATTCTTCAAAATCTGCAAGTCATATCTGAAACTGACTAAGGAGTGTCGATCTTTATCTTATGATGCAATGACAGCTCATGTAGTTGTAGTATTTACAAGGTATATGATGCTTGCTGTTGAAAATAGGTCTTCTTCCGATAAAAGAACTCTTGGGGAACTATTCTATTTGATAGTGGATGAAATGGCTGACATAAATTGGATGCAGGCATTTCAAATGCTTATGGATGCATTTTTATCAACTTTAGCAGATAAGCTTTCGCTTACATCAAGTCAGTTGGAACAATTTATGGATTATTTCTTTGAGGCACTTCCTTCATCAACAAAAAAGTGTCTTGGTTTGTGTATCTAAGATACTTTATTCCTGTCAAATATTGAATTTTCAAGGGTCATAAAATAATATTCATGTGCGAAGTATGAGATATTTATTAAAAAGCTGAGTCTTTTATCAAGGCTTAGTTTTTTTTATGTATTTTTGGGTAATTACTGTATTATAAGCATATTTATGAATTTCAATATTTATAAATATAAAGACTACATATTTTAAAAAAATTTATATTTATTGATGATATTATTTAATATTTAATTTATAATTCTTATAGAGGGTGATATTATGATAAATCCCAGATGCATCTTTTTATCCATAGTCCTTTCATTTTCTATGGTATTTCTCCAGGGGGAAAGTCCTCCCAATGTAAACGCTACTAGTATTGAAAATTCACAGTTAGATATAAGTTCTGTCTGCTATGACAAAACTGTATATTTTGAAGATGATATTAGCGAAGCTAAAGTATTAATACGCAATAAGAGCAAAACACCAGTTAAATTGTGGCTTGGATATAGTCTTAAATCGCCTTCCGATAATTGGATTGACATCGCGCCTGCTGAAATAACGCTAAATGGCCTTGAAACTAAAGAAGTATATATGACTTACAAACTAGAAAATATTCCTACAGGCTCATATTCTTCTGTATTTGCACTTTGGGACAGTTTTCCAATCAATGAAGCTTCAAAAAGACTTGCTAATTTTGAAACCTCCAATTCGTTTAGCTATTTCAAGGTTCATGAAACTTTCCATACGCTTAACGAAAATATGTGGATAAAACGTGAAGGAAATCTTAGTATTACAAAACTGCTTGAAGAAAATGTGTTTATTTCAAATAAAATGCTAAATATAAAACTTCCCAAAGACCGTCTTCAAGGTGGCGAAATTCAAAGCATCGCTCCTGTAGGTTTTGGCTCCTACGAGGTTTCACTAAAACTTCCCGATGCGCCCTCTTCCATAACAGGATTCTTTTTATATAAACAGCCCAATTTCTTTCATGAAATAGATATTGAAATATTTAATAAAAAAAATTCAGAAGTATTATTTACAAGTTATAAGGATGGTAAGGTTCAAAAAGAACACAGAGTTCCGCTTAAATTTGACCCTACAGCCTCCTTTCATAAATATCGAATAGAGTTTTATGAAAAAAGCATCAGATTTTTTGTAGATGATAAATTATATCATCAAATAGATGAAGGTTTTTCAAAAGAAGAAATGTATCTTATTTTAAATGCTTGGTATCCACATTGGCTTGAAGGTATTCCTAGTTCTTACGACGCTACACTTAAAGCTGAATGGATACGTTACTGATAAGGGGATTTTTATGAATAGATTGAAATTTTTTTCTGTGGCTTCTCTGATATTGATAATAATACTTATGCCAATGATTCTTTGGTATGCTAAAACCGATGACTTTCTAAATGTAGCCATAATAGATAAAACTGTTCCAAACACAGAGTATCGCGAACACGAAGGGCTTGTATGGATTTTAAATAATGAAAAGCTATTTAATCCAAATTCTCAAAGACCATATTCTTACGAAAATGATTACTATGGCTTCTTTCCCGAACGCAATAACACTTATAAAACCTCTACTTATAAGGGTTCTGAGCTTCCACTGGATCTAGTTTATATTACAGATACCTATGGCGTATATGATTCAGACTTTTTTAAAAAAAATATATCAGGTGAAAGATCAAAACTCATATATGGCGGTATCGATTCTACTGAGATTGATACTATAAGAAAAGCAGTTTATGATAATGCTACTGTAATTGCAGAGTTTAATACCTTTGCATCTCCTACCTCAATAGCGCAAAGAGAGGAACTTTATGATCTTCTCGGATTACAGTGGTCTGGCTGGATAGGTCGTTATTTTAGAGACCTTAGGATAGGTGGAGAAGTTCCTGATTGGGCTGTTGAAAATTATGAAGATATATATAACACAAAATGGAACTTTAAAGGCGATGGACTAGTATTCGTAAATGAAAATGACCAAATAGTAGTCCTTGATTCCCCTTCCCTTTTAAATAAAGGCGTTAATTTCAAATTCAATAATGAAGGTGAAGCTTTCTTCGGAAAATCTGTCGATGTTAAATATGACTATTGGTTTGATATAATAGTGCCCGAAAATACATCCTCCGTCCTAGCTTCATACAATATAGGCATAACTTCTGAAGCTGAAAAAGTTTTAGAAGCTCATAATATCCCTACAGAATTTCCAGCTGTAATTCGTCAGCAAAACTCACAGTATCTATCATATTATTTTGCAGGAGATTATTCCGATTATCCAGCTGTACCTAAATTTTATAAGCTTAACAACTGGTCTTCACTTATGGAAAAACTGCCCCTTCCTCGAAGTGATAATTTCTTTTGGAAGGCCTATGTTCCTATGATGAAAAAAATATTTAATGAAGCCTCTGAAAAGTCGGGCTTTTCTAGCACAGTTTCTAATCTAGAAAACAGCATATTTACCGATAATAATATAAATCTAGTTTCTAGAACAAATAAAAATATGATTCAAATATATAAAGATGGCAAGTGGGAGGATATGTTCATAAAAGGTGTGAACCTTGGAACTGCACTTCCTGGAAAATGGTTTACTGATTTTCCAAAACAGGAAAAAATATATTTGGACTGGTTTGACTCAATTGGATATATGAATGCAAATACTATAAGAGTTTATACCCTTATGGATCCATCTTTTTATAGAGCCCTTTTAAAATACAATGATACTCATCCAGATAAAAAACTTTGGCTTCTTCAAGAAGTATGGCCTGAGGAACATCCTTTGGAAAACAACTATTTAAGAGAAGATTATACTACAGCATTTTATAAGGAAATTGAATATGCTATAGATGCTATTCATGGGAATTTATCTCTGCCTGAGCGTCGCGGGCGTGCCTATGGAAATTACTATGCCGACGTTTCCAAATACACTCTAGGATTCTTAGTAGGTAGGGAGCTTGAACCAGAGGAAGTTTCTGCTACAAATAAACTAAATTCTTACACTGAGTTTAAAGGAGAGTATATGCAGGCCTTAAACGCTAGTCCAACTGAAGTATGGCTTGCTAAAAGCTGTGATCATCTCCTAAGTTATCAAAGTGAAAAATACGCTTGGCAGCACCCTGTTGCTATAGTAAGCTGGCCTACATTAGACCCTCTTTCACATGATTCAGAATGGAATAAAGAGGGAATTCCTGAATACAATGATAAAAAATCTATAAATATAAATCACTTCGAGCTAGGCGAAAAAACTAAAAGCGGATTTTTTGGAGCATATCACATATATCCAAACTACCCTGACTTTATGAATAACACCCTTAAATACCGTGAATATACCGATGAACAAGGAATCCTTAACTATGGGGGCTATCTAAAAGAATTTATTGAATATCACACAAAATATCCTGCGCTAGTTGCAGAGTTTGGCCTTGCTACTGGTATGGGAAATGCTCATCACAATCCTGATGGCTACCATCATGGTTCTATGACTGAGAAACAGCAGGGCGATGGTATTGTTCGAATGATGAAGGCTATAGATCGTGAATCATATGCAGGCGGGCTTATATTTGAATGGATGGATGAGTGGGCTAAAAAGACTTGGACTACAGAGCCATTTATGATTCCATATGAAAACCATGTATTTTGGCACAATGCTATGGACCCAGAACAAAATTATGGTATTTTAGCTGCTGAGTCTAAAAAACCAGAAACTTCTCAGATGAGTATCAGTGGCCAAAATATATTTAAAAAAGCAGAATTTAGCGCAGATGCTAGCTATGTTTATATAGATCTTGAGACTAAAACTCCAATAGACTTAAATAAAGAGCAGCTTACGATAGGGCTTGATACCTACGCCCCAGAAAAAGGAAGTATTCAATATGACTCAACCCTTCCTTTAAAATCGCCAACTGGCATGGAATTCCTAATCAAATTTAAAAATGGAAATGCTGAGATTCTTACAATCCCAGAATATAATATATCTCGCTACAGTTTTGCTTCAAAGTTAGGAAGTAAAGGCCCTTTTGAAAAAATAATGCCTATAACAAACAAAGCTAGAATAACTAAAGATGGCACTCCTATAAAAGAAATCAGAAATGATAGCAGCCGTTTAAATAAAGGAGCTTTCAACGAATCCTTCTATCACTGGAATCAAAGTGGAAATATGATTCATATAAGACTTCCTTGGACCGTATTAAATATCACCGACCCTACATCATATCAAGTTCTAGATGATTCAGGGAAATACAGCGATTATCCTACAAGAGATACTTTAAAGACCTCAAAGACCGATGGGATTAGATTCTCATTTGTTTTAAGCCAGTCTGGAAATATATACGATACGCTTCCAAACGATCTTACTGTATCTCCAGCTCCATTCCTATGGACTACTTGGGGTGAACCAGAGTATTCATGGAGATTGAAGGAAAGTTATTTTATAATCCAAGATTACTTTAAAAATAATTAGGGGGTACATGTTATGTCTAGTAATATAAGAATACCAGATCTTGATATTTCAAATTTCGCCCCCAGTTTAAACTTATTTGCAGGGCTTTCTATTCAGACGGTTATACTAATAATTTATGTACTTTTAATTGTAAATGCATCTATAATGCTTATCACAATATATATTAAGTTGTCTTATTTTAAACACCAACGTAAATATAACCTAATTTCGGAAAAACTGTTCCCTATACTGAATAGTGGCGATGAAACGAATGATATCATAAATCAAATAAAAAGTATAACAAACTATAGAAATAAAAAGCTTATATTTGAATATCTTACAGATTTTAGCGTAATTTATAATAAATCCTTTAGAGAAGTTTTTGCTTCCCTTGGGTATACCGGTGCTATTTTAAAACAAAGTGAGAAAAAACTTACTCCTGAAAATATCAAGTGGTTTGGACTTATGAATATTAAAGAGTCCATTACCCTTCTATTAGAAGGTACAAAAAATAAAGATTTTGAACTTGCCTTTCACTGCTATCAGTCTCTTGCAAAAATTGATATGAGCAAAGAAGCTAGGATTTATTTCCTTGAGGGTCTATTTAACTCTCATAACCTTCGTGACCGTATGATTGAGATGATTCTAGATATGAAGCTCTCTACAAAAGAATATCTTGAACTCCTTGAGCATCAAGACAGCGAGCTTGCTAAGACTGTAATGATTAGAGTGCTTGCCCTTAAAATAGATCCCTCCACCCCTTCGGAACTGGTTGACAAACTGCTCCCATATCTAGAAGATACTAAGGAAGTAAAAATAGGCTCAATTACCGCTATAGCCAATTCAAAAAATAATATCTACTTCGAGCCGTTTAAATCGCTTTATTTTAGAGAAACTTTTTGGGAAGTAAGGTCTGCCATTGCCAAAGCTATGCATAGTTTCTCACATGAGGATGAAATAATACTTTTAAAACAGATGACTAGAGATGAAAACTGGTGGGTAAGATTCAATGCCTCCGAGGTTCTCTCTAGAAAAGGAAAAGAAGGCGTAAATGCCCTTATAGATATCTCCTTAGACCCTGGAGATCAAGAAGCCTCAAAGTTAGCCTTTTCCTTCCTTGACACTAACAAGAACATACACAATACCGTAATAAACAGTGTGTCTAATCCAAAAACTGATGATAAAGGTGATATATTATGATTGAGAATATAATTTATACGTACGGTCAGGCCCTATTCATATATTTTATTGTTGTAAATCTGTTCTATATGCTCATGATACTTATTTCCTGGGGAAGCTTAGACAGATTTGTAAAAAATATACGTTCAGATATAACGCCTGCAGGCGAATATACAAAGCCCATATCGGTTATCGTTCCCTGTTATAATGAGGAGGAAACTATACTCGACAATCTAAAATCACTTTTAGATTTAGACTATCCTAACTTTGAAATAGTTATAGTAAATGATGGTTCTAAAGATAATACTTTAAAGAAGATAATATCTGCCTACAACCTTAGAAATATAGATATGGAAGTAAATATCCAAATTCCTTGTTCTGAAATTCTTGGAGTTTATTCTTCCTTTGAACATCCCGATTTAAAGGTTGTAGATAAGATAAACGGCGGTAAAGCAGATGCGCTAAATGCTGGCATAAATGCCTCTAGATTCCCACTTTTTTGTGCAATAGATGCTGACTGTATAATAGAAAAAGATGCCCTCTTTAGAATAGTTAGACCATATCTTAAATATGAGGAAACTGTGGCTGTTGGTGGTATGGTACGAATTGCAAATGGATGCACCATAAAAAATGGGGTGCTTGTAAAGTCTGAAATTCCAAATAAACTTATTGAAAAGTTTCAGATTATAGAATACTTCCGTGCTTTTCTTTCTAGTCGTATTGGTTGGCAGAGCTTAAATGCCCTTCTAATAATTTCTGGAGCATTTGGCCTTTTTAAAAAATCTGCAGTAGTAGAGGTCGGGGGCTACATAAAAACCATTGGCGAGGATATGGAACTCACTGCAAGAATTCACGAAAAGTTTAGAGAAAAAAAGATTCCCTATAGAATTGATTTTACCTCAGATGCAGTATGCTGGACGCAAGCTCCTAATCACCTTAAGGACTTAAAAACTCAAAGAGTAAGATGGCACCGCGGACTTGCAGATTCACTTTTTAGGCATAAAAAAATGTTTTTGAATCCTAGATATGGATTTGTGGGAATGCTATCCATGCCTTATTTTGTTATGGTAGAACTATTTGGTCCTATATTTGAAATGATTGGATATCTTCTTCTGATATTTTCAATCGTAGCCGGAGTATCTAATATAAATATAATCTACACTTTTATACTCGCATATCTATTTGGAATATTATTCTCATTTTCAGCAATATTTCTTGAAGAGATTTCATATAGTCGCTACAAAAAACCAAGTGAAATCTCAAGTTTATTCACAATCGCATTATTTGAGCAGTTTGGCTATAGACAGCTCACTGTATTCTGGCGCTTTGCAGCCTTCTTCAATTATAGAAAAAATAAGCATAGCTGGGGAAGTATTAAAAGAAGTTCATTATCTAAGGAGGATTAATTATGCTAATAAAAGACCTATTATCAAAACTTGTAATGGAGGAAAAAAAAGCAGGCGATATGTATCTCATGCTTTCCGAAAAACTAGATTCAAATCTTGCAGAAATTTCGCTAACATTCTCAAAAGAAGAGGTTCATCATATAAAAATCCTTAAGGATCTTGTTGATAAACTTTCATCTTATACTAAAGATATTAGCTCTGTTCAAGATAAAATTGAAGAATTCATTAATGCTGACGAAAATAAACCAAAATTTGGTGAAGATGACGATTCTCTAAAAGGCCTTACAAAAAAAGAATTCTTTCTGTATGCACTTCAAAAAGAAAAGAATTCAGTATATATCTATAAAACTCTCAAAGATTTTTTTGAAGATGATACATCGCTGGAATATATATTCTCAAACCTTATAAAAGAGGAAGAAAACCATATGTATTTTATAATCTCAGAAATGCATAATCTAAAATAACATATTTAAATTGTATAAATAATTCCCCCTCATTATGGCTTCGCCTAGATATTCCATTATGGAATTATCTAGGCTGCAGAATTCATTCGGGGAAATATATTTACTACAATTTATTTATGCTATCGTTCATTATCGTACTTAAAAAAATCCTAGATTATTTTTCAAGATGCTTTTTTATAAGCTTTGAATATAATCTAGGATTTTAGTTTCTTAATTATAGCGCTTCGTCTTCTGCAGTAAGAAGTTCTACTTCAGGTGACCAAAGATGTCCAAATGTAGTATCTCCTTTTACAAAATCTTTTCCATATGCTAGGATGCAACATACAATTCCGATTCCAAGAGCATAAGCTGAACCTTTTGCCAAGAGTACGCCCCCTATTATACCTGCGATTCCTAAATCGGTAAAGCTCTTAGCTTGAAGTGCTCCTATCTTAACACTTACAAATCCCTGAACTATCATAGTAAGCGCAAGGGCTATTGGAAGTATTGGGGTTACAAGTGTAACTATTGGAAGTAAAAAATAGCCTGTAAGCGTTCCAAATCTAAAGCTTGCTGCTCCTCCAAAAAGTGATTGCATACTCTCTTTCCCTTTTTTGTAGCGTTCACATACTACGACCTGCATAGCTGCCCAAAGAGGACCACACATTGTTATATCTGGACCCATACAGCCCATTATAGTATTTCTTAGTCCAAAAATAAGGTGGGCTCTATTTGGATTATAATCTATTATTTCATCAGGCCTTGCCATGTCAGCATCATGTACTAGCGCTTTACTTTGAACAACGTCTCCAAAGAGTACTATATAGATTGCAATTACAGTTGGAATAGATGCAATATATTTTGAAAGTGACGGCCAGCCTATTGCCCCCCAAGGAACCCAATTTCTAAATAGTTCGCCATAGGCAGGTATACTAAATCCCCACTCTACTGCTGGCATAGCAGTTTCTCCAGTTATTGGCCCTACTATTATAGCGATAAGTACCGCTGGAAGAATCCCTACATTTGCAATAGTCTTCCAAAACTTATTCTTTTGAGATAGCTTTTTGAAGCCATTTGAAAACAGTAAATAAAATGCCACTATAAGACATATTGCAATTGTAATTGGAGCTTTTTCAAATTTTCCACCCTCTTTAAATATCATATAGATTGCAGAAAAGCCTGCTCCAAGTATTATTCCTGATTTTACTGCATTTGGTACTATCGATACTATTTTTGAAGCTACTCCCGTAATTCCAAGAAATATAGAAAATAGTCCCAGCGTAATTTCAAAGGCAATAAGTGCCTGCATTCTTTCTGCTCCTTCAGGAAATGTTAGACAGTATGCAATTAATAGCGGTATTGCTGGCGTTATCCACCCAGGTACCACTGGGTCTCCTAGCAATGTATGTATACAGTATAGCATTCCATTAAGCGTAACTATTGCAAGTGCTACCTCAAACGGCATTCCAAGATTTTCTGTAAGCATAGGTATTGCACCTAAACAGACTGCACACATTATAAGCCCCTGAATATAGTCTGCTATTTCAAATCTATAATGAATAAATGGAAGTCTAACTTTAAAAGGCCCTGCTGGTATATACGGCTGCTCTTTTCCTACGGTTGCCGTATGCTTTGAAGTTTTTTTGTTTTCCATATAAAAAATACTCCTTCTACTAATTTATAATTAGATTATAATAGTGTTATTATATATCAAATTCTATAATTAAATTTTTAACATAATTCCTTTTATGAGAAGCCGGCACCTGCCGACCTCTCTTATGTTTCAATAACTGATTATATTTTTAAAAGGTATTTTTAAAATATTTCTTTAAAATGGCTCTTTAAAACGGTCTTCGTACACAGACTTAAGCTGGTCTCTAAAATTTGGATGAGTTATCTCAATGAGTGCTCTCGCTCTTTCTCTCAGGCTTTTTCCCTTCAGTGCTGCTATTCCGTATTCGGTTACTATATAGTCTACATCAGTTCTAAGCGTCGTAACTGCTGCGCCCTCATCTAAAAGCGGCACTATCTTTGATACGGTTCCCTTTGCTGCCGTAGAAGGCATTGCCATTATAGCTCTTCCTCCCGCTGCCATAGCGGCCCCTCTTACAAAATCAACCTGCCCGCCAGTTCCACTTATCTGTTTTAGGCCTACCGATTCAGAAGCTACCTGTCCCATTAAATCAACTTGTACACAGGAATTTATCACTACTATATTTTCATTTTTCATAACCGTCACAGGATTATTTACATAATCTACTGGATAAAGTTCTACTTCTGGATTATTATTTACATAATCGTAAAGTTTTTGAGTTCCCATAAGGAAGGTCACTATACTCTTTCCCTTGTGAATACTCTTCTTAGCATTGGTTATAACACCTGCTTTTACAAGTTCTAACACTCCGTCAGAAATCATTTCAGAGTGTATCCCAAGATCCTTCTTATCTTTTAAGAAAAGTAGTACCGCATCTGGAATTGCACCTATTCCAAGTTGAAGCGTATCTCCATCATTTATAAGCTTCGCACAGTTTTCGCCAATAGCTTTTTCTACTTCTCCTATTTTCGGAGGGGTTAATTCAAAAATAGGTTCGTCATGCTCTACAAAATAATCTATTTCTGAGACATGAAGTCTGCTATCTCCACCGGTTCTTGGCATCATATTGTTTACCTGGGCAATTACTTTTTTTGCATTTTTTGCTGCTCCCAGGGTATAATCTACTGATACTCCAAGACTTACAAAGCCTTCTTCATCAGGATGAGTCACCTGTATAAGCGCTGTATCTACAGGAAGGCTTCCATCTTTAAAGAAGTTTGGAACTTCATGAAAGAAGCATGGCGTAAAATCAGCTCTTCCATCTTCTACCGCTTTTCTTGTGCCACCTCCCACAAATAGGGCATTATGTCTAAAGTGTGCTTCCATACCTGGCTTAGCATATTCACTGCTTCCAAGCGATACCATATGGACTATCTCCACAGCTTCATACTGCGCTTTTTTAGCTACAAGAGACTCTACAATATGTTTTGGTTCTCCGGCGGCATGTCCAAATACTATGCGGCTATGAGATTTTACTTCATCTAGCGCTTTATCTGCGTTTACAAGTCTGCTCTGATATACTGTTCTCCAATCCATAGCAGCCCTCTATTCTTCTATTTTTGCAATTGCTTTAGCAAGCTGTTTTTTCATCTCTAAATTGCCCTGACGTGCTATCATAATTCTTTGAGCCTGTGGTGAACCTGCGCCATGTAGCGATTCTGTTCTGTATCCTACTGCCGCTGCTCCAAGGGACATGTTTTCTATAAGTCTAAGCATTTTTAATCTATTTTCTGTAGAAACCTTACTTGACCCTTTTAGATATTTTTCTACATATGGTCCAATCTTTGGATCTCTAAAATCTGCCTCAGATGGAGCGGTAACCATAAGTCCACCTGCAATATCCTCTGCCAGTCTTACGATTTCATAAGGGAAGCGAGTTACGTTTTGCTTACATACATTTGCAAGTAATAGATCTATCATATAGTTTCCAGATTCCGTTACAGTTCCCTCTGCTGAACATGCTATACCACAGCAGTATAGAGTTTCATTTAGATGAGTCATCTCTATAAGCTTATCTTTTATATGAGATGCTTTTGTAGCTCCATTGTAGTCTGCCGCTGTAGCTGCTGCTCCAATAAGCACATCGCCCACACCAACTTTACATCCACCGTAGCTCTGTCTATGATAGCCTGCAAATCTTTCCACAAGCATTCCTGCAAAATCAGTCTCGCCATTTTGGAAAATTCTATCATTTGGTACAAATACGTCTTCAAATATAACAAGGGCTTCCATTCCGCCATATTCACTATTTCCTACATCCATAGTGCTACCTTCAAGTTTTCTAGTATCGCATGACTGACGGCCAATTATCATGAATATACCCTTAGTATCCATTGGTACTGCAAATGAAACTGCATAATCTTTATCCTCTGGTGACATTGCAATTGTAGGCATTATTATAATTTCATGTGAATTTATAGCGCCTGTTTGATGTGCTTTGGCGCCTCTTACTACGATACCGTCTTCTCTTCTTTCTACTACTCTAAGGAATAAATCTGGGTCTTCCTGTTTGTGTGGCGGTAATGAACGATCTCCCTTAGGGTCAGTCATCGCTCCATCTACAGTAAGGTCATTTTTTTGACAGTATTTTAAATACTCTAAAAAGTTTTTATGGTATGAAGTTCCATATTTTTTATCAGTTTCATAAGTTGTGCTATATACTGCGTTAAATGCGTCCATTCCTACACATCTTTGGAAACATGATGCAGTTTTTTGACCTAAAAGTCTCTGCATTTTCACTTTTTTTATAAGGTCTCCTGTATTCTCATGAATGTGCATAAATCTATTTACAACTTCTCCTGTAAATGGAGATTTTGCTGTCATTAGCTCCTGATATTCTGGAATCTGTGCTAAATCATATGTAGCTCTTACAGAATTTAATGATGGTCTTAAAATTGGATCATCCACGGGATTCTCAATCTTTTTCCCAAACATATAAACCTGCATATTCATTTTTCTCATACTTTCGATATATTGCTCTCCTGTCATAAGTGCCATTTTAATCATCCTTTCTATATATAAATATATAATTTAAAAAGTTTAATTGTTAACACTTGTATATAAAAGCAACTTCTGTGCCAAGTTTCTCCTGCCGTAAGCTACGCATGATTTGAAACTCAATATTTTCAATGCATATGAGTATATATATTTAAATTTTAATTTTAAAATATTCAACTCCTAGGCAGAATTTAAAGATATTTCCTTGTCTCGCATACAGTTTTATGTACTAAAAGAATGCCCCTTGATGCATTTTCGCAACAAAAGACATTCTTTTAACAATTTTAGGTGTTTCATTTTTGCAACGCCGTTGCAATAACGCAACACTATTTTTTTAAATATTTTTTACGCTTTCTGACAAAGGTAGATGCATCCATTCCAAGACTCGCCGCTGCCTCTCTCACATTCTTATATTCCTCATAGGCCGCAGTTATATATTCGTATTCTATCTCTTCTATTATGTCCTTTAGATTTTTACTGCTTCTAAGCACGGTTTTCACGTCATTTTTTTCTGCCATAGGAAGTTCGCTTGAGTAAATCTGATCTCGGCTACTTATTATGAGCGCTCGTTCTACTACATTTACAAGTTCTCTTATATTTCCCGGCCAGCTGTAAGACTTTAAAAGCTCTATTGCTTCATCTGTAAAGCTCTTATTAAATCTATACTTCTTATTTATCTTATCTGTAAATATATTTACAAGTGGCTCTATATCATGAATTCGCTCTCTAAGCGGAGGAATAGTTATAGGAAAAACCACAAGCCTATAGTATAAATCTTCTCTAAAGGTTTTAGCTTTCACCATCTCTTTTAGATCTCTATTTGTAGCCGCAATAACTCTTACATCTATTGCTATAGATGAAGGACTTCCTACCCGCTTTATCTCTTTCTCCTGAAGCACCCTAAGTATCTTTGACTGCATCTCAAGTGGAAGCTCTCCAATTTCATCCAAAAATATAGTTCCCTTGTCTGCAAGTTCAAAAAGTCCCATCTTGCCATTTTTATCGGCTCCTGTAAATGCTCCTGAAGCATATCCAAAAAGTTCACTCTCTATTAAATTGTGAGGGATAGCGGCACAATTTACTTTTATAAAACGTTCCTTACTTCGGCTGCTACTTCTGTATATGTACTGTGCAAAAACTTCTTTTCCTACCCCAGTTTCTCCAAAAAGAATTACGGGTGTATCAAGCTCTGACACCTTGTTTGCCAGATGAAGGACATTAAGCGTATTTTCATCCGAAGCTACAATATCATCCCTATTTGCCATTTTTGACTTTATAATCTCAAGTTCCGCATTTAGTTTTGAAGTGTGCCTCTCTTTTTCTTCCATCTCTTCCCTTAAACGATATATCTCCGTCATATCTCGCACATTGGTGACTACCATTATAACATTTCCTTCGCTGTCAAACACCGGAGAACTACTTATTATTGCTCTTTTTCCTGTTTTAAATGCCTGGCAGAGTGTCACCGGCTTTTTATTTTTTATAGCCATTATTGAACCCGATTTTGAAATCACATTATTATCGACAAGATCTTTCATATTTTTATTCAAAACTTCTTCTCGTTTAAGTCCCGTCATATTTTCGTAGGCTTTGTTTAGTTTTATTGTATTAGCCTCACCATCGGTTATGTATATTCCATCAAAAGAGCTCTCAAGTACTGCATCTAAGGTTATCTCATTATCACCCATATTATTTCCCTCGCAAAAATTCTCTTGCAGACGCAAGTAAATTTTCGCTTACCCCTGTAACTAAAACAACCTCCTTTATGTCTGGAAACTCTGTCTTTATCTCCTTTTCTACGATTTCTTCTACATCTGCTGAAGCTGACATACACTGACTGCATGCCCCAATCATCTTTACTTTTAGGATTCCTTTATCCAATGATACTACTTGTATTCCGCCTCCATGATTGGCAAATAGAGGTCTTACTTTTTTATCTAATAAAGCTTCTACTTCTGTTATCATAAAAAATTCCTCCTGATATGTAAATAGGGAGATATCTCCCTACTTTTTATATATAATATAAGTTTTCTGTTGGGAAGTATGGGTCTGCAGTTACATCTATTCCTAACTTTCCGTATGTCTGATCATCATTTTTGCTTAAAATTGTAGTTGAATGGGCTTGAGTTCCATTAAGTTCTCCAAGCTTTGTAAGCGCTGCCTTTGCTACTGGGTTTGTAGTTGCACTTATAGTAAGCGCTATTAGCACTTCCTCACATGATAGCAGTGGGTTCTTGTTTGATAAAGTCTCACTCTTAAGATTCATTATAGGTTCTAATATTTCTGGCGCTATAAGATGGATTGAATCGTCTAAGTTTGCAAAATATTTTATCGCATTTAGAAGTACTGCCGCTGCGGCATCCATTATATTGGTCTTTCTTCCTGTTACTATAGTTCCGTCCTTAAGTTCAAGCGCTACTGCTGGATATACATCTACATTTTGAGATTTGCAAGTTTCTGATTTTTCTCTTGCTGGAGCTACGCATTTTCTGTCAGCCTCTTTTAAATTAAGTTCTTCCATTATAAGCTTAGCTCTATCTGAAGTCTCCTTATCTACATAGCCTTTTTTATACTCACATGCTGTTTTGAAATATCTTCTTATTATTTCCTGTCTTGAAGCTTCCTGAACCACTTCATCGTCTATTATTCCACATGAAATTCTGTTTACACCCATATCTGTAGGAGATTTATATACCGACTCTTCTCCTGTAATCTTTTCGATTATTCTCTTTAGTACTGGGAAAGCCTCTATATCTCTGTTGTAGTTTACAGCTGTTTTTCCGTAAGCATCTAGATGGAAGGAATCTATCATATTAACGTCTTTTAGATCCACTGTAGCTGACTCATATGCTATATTTAGAGGGTGCTTAAGTGGCACATTCCATACAGGAAACGTTTCAAACTTAGAGTATCCTGCAACCTTTCCGAGTCTATGTTCATGATAAAGCTGGCTAAGACATGTAGCAAGCTTTCCACTTCCTGGCCCTGGTGCTGTTACAACAACGATTGGTTTTGTGGTTTCTATATATGGATTTTGACCATATCCTTCATCGCTTACTATAGTATCTACATCTGTAGGATAGCCTTTTGTCGCTCTATGTTTGTATACTTTTATGCCTCTTCGCTTAAGCTTGTTCATAAACACTGTAACTGATGGCTGGTCATTGTATCTTGTAATTACTACACTGTTTACCTCAAGCTCATTTCCTCTAAGGTCATCTATAAGTCTAAACACGTCCATATCGTAAGTTATTCCAAAATCTCCTCTGATTTTGTTTCTTTCGATATCTCCTGCGTAAACGCATATTACTACTTCCACTTTTTCTTTTAGTTTGTTAAGAAGCTTTATCTTTGCATTTTCATCAAATCCCGGCAAAACACGTTTTGCATGCATGTCGTACATAAGCTTTCCACCAAACTCTAAATACAACTTATCATAGTTGTTTACTCTTTCCAAAATATATTTAGACTGCTCCTCTAAATACTTTAAATGATCAAAACCGATTTTCATACTTCCTCCTATTTTCTTGTTTCACGCGAATAATCAATGTTTTTATGATACCACAATTCGAAGTGCAAATCAATCAGTATTGAAACGCTTCCTTTATATAACTAGATAATACCATTTTTCCTTATTAAAAATCCTTTTTTTATATTTTAATTTTTCGTTATTTATTGATATTTTTTTAACTAATGATTCATTATCGTTATTCATACATTTAAAGCTTAGTTAATTTAAAGTCATCAATAACGTTTTCCATTAATTATATATTAAAATACCGATTGCTAAAGTTTTAACATTTTGAAAAATTTTCTATTTAGAAAAAATTTGTCTTTCAATATAGAACAATCTGTGGTATTATTGTTAATACATAGTACATATACATATTTATAGGGTGTTCTAGCACTATTTACTTATTATTTTTATTTCAACTACATTAATTCACACTTAAAATGTATATGTGCGCGGTTTTTATATTTTAAGGAGGAATATTATTATGAAGGAATTCATGAAAAAATGGAATAGCATGAGTATTGTAAAAAGAATCTTTGTCGGTCTTGTTATCGGTATAATTCTTGCAGTAACTATTCCAGAAAAAGCAAGCGGTATTGTTATTTTTGGTTCATTATTTGTAGGTGCTTTGAAAGCGATTGCCCCTATATTAGTATTTTTCTTAGTAGCTTCTGCTATTTCTCAACATAAGCATGGTCAAGAAACTAACATGAAGTCAATAATCGTGTTATACTTATTAGGAACTTTCCTTGCTGGACTTATAGCTGTTATAGTAAGCTTTATTTTCCCTGTTACACTTACACTTGCTGAAGGTGTAGATAGTGTTACTCCTCCAGGTGGAGTTGTGGAAGTACTTAAAGCACTTCTTATGAACGTTGTAGATAACCCAGTTAAAGCACTATTCAATGCAAACTACATTGGAATCCTTTCTTGGGGAGTAGTTTTCGGTCTTGCTATAAAGCATGCGGCTGAAACTACAAAAACAATGTTTTCAAATGTTGCTGATGCCCTTGCTGAAATGGTTAGATGGGTAATAAACTTTGCTCCAATAGGTATCATGGGTCTTGTATTTGACTCTATAGCTACAAGTGGACTTGAATCTCTTCTTAGCTATGGATATCTTCTTGCAGTACTTGTAGGATGTATGCTTTTCGTAGCACTTGTAGTAAACCCTATCATCACTTATGTATGTATTCGTCAAAATCCATACCCACTTGTATTCAAGTGTTTAAGAGAGAGTGGACTTACTGCATTCTTTACTCGTAGTTCTGCAGCTAACATCCCAGTTAACATGACTCTTTGCGAAAAGTTAGGTCTTGATAAAGATACTTACTCTGTATCAATTCCACTTGGAGCTACTATAAATATGGCAGGTGCAGCAGTTACTATATCTGTACTTTCACTTGCAGCAGTGCATACTTTAGGAATTACAGTAGATATTCCTACAGCAATAATTCTAAGTGTACTTTCTGCAGTTAGTGCATGCGGTGCATCTGGAGTTGCTGGTGGATCACTTCTTCTTATACCTCTAGCTTGTAGCTTATTTGGTATCCCAAATGATGTTGCAATGCAGGTTGTTGGGGTTGGTTTCATCGTTGGAGTAATCCAAGATTCATGTGAAACTGCACTTAACTCTTCAACAGACGTTCTATTCACTGCTTCTGCAGAATTCGCAAAAATGCGTAAAGATGGAAAGCCAGTTGTTATAAACACTAAAGCTTAATAAAAACTTGATATATTGAGGCTATTGTAAAATAGTCTCTTCTAAAAAAAGCGATTATATCGCTTTTTTTAATTTTAAAAGAGGCCTTCAAAAAACAAACGAGGGCCTCTTTTAATTATTAGTATAACTCTAAATTGCTAGAAATGTTTCTCACTTGTAATCTCTTCTAGCATTTCTTGAAATTGCTTTCTATATTCTTCTATTTTGTGTTTATCCTTACTGTTTAATACCTTGTCAAATTTCATAAGCTCGTGTTCTAGAAATCTTCTCATATCGCCTACGCTTTCTTCATACATTCGCTCAGCTTTTAAAAGTACTAATTTATTAGCTTCCTGATCTCTTGGATGAATTTTCAGATATGATAGTTCTTTCATTCGCTCTTCTATCTCTTCATCTGTCATATCCACGTTCTGCCCCTTTATAATCGCTTTCTCAAGCTTTCCTGTAGAAGCCACCTTTACTTCTACCTCAAGCACTGAGTTTATATCGTAAGTGTAAGTTATATCTACGGGTTCTTCGCCCGCTTTTGCTTTTGGCACTTCTATGGTAAGCTCACCTATTGATAAATTATTTGCTGCAAAACGACTCTCTCCCTGAAGTACCTTTACGGTAATCTTTGTCTGATTGTCCCTTATAGTATATACACGTTCTGTACGGCTTGCTGGAATTACGGTATTGCGTTCTATTATAGGAAAGAAATAGCCAGCTTCATAATGATTTTCATTTACTTCTCTCACTACTTCCGTACCTAAAGTAAACGGACATACGTCTGTCAGTATTACTTCTCTTATTCCCTCTTGACGTTCTTTCATCGCCCCTTGAATTGCCGCGCCAAGGGCTACGGCTTCATCTGGATTCACGCTTGTATTTGGAAACTGTTTAAATAGTTTTGTGACAAAGCTATAGATTATTGGAAGCTTGGTAGCTCCCCCTATCATAACTATCTGATCTATGTCGGACAGCTTTATATTTGCATCGGTAAGGCTTCTCTTTATAGGCCCCCTTATCTTATCAAGCAGAGGTTCACAAGCTCTTTCATATCTTTCTATATCTATTTCTATGCTGCTGTACTCTTCGCCTATTTTACAAGAAAGCTTTGGCATTTTTTCACTTGTAAATGCACGTTTACACTGCTCTGCTTGCTTTATTATGTGGTTAAGCGTTTTAAGATCAAGTGAGTCTTCAGAAATTCCTTTTTCTTCTAAAAACATCTCTGCAATAATGTTTGTAAAGTCTTCTCCTCCTACAAAGTTATCGCCTGCTACAGCACGTACTTCTATTATATTTTGGAAAAGCTCAAGAATTGAAACGTCAAAGGTTCCTCCCCCTAAGTCAAATACCAAAAATCTAGTGTCCTTATTGTTTTGATAAAGTCCATACGCTATTGCCGCCGCTGTAGGCTCACTTATAATACGTTCTACTTTAAGGCCTGCAAGCTCGCCAGCTCTTTTTGTAGCTTTTCTTCTTGCATCATTAAAATATGCCGGTACACTTATTACCGCCTCTGTTATCTCTTCCCCCAAAAACGCTTCTGCATCTTCTTTAAGCGATCTTAACACAAAAGATGATAACTCTTCTGAAGTAAAACTTTTTCCACTTAGTTCATACTTTTTGTCGCTTCCCATATAGCGTTTAAATATGCTGGCACTTGTATCTGGATAGAGAAGCATTCTTTCCTTTGCCGTTTCTCCAACAAATATTTGTCCATTTTCGTCCACACTCACTACAGATGGAGTTAAGTTATCCCCTAGTCTATTTGGAATGATTTTAGGCCCTTCTTCGGTATAATATGCAATAAGACTATTGGTTGTTCCTAAGTCTATCCCTACTATCATTATTTCATCTCCTCTAATATTTTCTTCATATTTCTTATCTTCCCTATAATCATTATATCATCACCTGAGATGTTTAACGCTTCCTCATATTTTGCTAAGGCTCCCCTATAATCCCCATCTGCTTCCATAAACATACCTCCTAACAGCGCATATTCAAAGCATTTCGCATAATCGCAGCCTCTGCAGTTATATGATTTAAACATTAGGTCTTTATACATCTCTGCTTCTTCTCTTTCGCCAAACATAAGTTTCCAAGAAGCTATTTTAAACAGTCTTATCTTTCTATAACTCATATCGCTAAGCCATAGCTCTATGCTTCCATGAATCCCTTTGTAGTAGTTATAGACATCTTTCATATATTTTTGAGCATTTTTCATATCGCCTATGCCTAAATATGCCATAGCTAGGTTTTCTAGTAAATCGTCTTTTATATAACTAAAGTCTTCATCATATTTTTTTGCAATTTCATATGCATCCTTATAATACTTTAGCGCCGCATTCATATCCCCTACAATATGTCTTACATAGTTTCCCATATTAGTATAAGGTGCGCTCTCATTCGGGAAAAGTTTAAGCGCTTCTCTATAGTATGATTCCGCCTCTTCAAAATCACCTCTATATACTGCAATATCGGCTATATCGCCCAAATATTCCATATATCCTTTTTTAAGTTCTGGAGATTCAGCTTTTGACTTAAGGCCAAATAATTTTTTTACAGAACCAATAACAGACGTTTTTTTCTGAACTTCAACTTCATTTAGTTCTCGACTAAGTTCTACGGCTTCATCCCAAGCTCCCATATTTAAATAGAGCTGATATAAATCATCCATTATATTCTTAGGATTTTGAGAGGTCTCAATCATAAATTTATAAGTTTCTACCGCTTTTTCAAATTGTCTTGTGATTCTATAGTATGTCGCTATATTTCCATAAGCTATAAGATCATCATTTTTTTGATATTTTAAAGCGCTTTCATAACATTCATGGGCTTTTTCAAATTGTCCCATAATTTTGTATGCAAATCCCATATTATTATATGAATACATATCATCTTCTTTATATTTTAAAGCTTCTTCAAACGCTTCTACCGCTTTTTCAAGGTCATATCCCGTTAAATAAAGCAGTCCTAGTTCATTATAGTAATATACATCTGGTACAAGTTCAACTTGTTTTAAAGCATATTCTACGGCTTTATTATAATCTTCTATAGCTTTGCTACTTCTATATTTTGATTTGTAAATATCTTTTATATCATCGTATACAAAATTATGATCAGGCTCTAGTTCAATAACCTTTTCAAAAGCTTCGATAGCTAAATCATCATCATCATTTCGCATATGACAATTTCCAAGCTGATAATATCCATATACATAGTCTTCATAATTGCTAACAAGCGCCTCGTACTCTTCTGCCGCTTCATTATATCTTTCAAGCGCATAAAGCGAATCTGCTCTTAAAACCCATGCGCCACTTGAGAAACTTATATCTAGCTTATCATTTACCGTTTTTAATGCCAGCTCATAGTCCTTCATATTGTAATAACAAAGCGCAAGCTGATATAAAGCATCACTAGCATCTTTTATATCGCCTGGTTCTTCGATTAACTTTTCATAAAACTCTTTAATTTCCTCTGCCAGTACGGCTAACGCTTCTTCTCCCTCTGTATTAAAGCCCTTTATTACAAGTTCATTGTATTCAAGTTCATTACTTTCAACCTTTGTTTCTTTTGCCTTATTTAAGATTCCAAGCGCATCATCATACTGTCTATATCCCATAAATGCCTTCATCGCAAATATATATGGTTTTGCATCGCCATTATATATCTCAGTAGCTTTATAAAAATCATCTATTACTTCCTGTGCCATTCTCAAGTTATAGTAAGCTTCCTGTCTAAACACATATGCCGGATAGTAATCTTCGCGATTTTTAATTATTTCATCACATATATCTATACATTTTGTATCTTCATTAAGCTTCATATAAGCTTCTGCTTTTTCAAGCATATATCTAAGACGCTCTTTTTCAATGTCTTCTATTTCAATTGCTTTATCTAAATACTCTATGCATTTTGTAAGCTCTTCAGAAGAATCTTCTTTTGTTTTACTAAAATTATTATGACATTTTGCTATGAAGTAATAAGCCAAAGAACGTCTTCTCATACGCTTCTGTGTCTTTTCCGTTCCATCATCTTGAAGCTTATCTATCTCTTTAAGCCAAGTTCCTAAATATCCATATGCCTTATCATAATTTTCCATATATAGATATACTCGGCTTATAAGATTATAATAATTGTAGCTATTTTCTTCATCAATCTCCATACCCTCGATTAAATCCACGCATTCCTGGCATAGATTGTCTTGAAGTAAACACCAGCCCAGCTCTAATCTAGCTTCTTTATCTGCTGAGTTTTGATCAAGCCTATTTTGATACATTTCCTTAATCTTTTCATTTACTTTTTGGAAACCTTCTATAAGCGACTCATTGTATGAATCAAGCTCTAAAAGTTCCATATAAAGGCTCTTTGCCTGCTCATATTCTTCTCTTTCAAAATAGCATTTAGCCAATATATATTTTGCACCAAAATGATTTGAATTTATTTCAAGTATAGCATTTACTTCCTCAAATGCCGCTTCAGTATTTCCTGACTCTGAATGAATAAGCGCTATGTAATAGGCTATATACATGTCCTCGAATTGAGATTTTTTTAGTGATTCTGCAACTTCAAGAGCTTCGTCTAATCTCTCATTATATAAATAAAATCTTAACTTTTCTACATTTACATATGGGTGGTGTAGTTCCATCTCCTCTACGGTTTGAAGTGCAGCCTCATACTTTTCAAAATCTCTATAATCATTTACATTCCTTAATGTAAGATAATTTTCTATAAATAAGTCTATATCAGCCTCATCATTACCTTCAAATAACTTAAAATTAATCCAAGATTTATTGCCAGGTGTATCCGTTACAAAGTCAACAAAATTAGGTGGAAACTTTTCATAAAGATCCTGTTTTGAAAGCTCAAATTCAAAAGTAGCATCTATCAGCTCCCAAATTTCTATTGGAAATCTGAATTTACTCATTAAAAATACAAGAAAAGACTCTCTTGCCTCGTCTGAAGTTTCAAAATCACTAAGTATCTCTCTTTCAAACAATGCTTTCCAGCATGATAGATCTGTTCTTGTAGATCTTTTAGAATATATATTTTCAGCATCTTTTATCCATAAGCTTATTGGAGTATCTGGCTCATTTTGCTCAGTTTTTTCTTCCTCAACTGTATTCATAAATATTAAGGCTGCTTCATACGCTTCTCTAAGCTGCTTAAATCCCTCTGGATCATCTTCTGGATTAGTTCTAGCAAGTTTAGTTCTGTATGCATTTTTAATTTGTCTTTCGTCTTTAGTTTCTTCAATTTCTAGTATTTTGAATATCAATTTTTTATCCATAATTTCACACATTCATCCCTTTTGTTTTATCCGATTAGAAAAATAATCTCCATTTTATATTATCGACAACTTCAGAATAATTATAATGTATTTTTTATATTAATTATATTATTAAAAATAATATTTTTACGTAAAAAAAAACACCTGAGAAAATTCTCAAGTGTTTTTTAATTGGCTACGACCTACTTTCCCAGGAGGCTGCCCTCCAAGTATCATCAGCGATGTAGGGCTTGACTTCTGTGTTCGGAATGGGAACAGGTATATCTCCTACTCTATAGTAACCATATTTTAGATGGCTGTAC
>JBOFWC010000151.1:0-2601 GCA_051653405.1 Proteocatella sp. | reverse complement strand
TTATAAATATACCTACAAAGGTAGCCAGGACCTGTACAAAAAACGAAGGGGAGCCATTATGCATAATCTGTTTAAACAGTGAAAACTCATGCTCCACCTTAACAAATTTTAAATTTATAAGAAAATCCTCTCTTTTGATGAAAAGATAGACCACATAAACCGTAAGCACCGTTTGAGAAATAACCGTAGCAATGGCCGCACCAGCAATCCCCATTTTAAAGGTAAATATAAATATAGGGTCAAGTATCATATTTAGCACAGAGGTAAACATAATGATTTTCATCGAAATATCAGCTTTTCCAATTGCTCTAAGCGAATTATTAAGACAGTAGCCAGGGATACCAAAAATCGCACCTATCATAAGAATTCTTATATATACTTCAGCATAGGGCATTACCTCATCCGACACCGAAAGCAGTTTTAGAATGGAATCTTCAAACATCAAAAATACAGCAGCAAAAGCAATCATTGCAATCACAATATATTTAAACGCCAAAAATAAAATTTGCTCAGCCTCATCTTCCTTATTCTGGCCAAGCTTTATCGAAACTAGAGTAGAAGAACCCACTCCGACCAAAAGTACAAGTGCCATATGAAGCACCTGAAGCGGCATAGTGATTCCGACTCCCGTAAGCGCCAGCGAACTTATTCTTCCCACAAAAACTCTATCGACAACATTAAAAATAGCACTGCTGAGCATTCCTAAAATCGCAGGAATACTAAGTTCAAAGAGCAGCTTATTTATATTTTCTTCACCTAATCTATTATTCATTTTTTCTCCCTTTTAGTGTATAATATACTTTGTATGTAAATTAGATTATAATACAAAATGAAGAATAAATAAATAAGAATAATAAACAGAAAAGAGGCTTTTTGATGCAGTACAGTGTACTATCACAAATATATGATGAACTAATGGTAAATGTGGACTACGATATGTGGTCAGATTACCTAGAACACTTGATATTAGAGCAGGGCGAAAAACCCCTTAACATATTAGAACTTGGCTGTGGAAGTGGAAACGTAACCGAGAAGCTTTTGGAAAAAGGCTATGAAGTAGTAGGTATAGATTACAGCGAAGAGATGCTTGAGCTTGCAGAAGAAAAAACTGAGGAATTTGGCAACAATATAATATATATCCAGCAGGACCTTAGAGAAATAGACTTTGAAGTGTATGAAATAGATACCGTAATAAGTGCGAACGATACCTTCAACTATATAACTGATATAAAAGACGTGGAGTATATTCTTTCATATCTATATCCAAGAATCAAAAAAGGCGGCCAGCTTGTATTTGACATAAGCTCAGAGTACAAACTAGAGCATGTGCTGGGCAATAATACCTATGGCGAAAGCTTTGACGATATGGTATACCTTTGGGAAAACTTCTATGACAGCGAGCAGAAGCTTGTAAATATGGATATAAACTTCTTTGAAAAAAATGGAAGCACTTACGAAAGATTTAGCGAAACCCATATTCAAAGAGCCTATAGCGTAGAAGAAATAAAAACAGTGCTTGAGAAAATAGGATATGAAAATATAAAAATCCATGCAGACTTTGATAGAGAAGAAGGCTACAAAAATGATTCACAGCGAATATTCTTCAGCTGCAGAAAATAGCAAATCAAAAACAGTAAACAAGCTAAATTAAAATAAACTAAAATAAAGTAAATTGAAATTGTACGAACTTGAAAGGAAATAAGATGGGAAGATTAGTAAGAGCGACAAATAAAGATTATTCAATAAGAATGTTTGCAATAGATTCAACAGATATGGTAGAAAAAGCAAGAGAAACTCATGACACGACACCAGTAGTTACCGCAGCGCTAGGAAGAGCCCTTACAGCGGCTTCAATGATGGGCGTTATGATGAAGGGTGACAATGACAAGATGACCCTTGTTATAAAAGGAGATGGGGAGCTAAAGAGCATCACTTGCACCGCAGATTCAAAAGGTACTGTAAAAGCATATCCTTCAAATCCATATGTAGACCTTCCAGTAAGAGAAGTAGATGGCAAGCTTGACGTTTCAGGGGCAATTGGAACAGAGGGAAAACTTACCATAATAAGAGACTTAGGCCTAAAAGACCCATATATAGGGCAGACAGACCTAGTGAGCGGCGAAATAGCAGAAGATTTAGCGTCATATTATATGTATTCAGAGCAGCAACCATCTGCAGTAGCCCTTGGAGTGCTTGTAGATACAGATAGAAGCGTAAAATCAGCAGGCGGCTTTATAATTCAGCTTATGCCAGATGTGCCAGAAGGGCAGATAGATAAGCTAGAAGCAAACCTTGCAAAAATAACTTCAGTATCTCACTTTATAGACGAAGGCCACACACCAGAAGAAATGGTAGAAATTCTTTTAGATGGAATGGAGCCAGTTATAAACGATGTACTTGAAGTAAAATTTGAGTGCGATTGCAGCAGAGAGCGTATGGAAAAAGCCCTTATAAGTATAGGTCTAAAAGACTTAGAAGAAATCCTTCACGAAGATAAGCAGACAGAAATTCAGTGCCATTTCTGCAATACAAAATATAAATTTGAAGAGCAGGATTTAAAAAACCTTATAGAATCAGTAAAAAATAATTAGGAGAAAACAT
>JBOFWC010000150.1:0-1304 GCA_051653405.1 Proteocatella sp. | reverse complement strand
TGTATAACTGGCAAGACTATCAACTGGACTGGGTTATGAAAGAGGAGGTTTTTATGAAAAAATTTTTCGGTCTTTTATTAACTTATCTAGTTGTATCGTCTTGCGTTACAGCCGAAGCATTTACGCTTCTTACTCCTCACTTTACATTTTCAAATGTAACAAGTGAGAAACTAGATATTGTAAATAGTAGCAGTATGGAAGAAATTCTTAGCGAAAAAGCTTTAGAAGTTTCTTCTAAAAAATCAGAAAATAATTCAAAAGATAATATAGAAGTATTTAGCCATAATGGATCTAGTTTAAAAATAACTGAATCAGACATAGATCTATTAGCAAAATTAGTATATTGCGAAAGTAGAGGTGAACCCTTCAACGGAAAAGTAGCAGTAGCATCCGTTGTCCTAAATAGAGTTATGAGCTCAAAGTTTCCTGATACTATTGAAGGAGTTATATTCCAAAGGAATGCTTTTTCTTGTGTTAAAAATGGAACTTTAATCGCCCAGCCTACCCAATCTTGTTATGATGCCGTTTACGAGGCAATCAGAGGAAAGGATCCTACAAACGAAGCACTTTTCTTCTACAATCCAACAATAGCAACATGCTCTTGGATGAAAGAAACTGCAAAAAAGGATTCTAAAAGAATTGGAAATCACACATTCTTTAAGCAATAACAAAAAAGTGCCACACTCCTTCAAAAGTGTGGCATTTTTTATTTTATATTTACCTTTATATTTTCATTTCCTATACTAAATACTAAATTCTCTGCATTTTTACTAAGAGACTTCCCTCTAATTCTAAATAAATTATTATTAAGTTCTTCTCTTGATATCACTATAACCTCTCTACCATAATTATCACTTATCTTTAAATCATTAATATCTTGATTACCTTCTATTCCAATATCTATAATCATATTTGCTTTGCCTAACATTATTTTACTTATATAAAGTCCATTTTTACTTGTTTCAGGCTCTATATTAATAATCTTATCTTCATCTATATTTATTGGTATATTAAAATCCCAACTTCCATTTACTATTGCATCATCATTTATTGAGTCTAGACGTACAGCATCTATATTTATTTTCAAATCCCCTGTTTTTTCATCCCCTAATACATCTTTAAATATATATTTTTCAATCCCAACAAATGTACTATCATTTAAAAATTTTCCGCTTATTCCACCTTCGCCATCTGACACTAATTTTTTATTATTAAACTTAGCTTTTTCATACATAACAATAGCATCATCATTTGTATTTTTAAAACTTTCATTACTCCTTATTTCATAGCATACATATATCCCA
>JBOFWC010000149.1:0-3688 GCA_051653405.1 Proteocatella sp. | reverse complement strand
ACCTCCATTGTATGATTCTGAAGCGGTCGGCAAACCTACTTCTATTTTAACATTGGAGGTTTTCTTTTTTCTACGCATAGCTAAAAGCCTTTTAGAACCACAGGTATAACCTGTGGTATTCGTTTCACAATAAAAAAGCTCATAAACGATTTATTCGTTTATGAGCTTTTTTAGAGCCTCGTTTTCTAAATCAAATCAATCCGTCTATCGCCTGCAAGTCTAAAACCTTTCTTCTTTAACGATTCCTTTATTTCTATTATGTGTTCAAAATTTCTAGTTTCCATCGTGATTCCTAAAAGACAGGCATTTATAGCCATATTAGGCTGCGCTTTGTCATGGTGTACGGCAATTACATTTCCACCCTTACTGGATATGGTCTTTGCTACGCCCTCAAGTTGTCCCGGTTTGTCAATAAGCTCTAGGGTTAAATCAGATATTCTTCCCCCTGTCACAAGTCCTCTTGTTATGACTCGTGATAGGATGTTAACATCTATATTTCCACCTGATACTAGACATACTACATTCTTATCCTTAGTATCCACCTTATCAAACATTGCGGCTGCTACTGCTACTGCTCCAGCGCCTTCTGCTACTAGCTTTTGCTTTTCCATCAGCATCAGTATTGCCGCTGCAATTTCATCGTCAGTTACCGTTACTATCTCATCTACATACTTACAGCACATGTCATAAGTCAGGCTTCCTGGTTTTTTTACTGCGATTCCGTCAGCAAAGGTAGACACAGATTCAAGCTCTTTATTTTCCTTGTCTCTAAACGAATTAAACATAGAAGGTGCCCCTTCAGACTGTACTCCATAAACTTTGCAGCTAGGTTTAAGCATCTTTATAGCAAAAGCCACTCCTGATATCAGGCCACCTCCACCTATTGGAACCACTACTGAGTCCACATCTTGAAGCTGCTCTAGTATCTCTAACCCTATCGTTCCCTGCCCTGCAATCACATCCACATCGTCAAATGGATGTATAAAGGTCATATTTTGACTTTCTTTTATCTCACAAGCTCTCTTAAATGCATCGTCGTATATCCCATCTACAAGTTCAACTTCCGCCCCATAATTTCTGGTAGCTTCTACCTTCGATATTGGTGCTATATCAGGAATACATATAAGGGATTTTATATTTTCTGTCGCCGCTGCAAGTGCTACTCCCTGTGCGTGGTTCCCCGCAGAACACGCCACTACGCCCCTTTGTTTTTCATCCTCCGAAAGCTGGGATATCTTATAGCAAGCACCTCTTACCTTAAATGATCCTGTAACCTGTAAATTTTCAGTTTTTAAATATATATTGCCTCCTGGCTTTATATTTGATGCATGTATCAAATCAGTCCTTCTTACAACGTTTTTCAATACAAATGCCGCATGGTATATTTTATCCAATGTCAACATAACAGTTCTCCTTAAAATTATATTTCTGCTATTTTCATTTGTATTTTCCGCTTCCCTGTAATGTTTTATATTATAAATGAGAAGTTTTTTATTTTCAAGAATTTTCTATAAGTTTGAGGTTTATTATTTTAGAAAAACATTTTCTTTGAAATCTGTATTTTCAAGGCATACAAAAAAGGTGCAATGCACCTTTATCTGAATATATCTTTTATAGTATTATTAAAATCATGGAAATAAGTGTCTTTAATTAGATTTTCAATACGAGATATATCTATATCGCTTATAGAGTCTGTATATATCTTTGCTGAAGAAATTATCCCATCTCTTACATTTAAACAGAACTGAAAATTGCCCTGCGCTAATTTTTCTTCCTTTATAAGGTCATATTCTGGACTCTCTCCAAATATCCACTGCTCGCTTTTAAAATCATCATAATATTTAGGCTTATGAACTTCTAGAGTGTATCTTTGTATACTGCTTGCTTTTCCATAAGTTTGTTCAAAACTTTCTTTAAGCGCCTCACACATACTAGATACTGTTATATCCTTATTTATATCTTTTAAGTTTATTACTCTCTGCTTAACAGAAGCTATTCCTTTTGAGTTTAATTTTAAGCTAGATGGTTTCAGTATGGATACAAGATAATCTGTATCTACATCAAGCATGAGCGTGCCATGATGAAAGCTTTTTCCATCTTCTTCATAAAAGGCATGGCCTGAGAATTTTTTTCCATTTGTTAAAATATCGTTTCTTCCTGAAGCTTCTGATATTATTCCAAATTTAAGCACTGCCGCTTTTATAATCTCGATTTGCTTTGCTATATCACTATCTTGAACACTTGATATGAATGTGAAATTTAAATTTCCAAGATCATGATATACTGCGCCTCCGCCTGATACCCGCCTTGCTATATATCCTCCATCTGAAATTATTTTTTCCACATTACATTCCATAAATGGATTCTGGTTTCTTCCTACTACTACTGTTTTCTCGTTTTGCCATAGATATAGTATGCTTTCATCATCACCTACATTTTCAAACAATTCTTTTTCAAGCGCGATATTGTAATAAGGGTTATTTTCTCCAGATATTATTATTTTATTCATGATAATGCAGTGCCCCCATTCCAAGTCCTAGAACGCTTTCATGAATAGCTTCTCCTGTAGTAGGATGGGCAAATATGGTGTGCATAACTTCTTCTTCTGTAACGTCACAGTTTATTATAACGGTAAGGGTACTTATAAGTGAGGATGCATCCGGCCCAATAATCGAAGCCCCTATTATTTTATTTTGATCCATATCCTTTATAAGCTTTACAAAACCTTCTTCCTCATTCATTGTAAGGGCTTTTCCATTAGCTGCAAATGGAAACTTGCTAACCTTTATATTCTGTTCATTAGCCTTTGCAAAGTCTTCAGTCATGCCGACATTTGCAATTTCTGGCGAAGTGAATATAACATTTGGCACGGCGTCATAGTGCATCTCATTTGCTTTACCCATTATATTGTCCACCGCGATAATTCCTTCATGAGAAGCTACATGCGCTAGCTGCATTCTTCCATTAACATCTCCTATAGCGTATATATTCTCCACATTAGTCCTCATGAAAGTATCTGTCTGTATTGCATTTTTTCTTTCATTTAGTTCTATGCCCGCTTTTTCTATATTAAGGCCTTCAAAGTTGGCACTTCTTCCTGTAGCCATAAGAATTTTGTCACTTGCAATATATTTTTCGCCGCTGTTAGTTTCAAAAAATACTACTGCCTTACCATTTTCGTCCTTCGCTATCTTAGTCAGTTTTGCCTGTGTATAAACTCCAATTCCTCTACTTTCTGCAATATCTCTTATTTCACAAGATATATCAGAATCTATCATATTAAGCACTCTATCGCAGTATTCTACAACATTTACCTTGATTCCTAAATTTGCATATATAAATGCAAACTCCATACCTATTACACCCGCTCCAATTATTGTAACCGAATCCATATCTTCTTTGTTTTCAAGTGCAGCTTTGCTATCCATTACAAAACTGTGTTCGATTCCCGGTACGCTTATATTGGAAATCTTAGAACCTGTAGCAATTATAATATTTTCTGCGTTTATAGTGTATTCATCTCTTCCCGATTTTACAAATACTTCTTTGTCATTTAAAAATTCTGCATTTCCATTTATAACATCAATTGAATTTTTATTCATAAGATATTCTATGCCATTTATAAGTTTATCTTTTATTTTATTTTTTCTCTCTATTATCTTAGCCATGTCTTTTTTTAGCCCAGAGC
>JBOFWC010000148.1:0-33062 GCA_051653405.1 Proteocatella sp. | reverse complement strand
CCTATAAACATTTTATTTATTATTACGAATAAAAGAGATGCTGCTGAAAGTATTGTTGCAATAGCTATATCCATTACTTAGGATATACCATCTTCTCTAAAGTTATATTGTAAAGCGTTTCACTTAAATACTTATTCGCATAATACTTTGCCATAGGAAGGTTCATATCTATATAATTTCCACAATCTCTCGCATTTGAGCCTGGGATATCGCCTGTATAGTCTCTTACAAATTCAAAGGCTTCAGTAAGAAGCTCTGTTATATTTTCTGGACTTAAATCCCCTTTCATTATAAGGTAATATCCCGTTCTGCATCCCATTGGTCCAAAATATACTATAGCCTCTTTTTTGTCTTCATTATTTCTAAGGTAAGTAGCTACTAAGTGTTCTGTAGCGTGTATCTCGCCTGTACCCATTACTGGTTCTAAATTTGGTCTAGTTATTCTTATGTCAAATGTAGTCAGTACTTCCTGCCCTACATAGTCCTTTCTCGAAACATAAACCCCCGGTAATAAGTCTATGTGATTTACTTCAAAACTTGGTATTTTTTCCATTTTTATTCTCCTTTACACAGCTATTTCTAAGCTTATTCCATCTATAAATAAACTATATCATATTTACAATCTATTAACTACTAACTAATAAAAAATTTTTGTTTTAACGTTTACCACACTGCATTAAAAGGTATAAAATACTTAACCGATTAGGAATTCATAATTTTATTGCTATAAAAAAATATTATAAAAAATGGAGGTATATTTATGAAACGATTTATGGTGGATGGAAAATTCAAAGCATTCAAAGCTGCATTTAGAAAAAAATGGGACAAGTTCGGTCACGAAGAACTTGATTCATTCCTAGACATTCATGCAGATGAAGAAGAAGTGGTTCACAAACTATCTCAAAAGTATAACAAAAGTAAAGAAGAAATTAAAAAAGATCTTCACGAATGGTTCGACAAAATTGAACATATCAAAGATGAGGATGTAGAAGAAATCATGGATGAGATTAAAGAAATAGACAAACACAAAGAAGATTAATAATCACCTTAAAAAATCTAAAAAGAAGTGCGTAGGAGCAAAATCTCTACGCACTTCCTTTTAGTATATTTAAAAACACAATCTGCTAATAAATCTATGTATACAGATTGCTTCGGGGGGAACTAAGCCTTACTGTAAACCGAAATTACCTCTTCAAGCGTAGGCATCTTTGGATTGCTTGGCATGCAAGTGTCCTTAAGCGCTAATTTTGCAAGGGCTTCAAAGTCATTTGAATTAACCCCAAGTTCCTTTAGTCCTTTTGGAATTCCTACTTCCTCTGATATTCGTTTTACTTCTCTTATACTGTCTGATATTGCTTTTTGCTCAGACACACTAAAACTGTATTTATTTATATTTAGAGCTTCATATATAAGCTTAAATCTCGATTTTACGCTGTCTTCTTTTGCATTATATTCCATGACATGAGGCAGTAGTACGGCATTGCACACCCCATGAGGAAGATTGTAAAAACCTCCCAATGAATGCGCCATCGCATGCACCATTCCAAGTCCTGCGTTTGAAAACGCCAGCCCTGCGCTGTACTGTGCGTAGGACATCATTTCTCTTGCCTCTATATTTTCTGGCTCCTTTACGGCTATAGGAAGATATTTTTTAATTGTTGCTATGGCCCATAACGCATCCTTATCTGTAAATGGCGTTGCATTTTTGGAAAGCAGTGCTTCTATTGCATGGGTAAGGGCATCCATTCCGGTTGCTGCCGTAAGACTCTTTGGCATAGAAACCATAAAGTCGCTATCATTTATTGCTATCCAAACCACTGCATTTGTATCCACCATAACCATCTTAGAGTGAGTTTGCTCATCGGTAATTACATAAAAGGTAGTAACTTCCGAGCCTGTTCCTGCGGTGGTATTTACTGCAACTATAGGAAGGGCTTTTTTTGAGGATTTGTTGACCCCCTCATAATCTTGAACTCTTCCCCCGTTTGCAAGCACTATTCCCACTGCTTTACAGGTATCTATTGCCGAACCGCCTCCAAGCGCCACTATAAAATCTGGCTCTATTTGAGAAGCGGCACTTAGCGCTTCGTTTACAATCTCTACGGTAGGGTTTGGTTTTACGCCATAGTATATATAACTTTTTACCCCTACAGTTTCCAAGCTTTCACACACTTTGTATGCCGCTTTAGATTCATATAAAAACTTATCTGTAATTATAAGCGCTCTTTTGTAGCCCATTTTTTTTACTTCTTCTCCCAAAAGGCTCAAGGCCCCTTTTCCAAAGAAATTAGTCTGTATCATATTTACTCTGCAAGGCAAGCTCATCTTTTCACCTCTTATTAAAATTCCATATTCCTGTAGTCATCTGGATCTATCTTTTGAAGCATCTCAAGCTCAAGCGCGGTAGGTATTTGAGTATATTTTATATCTATATATCTTATTTCAAACCCTGTATTTTGCGCCACCTCTTCAATGCTTGAATGTGGATGTACGCTCTCTAAAATAAGTTCTCCATTATACATTCTAAATACACAAAGTGGGGTAATTATTCTATCTATATTTCCTCTTGTAGTTACAAAATCCACTTTTTCTACAAAAGTTCGCTTGTCATGCTTGGTGCGCCATATCACTGCTCTTTTGGCAGTAGGTATAAGCACTGCACTTCCAGCTCCTCCAGGCATTCTAACCTTAGGTTTTTTATAATCACCTATAACTGAGGCATTTACATTCCCTACGTTGTCGAACTGAATTCCGCTTAGAAAAGCAACATCAAGTCCGCCCCTCATTGAAAGATCAAATACTTCTGAAAGTGGAAAGTCTGAAGCGCTGCTGTCTGTAAGAAAAGTCCCTGCACTTGAATATTTCTGAAGCTTTTCAACATTAGGGTCTACGCCTCCTGGAATATTTAAATGAACTGCATTTGGCGCATGAAGAGCTTTCGCAAGTAGCGTAGCAATCATAGGCATATGAGAGGACACTCCATGAAATACAGTATTTCCATCTTTTATAAGTCTTGCCATCTCACATACCATAATATCGCATACTCTGTAATTTTGTGTATTGCTCATTTTATGCCTCCTATCTACAGTCTATCTTCTTTAAACCCTCAAGATACTGACCTAACTCCTCAGTATTTTTTAGGGATTTAAATAATTTTATATGTTCTCTATCTATATCGTAGTAACCCTGACATGAACAAGGCATTGCTCCTGCTTCAATTTTTACGATTGCAGAAACCATAAAGTGAGGTATGTCTGCTTTTTGGCCGCTTCGCTTAAATTTTGAGACCTCTGCTATATTTTCTACGCTTACAATTACTTTTTTAGATGCTTTTGCTAAAAGTACATCGTCAAATTTAGGCCCATCTATATATATATTGCCCTCACTGTCAGCTTCTTGAGCATGGATTATAGTTACGTCTGGACGTATAGCCTTTATTACAGTGATGTCTTCTCCCGAAAACGGGTCTTTTATTTTCGTAAAATAATCATTCGCTTCTATTAAATCACTTACAATAAGACCTTTTACTGGCATAAATGGAATCCCATATACCGAAGCTCTAAGTGCGCTCATAACGGTGTAACATGCATGTTCATTTCCTTGAACTGTCCCATTTTGAACTGCTCTCCTATAATGATCTGCTAACGAAAATTCCGTTTCATAGCTTATGAAACCTGCATCTACACTCTTTACGCAGTTTCCAAAGCAAAGCATATCTACATCCATTGCGCCTGCAGTTTTTACAAGCTTTAAATTTTGTTTTTTCTGTCTTACAACTTCTCTTACAAGTGCCATTGGAGCTCTATGAAGCACATTGCCTCCAATGCCTAATACCTCACTGTCATTTATCAGTGAAATCGCACTTTCTATCGTCATTAATTTATTCAAAGGAAATCTCCTTTCTCTTTCTATTTTGCCGCATTACACGCTATATGAATTGCATCCCATACACCTGCAAAAGGCGGGGCATACACAAGGTCTGTCATTCCTAATTCGTCTGTAGTCATCTTGTTATGAATTGCTACTGCAAATACATCCACTCTTAAAACTGCACCCTTCTTGCCTGCAGTTTGAGCTCCTAAAAGCTTTTTGCTGCCTTCTTCATATATAAGTTTTATTCTTATCGGAGTCTGGTCTGGGTAATATGCTGGATGGTCATAGGCTTCTATAACTACGGTTTTGTATTTTATCGCAAGCCTTTTAGCTTCTGCTTCTCCAAGGCCTGTTCTTCCAAGCTCTATATCACAAACCTTTATAGCCGCTGAACCAAGTGCGCCTACAAATTTTGTGTGTGAACCCATTATATTTTCACCTGCTATTCTCCCGCATTTGTTAGCTACAGTTCCAAGTGCCAAAAAGCTGTTTTCTTCAAGTCCCTTATGATAAACTAATGAGCAATCTCCTGCCGCCCATATGTCTGGAATGGAAGTTCTTAGCTCTCTATCTACTATAAGCGCTCCATTTGGAGCCATCTGTATGCCTGTATCTTTTAAAAAGTCAGTTGCAGGTCTTACTCCTATTGAAAGGACTACTAAATCAGCGCTATATTCGCCCTTATCTGTAACTACTGAGCTTACTCTATCTGTCCCTTTTATCGAAACTACTTTTTCACTGGTTTTTAAAACTGCACCCTTAGCTCTAAGTTCTTCTTCTGCAAGCTCTGAAAGCTCTTTGTCAAAAGGCATAAGAATTCTATCTGCAAATTCTACACAGGTCACATTTTTGTTCATATGCAGAAATGCATCTACACACTCTATCCCTATATAGCCTCCACCTACTACTACTACATTTTTTATATGTGGACTTTCTGCAATTTCCTTTAGCTTTAAGCCGTCTTCTAAAGTCTTAAGCTGATATATTCCCTGCTTATCAATGCCCTCTATCGGCGGCTTTACTGCATATGCGCCAGTGGATACCATAAGCTTATCATAGCTATCTATAAATATATCTCCAGTATCATGGTTTCTGACAAGCAGTTTCTTTTCTGAAGGCACTACTTTTAAAACTTCATGATGAAGATGCGTTTTTATTCCACTTTTTTCAAATTCTTCACGACTTCTCGCAATCATCTTTGTGTAGTCATGATTGAAACCACCTACATAATATGGAAGCCCACATGCTCCATATGATAGATAGCCTCCTTTTTCGTAAACTACTACCTCTGTGCTATTATCTATTCTCTTTATTTTTGAAGCCGCCGACATTCCTGCCGCTACTCCACCTATTACTACTACCTTCAAAGCTTATCTCCTTTCACTACAGGGAGTCTATTTTGCATTGAGCTTCTTCTAAAGCTTCATCTATATTTTTTTGTGCTGTGAATACACTGTATATTGCCTCATAAAGCACGGCATTTTTATCTCCCGCGTTTGATATTGCTTCAAATGGGCTTGCATATTTTTCTATCATTTTAAGCTGCACATCATACCATGAAAATTTAGCTCTGCCATCCTCATAGTTAGATTTTCTAACTGGAGCTCCACAATATTCTCCTGCTAGCTTATCAACTTCCTTACTTCTAAGGTATGCCAGCAGTTTTTCGCATAATGCCTTATTGCTACTCATCTTATTTACTGCAAAGGACCAAGTCACATTCCATGCACTTTCAAATGTCATAAAGCCCATGTCTTCTTTTTCTATACAATCCCTCATAACTACTCCAAGCTGTCCGCTCCAAGTAGTTGCCATAACTACATCTTTATTTGCAAGTACCTTTTTTATCTCATCATTTCCATAAGTATTTGTATCTTCTGGCGATAATGATCTTAAAGCTACATATTTTTCAAGTTCAGTTTTCATTTCTGATATATGACATTTTGCATTTTCATGCTGCATACTATATATATCCTTACCTGTATTTCTAAGGTATGGAAGCGCATCTAGAAGTATTTCTGAAGCACTTGCTTTTAGGGCTATCGGGGTATTGTAACCTGCTTTATGTAATTTTTCTGCTATCTCTATAAACTGATCTGTTTTTATAACTGCATCTGGCAGTTTCCCTAAAACTTTTTCAAGTACGCTTTTTCTGTAAGCTACCATATGTCCATCACAAAATGATGGCGATAGATATGTTTTTCCATCGTAAGTCATCTCTGTTGCAATAACAGGAAGAATATCTTCAAAATCATAATTTAATTCTGCTAGATAGCCTTTTTCTACAAAATCTCTAAGCCATAGATGGCCAGCCACCATAACTATGTCATAATCTGCTTCTCCATTAAAGGAACGAATCATCGTGTCAAAATAATTATCCCAAGGGACTATATTAAACTCTACCTCTACATCTTTTTCGGGGAAATTTTTAAGTATATCATAGTTTTCATCTACATATACGCTGACCGCTGGGTCTTGCACTGCCAATACTTTTATTTTTTCCATATTCCCCTACTCCTCTATCTGCGGAATCGAATCCACTATTCCTACTACTAAAGCATCTATTGGAGCCGCGCTTTCTAAAGCATGCTGAGTTGTATTATCAGTAGTTATGAGTACACATTCTCCTATACCTGCGCCCAGTTTATCTGCGGCTACAAATATATCTTTCTTCTCTCCAAAAAGAGGTTCTATTGTAAGCAGTTTATAACCTACTAGATTTTGACATTTTCTTGTGGATACTACTGTTCCGACTACTTTTCCTAATATCATATCATTGCTCCTTAGTGCTTTATTTTATTTTCTCGAATCTAAGCTTCTGTCCCTGAGAAAGTCCAAAAGCATTGGAATTATCTGTATCTAAATGTAAATCTAAAACATAATTTTTATTGACTCTTACCATTACAGGCTCCATAGTCCCGCCGTTTGTACCTTCTACAAATACTCTTATATAGTCTCCATCTGACAGTCCAAAATTTTCAGCGTCTTCAAGGGACATATGAGCATGTCTTTGCGCTACAATCACGCCATTTGCTACATCTATCTGACCTTTGGGCCCTTTTATAGTTATTCCTGGAGTATTTTCCAGCTTTCCAGACTCTCTAACCGGTGGATTTAGTCCAAGTGATCTTGCATCAGTCATAGATACTTCAACCTGCACATGAGATCTTACTGGCCCTAAAATCCTTACCTTCTCAATACTTCCCTTTGGGCCTTGCAGCGTTACAGTCTCCTGTGCTGCAAACTGTCCTGTCTGAGAAAGCGGCTTTAAAAATGTAAGCTGATGGCCTTTTCCAAAAAGGATTTCTACCTGCTCCTGAGTAAGGTGTAAATGTCTCGCCGAAATTCCTACAGGAATTAAATGCTCTTTTGCCTGAATCTTTTTAATTTCTGCCAGTACCAGCTCTGTAATTTGATTTACTATATTTTCAGTATTCAAATTAATACCTCTTTCAAATTCCTATTTAAAATTATTTTTTAAATTATTTTTTTGAATTATTATATAGGGAGAACCAGCTATTTATACTGGTTCTCCTAAATATTTTAGCCTTACTTAATACATGGAAGAATTGCACTTATATCTGAGTGTGGTCTTGGGATTACGTGTACTGAAACTACTTCTCCAAGTCTTGATGCTGCTTCTGCTCCACTTTCTGTTGCCGCTTTAACTGCTCCTACATCTCCTTGTACGATTACTGTAACAAGGCCTGAACCTATTTTCTCTGTACCTACTAATTCTACCTCTGCTGATTTAAGCATTGCATCTGCTGCTTCTATTGATGCTACTAGTCCTCTTGTTTCGATCATTCCTACTGCTTTCATTATTTTTTCCTCCTAGTTTTTGGTTTTATAGTTTCTGTTTTTTGTTCAGTTTCAATTTTGTCTGTAGTTTCAGCTCCTTGAGTCTGAGCTCCAGCGTTTTCAGTTTCAATCACTTCAGTTTCAGTATTAACTGTAACTGCCGTTTCTTTTGGGGTATCTTGTTTTATGAGGTTTAGAAGTTTTCTTATTTCAGGATGAGGATTTGGAATACTTACCGCTACTTTTATATTCTTTTCTCCTACTCGTTCTCCTGTGTCTAGTGCAGTTTCTATGGCCGCATTTACCGAAGAGGTATTTCCGCCTACGATTATAGTTACCATTCTTCCGCCTAGCTTCTTTTCACAAGCTACTAGGTGTACTTCTGATGCTTTCAGCATTTCATCAAGCACTATGAGTGCATTTGTGAAAAAAGTTATCTCTACTACACCTATCGCATTAAAGTTTTTCATGATATTCTCTACTTAGTTCCTGGAAGTATATTCGCTGTGTCATTGTGAGGTCTAGCAATCACATGCACACATACAAGTTCTCCAAGTCTTGATGCTGCTTCTGCACCTGCCTCTGTTGCTGCTTTAACCGCTCCAACTTCCCCTTTTACAATTACAGTGACTAGCCCTGAGCCTATTTTTTCTGTGCCTACAAGCTCTACTCCCGCTGCCTTAAGCATTGCATCTGCAGCTTCTATTGATGCTGTAAGTCCTCTTGTTTCAATCATTCCTATCGCTGACATAAATACCTCCATTATCTTTCCTTATTTATCTTTACCTTTGAAATTACTCCAAGCTCACTCGTGCCCTCATACGGATTGTCTATAACGCTTGTTATAATTTCTTTTTCATCATTAAATCTAAGAGCGGCCTCGCCTGCAATTTCGGTGGCTATCTTAACCTCTGAAACGCTTCCTTCAAATTTAACCTGTACTGTCAGGGGTATATTGGCACTTGTGTCCTTGGGATTGATGGTATCAATGCCAAGAATCTTTATATCTGTAGCCTTGCAAGCCTTGTCCATAGCGTATAAGGCTGCTCCATATCCCGCAACTTCTAAAAATCCTATTGCCATATTTTTACCTACTCTTTTCACTAGAAGCAATGCTTCTTTTATTAATCTTTATTGTATCTATATTATTCTAAATCCGCCTTCACTAAGTGCGCATCTTCTCTGTCTTGTAAATGACACTGCATTTGTTATACCTTCTCCTGTAGGGCCTGCGATTGTCATCGTAGTGTGACCTTCTCCAAAGAAGCCCACCCCTGCTAGCGTAGCCGCATTTTTTACAAATATCGTAGTCTCTACTTCTCTTGCAAAACGTGTAAGGTTGTTTATATTTTGAGAGAACATAGAAGCGGTGTGTCTATTTCCATGCTCTGCAATCATTGCATATTTTATCGCTTCATCTAAATCTTTACATTTTACGATTGGAAGCACTGGCATAAGCTGCTCTAAAAGTACAAATGGATGGTTGTGAGCTACCTCACATATAAGTAATCTACAGTCTGATTTTCCATGGATGCCTATAGCTTCAAGCATTTTGCCTGCATCTTTTCCTACCCAATTCTTGCTTGTATGGTATTCTCTTCCATTTGGAGTCTCATCATATGTCAGTACCAATTTCATTATTTGATCTACTTGAGCATCATTAAGTAAGAATGCACCCTCTTGAATCATATTGTATATTAGGTCTGTCGCTATGCTTTCTACTGCAAATACTTCTTTTTCAGCTAGACACAGTAGGTTGTTGTCAAAAGAAGCGCCTTTAAATATTTCTTTGGCTGCTCTTTTTGCATCTGCCGTTTCATCCACTATAACTGGTGGATTTCCTGCCCCTGCCCCTACTACTTTTTTGCCTGATCTTAGAAGCGATTTTACCATTGGCATTCCGCCTGTACCTACCATAAGTCTTATCTTCTCATTGCCGCTAAGCTCTGATACTGTCTCTAATGTAGGGTTTTTAACCATAGTTGCTAGGTTAGCTGGGCCACCTGCTTCTATTATCGCCTTGTTTATAAGCTGAACTACAAAGTTGCAGCAGTTCTTAGCACTTGGATGCACGTTGAATACTACGGTATTTCCACCTGCAAGCATTGAAATCACATTGTTTATTATGGTTTCAGTAGGGTTTGTAACTGGAGTTATTGCCCCTATTACGCCAAATGGAGCATGCTCCACTATTGTAAGCCCATCATCTCCTGACATCGCTGCAGTTGTTAGACATTCTGTGCCTGGAGTCTTGTCTATAACTAGAAGATTTTTTTGAATTTTATCTTCGTATCTTCCAAGGCCTGTTTCTTCAACTGCCATTTTAGCAAGAGTCTGTGCCTGCGCTCTGCAAACTTTTCTTATGTTTTCAATAAGTGCTTCTCTATCTCTAAGCTGAAATTTTGTTCTATATATTCTTTGAGCTTCATATGCGGCTTCTACAGCATCTGACATACTTTCAAATACGCCAAACTCGCTGTTCACTGAAGTTTTTGCTGGTGAGTATGCACTGTATGTCGCCTGTGGTTTGTATTCTTCAAGCGGCATCCCTGGTACATAAGTCTTCACCTTTTCTCCTGCCATAACATTTTTTAGTACCTGCTGTACTATAAGCTCTATATCTTTTTGTCCTATATCCATCTGACTACCTCTTTAGACTTTCTAATACTTGTTTAGTTATCTTTTCAGTAAGCTCTTTTATCATATCTGACTTTTCTTGTTCTGGTTTAATTGATACTGAACATCCACTTGAAGCTGCATAACTTGAAGTAAGTGGTTTTTCTGTTCTTACTACATCTGAGGTATTAGTCGCTGAAACTGCACATGGAGGGGTTCCTCCTGAAGTTATTCCAAGCTTTTCTCTTATAGTTATTAGCTCTTCTACTTGGTTGCAGCTAAGTTCGTTAGCTCTTCCTATAATTCTTCCTGTATACATAAGCACAGTCGCATAATATTCTAGCGATTCTAATCTGTGGTATGCTTCTAAAAGATCTTTTCCCCATGAAAGCGCCCCATGATTAGCTAAAAGTACTGCATTATGTGTATTGCAATACGGTGCTATTGAATCTGGTACATCTTGAGTTCCGGGAGTTGCATAGTGGGCTATAGGTACTGAACCTAAGTTTACAACCGCTTCTGGTAGTATTGCTCTATCAAGGCTTATCCCTGCAATTGCAAATGAAGTTGCTACTGGAGGATGTGCATGGGTAACTGCCATCACATCGGGATTTTCCTTGTATACTCTGATATGCATCTTAACTTCTGAAGAAGGCTTCATTTTACCCATTAGCACCTTGCCATCAAAATTCATCTTTACTAGCATATCTGGGGTCATAAACCCTTTAGATACTCCTGTAGGTGTGGTCCATATTGTGTTTGGGCCCACCTTACAGCTTATATTTCCATCGTTTGAAGCTACAAAGCCTTTGTCATACATACGCTTTCCAACTTCAATTATCGTTCTCTTTGCTTCATAATCTGATAAATATCTGAATTTATTATATCCTGTCATCGATTTATCCCCTCCTCTTGGGAGTATTTTCTAAATTATTTGTTTGCCTGTGCGTCTGCTTTTTTCTTGAATATTTCTTTTAACGACTCTTCAAATGGAGGGTACGCTATTCCAAATTCTGTTATTATTGCAGTTATGCACTCATTATCTGTAACATCAAAGCATGGGTTAAATGTCTTAACGCCCTCTGGTGCCATTCTCTCTTTGTACCACATCTCTGTGATCTCTTCTGCTGGTCTTTCTTCTATATGAATATCTGCGCCTGTTTTGCAGTTCATATCTATTGTAGATGTCGGCGCACAGATGTACATTGGTACCCCGTAATGCTTAGCCATTATAGCTACGCCTGATGTTCCTATTTTATTTGCAGTATCTCCATTTGCCGCTACTCTGTCACAGCCCACAAACACTGCGTTTATCCAGCCTTTTTTCATTACACTTGAAGCCATGTTATCACAGATAAGAGTTACATCAAGGCCTGCTGAATGAAGTTCAAATGCTGTTAATCTTGCTCCTTGAAGAAGCGGTCTTGTCTCATCTGCAAATATTCTAAAGTCATAACCTTTTTCTGCACCTAAATACATTGGCGCTGTAGCAGTTCCATATTTTGAAGTTGCTAATTGACCTGCATTACAGTGAGTAAGCAGTCCATCACCTTTTTTAACAAGTGAAAGGCCATACTCTCCTATTGTTTTACAAACCCATGTATCTTCTTCTTTTATTGTAACGGCTTCTTTGTGAAGAAGCGCTTTTATTTCTGCTATAGATTTATCTTTGTTGTCTAAAACTACTTGTTCCATTCTGTTAAGCGCCCAAGATAGGTTTACTGCTGTCGGTCTTGCTGAATCAAGATAGTCTTTTGCTTTTCTAAATTCGCTTAGGAATGTATCAAATTCATTAGCTTCGATTTCCTTAGCAGCTAGGTATACTCCTATTGCGCCTGCAATACCTATTGCTGGAGCGCCTCTTACTTCTAGTCTGTATATTGCATCCCATATTTGCTTTTGCTTGCTAAGGTTTAATATTTCTATTTCATAAGGAAGTCTAGTCTGATTTATTATAACTAGCTCACTTTTTTCATCATTTAATGCTACCGTTTCATAGTTTAGTATATTTTTCTGCTCCATAATATCTCCCTTTCCCTATTTTACGTCTGCCACTGCTTTTTTTAGTGCGTTTACAAAATCTTTTCCTGTTCTAAAATTTTCTCTATTTAATATGAAATCTTTAGCGGTTATAATGCATATCTTCTCTGCTTCTATACGTTTATCTGTATCTGCAATTGAAGTTATATCCTTAACATTTGCAAGACCTACTATTCTTCTTACAAGCTCAAAACCTGCTACTGCGGCTGTGTCTCTAAGAATTGTATCTAAATACCATTCTTTAAAGCCTGGAGTTTTTGCCATATGATCCACTACATGCTCATCATAATATGCATGGTATTTTGTTATAAACATATCTATCATAGTTTCTACAGATTCTTCTATCCAAGAAGTAAAATCTTCGTTTTTAGCTGCATCTTCAATTGTAGCTTTTCCATTGTTCCATGCAAAAAACATATTTGCAACTACGTTTCCTATGTCATATCCCATTGGACCATAGAATGCAAACTCTGGGTCAAATACTTTTGTAGATTCGTCATTTATAAAGATTGAACCTGTGTGAAGGTCTCCATGTATAAGTGACTGAGCATTGTTCATAAACTCAAATTTGCATTTTGCAGCTTCTAAATGAAGTTTCGTATCTTCATAAAGCTCTTTTTTTACAAAATCTGCCATTGGCTCAAACACATTGTTTCGCTTTGCTAAATCATTGAATGGCTCTGTGTATACAAGATCCTCTGATATCTCGCAAAGTTCTGGATTTATATAGTTTTTAACTTCTTCTTTTTTCGCTTTATGATCTAAACATATATCAGTAGTTCCTAATAGAGTATTTACCATGAATGTAGATATCTGATCTGCAAAGTGAGGGAACTTTTCGTGGTTTATAAGTGCCGTTCTCATTATTGTATAGTTATGAAGGTCTTCCATTGCACAGGCACACATAACTCCATCGTATAGATATACTTCTGGCACTAGTCCTGGTGCTAGTTCTCCCTGCTTCTTAAGTATGTCTGCTTCTATTCTAGTTCTGTCTGTAGAAAGCTTTATATCTGAAGATATTCTAGCTTCTCCGCCCGCCTGTTTTACGATTACTGATTTACCAGTCTTCTCATCTTTTACTCTAAATACATAGTTAAGATTTCCATCGCCTATTTCCTTAGAAGTAATATCTGCATCTTTGGGAAATATATCTAATTTTTCTTTTACATATTCTTTTACATCTTGATCATTCATTAAAAAGTAAGTTTCAAATTTACTCATGATAGTATTCCTTTCTATGTGAACTTTTTTATGTTATTTATACGCTAATTTTTCTTTCTAAAGTAAGTACTTGCAAGTGCTATTGCCAGTACAAGTCCCTTTACTATATCTAGTGAGTAGTATGGAACTGACATCATAACAAGTCCGTTTTCTAATATTCCTACTAGAAGCGCTCCTATAAGGGTTCCCACTGCATTTGCTTTTCCTGCCCCTGCAAATGAGAATCCAATGTAAGCAGCAGCAACTGCTGGCATTAGGTAGCCTGCACCTGCATTTATCTGCGCAGATCCAACTCTTGCCGCTATAAGGATACCACCCATTGATGCAAATAGTGTTGAAAGGAAGTATGCAAATGCACGATATTTATCTACTGGTATTCCTGAAAGTCTTGCTGCTTCAAGATTTCCTCCAACCGCATACATATATCTTCCGTGCTTTGTATAAGTAAGGAATATGTGAACTACGGCTACTATTATAAGCATTATTATTATTATCCATGGCGCCTGTCCTATTTGGGCAAAAAGTGCCGGTACTTTACCTGTAGTTATTGTGCCATCAAGTCTTGCCATGTTCTCAGAAACCGAACCTCCACCTGCATATGTCATAGCCACTCCTTGGAATATGAACATTGAAGCTAGCGTTGCAAGCATATCTGGAACTCTTAATTTTACTATTAAGAATGCATTTACTATAGCTACTAAAAGCGCTACTACTAGTGCGATTCCTATTCCTGCAAAAGTTGACATTCCATGCCATACAAACATTGTCATTACAAGCGATGTTGCAAAAGTTGCAGTTGAGCCTACTGAAAGGTCAAACCCATTTACTGTAAGTGATATAGTAACTCCTATTGCAATTACGGTTACTATAGATATCCCTCTTAGGATAGTTGTCATATTGCTCATTGTAAGGAATGTACTTGGCATAAGTGTTCCAAATAGTGCTACTAGAAACACTATTGTTATTACTGTTCCCCATTTGCTTAAAAAGTCTATTATTGAGTTTTTCTTATCTTTAGCGTCTGCTTTTTGAATCTTTATAGTGGATTCCATAAGTATTAGCGTCCTCCCGTTGAATAATAAAGTAGTTCTTCCTCATTTGTTTGTGAAACTTCTAGTTCCTTAACTATTTCTCCATCGTACATAACATAAGTTCTATCTGCTATTCCAAGAATTTCTGAGAATTCACAGGATGCATATATTATGCCTTTGCCTAATTCTGCTAATCTTCCGATAAGCTCAAATATATCTTGCTTTGCACCTACGTCTACACCTTTTGTAGGTTCATCAAAAATATATATTTCGGCATCTGATGAAAGCCACTTGCCTACAGCTACCTTCTGCTGATTTCCTCCTGAAAGAAGCTTAACTAACTGGTTTTCTGAAGGAGTTTTTATTCCTAAGTCCTGAATTATATTTCTTGCAGACTCTTTTTCTGCATTTTTGTTTATAAAACTAAATCTGTTACAATATTTTTTAAGTGATGTAGCAGAAATATTTGCATATACTGGATCTTCTACTAATATTCCTTCTTTTCGTCTTTCTTCTGGAACTAGGGCAAGTCCTTGTTTTACTGCATTGTGAGGATTTGTAACTTTAAGTGTCTTTCCATGAAGTTTTATCTCTCCGCCGCTTTGTTTCATTGCGCCAAAAAGGGTTTTGCAAAGCTCTGTTTTACCAGCACCTACAAGGCCTGACACTCCTACAATCTCTCCTTTTTTTACGTTAAAACTTACATTTTTTACAGCACCTTCTTTTTCGGTAAGGCCATTTACTTCAAGCAGAACATTTCCTATCTCTACTTCTTTTTTGGCAAATCTATCATCGAACTTACGTCCAAGCATCATCTCTACTACCTGCTTTGGAGTAAGGTTGTTGTCAATAGGCTTATTTGCTACTACAGTACCATCTTTCATTATGGTTATGCTTTCACATATTTCAAATAATTCATGAAGTCTGTGCGATATAAAGATTACCCCTACATTCTCATTTTGTGATAAATCTCTTACTATTCTAAATAGCTCTTTGGTCTCTGTATTGCTTAGAGGCGCGGTAGGCTCATCTAATATAAGGAATCTGCATTCCTCTACCACAGCTCTTGCGATTAGTATCATCTGCTTTTGTGCAAGTGATAGTTCACTAACCAGCTTCTTAACATTTATAGTTATATTCAGTTTTTCCAGTATAGCTTCTGCTCTTTTATGTATTTCTTTCCAGTCCACTATCTGTTTCTTTCCCATATTGTTTACTATGCTATTTAGCATAATATTTTCAGCAACGCTTAAATATGGTATTAATGCGGTGTCTACTTCTTGGTAAACAATCTCTATGCCTTTGCTTTTTGCTGCTTTTGGAGAACGAATTTCTTCTTCTACTCCATCTAGAAATATCTTTCCATCATAATGTGAGTTTACTCCGGAAAGTACCTTCATAAGAGTAGATTTTCCTGCTCCATTTGCTCCAATAAGTGCATGTATTGTTCCGCTTTCCGTTTCAAAGTCTACGTTTGAAAGGGCTTTTACTCCAGGAAATTCTACTGAAATATCCTGCATCTTTAGCTGAATACGTTTTGTCTCTTTCATCAGTTCACATCCATTCCCTTTTTCTAAAAAACAATATAACAATTTTTTTACATCGCTATTATTTTAATAAATTTGACTAATTTTTGGTATTAGAATAGAGAAGTGGAGTGTTTACTTCTCTATTCTTTAACCTTTTAACTTTTATACTCTATTTCGGATATTACTTTGCATTTGCTGCACGTAACTCGTCCATCCAAGGCTCATTAAATGCATCTGATTGTCCCCATCCAGGAACTACATCTGGAAGTGTGTTCATTGTTGTATCTGCGCTTAATTGAGATTTCTTTATAAGGTGAGCTTCTAGGTCATATGTCTGAGGAGTCTCTTCATCCTTAAGTTTTTTAGCTAATAATCTCATGTTTACCATTCCTATAAGTTTTGGGTCAACTGCTGCTGTTGCAGACCAAACGCTTCCCTCTTCCATCATTAAGTTGATATCTTGGTTTGATACGTCTATAGAAACTAAGTTGATATCTGTACGATTAGCTTCTTTAAGTGCTTTGTATCCACCTTTTGCCATTTCATCCCAAGATCCCCACATTGCATCTACTGTACCTGCTGGGTATTTTGGAAGAACTGCTGCTACTCTGTTTGAAACTTCACCTTGAACATCATCAAGTGTTGATGGTCCAATTAATTCTACTGTCTCAATCTTTCCTGCTGCTTCATACTCTTTGTATATCGCATCTCTTCTATCAAGAGGTGGGATTCCAGGCCCAAACCAAACTTTTATAACTTTAGCTGGACTATTTGGTGATGATGCTACTATTTCATCTAGTGATAATCTAGCAAGTGCTTCATCATCTTGAGCTGTAGATGTTATACCTTCTGGTATAGTTCCATCTTTAAATGCTGTATCAAATGTTACTATTTTCATACCTGCATCTAGCGCTGGCTGAAGCATGTCTGTTGAATATTCTGCCTTACCGTGAGATATGATAAGTCCGTCATATCCTTTTTGAATCTGCTGTGCTACTAGTTCTTGGAACTTAGCATCATCTCCATTTGAAATGAATGTATCCACTTGGTATCCAAGCGCTTCCCCTTCAGTTTTAGCTCCCTCAAGGAATTGTTTTGTGTGGTCATCAGAAGGCAGGTTTCTTATAACCGCGATCTTTCCGTTTGCGCCTGTTGCTGCTGCTTCTCCTTCTCCCTCAGTTGATGAAGATGATGAACCACAACCTGCTAATAATGATGCTGATAATGATGCTATCATTAAAAATGATAATAATCTTTTTCTTTTTACCATTAGTATCCTCCTAGTATGTAGTTTTTAGTTTAGTTTAGTTTTTTATAATAAATACAGAATAGCATAATACACTCCTTATTTATTCCGCATTTTATTATCCCAAATTGTAAGGCCTGCAAGTACTCTCTCTTTCTATGAGCTTAGTTCTTGAAATCATTTTTATGCAGCCCTCTTGATAATTATTGATCTTATCGTGAAGGGCTTTTACTGCAAGTCTACCTATCTTTTCCTTGTCTACCTGCATAGTTGTAAGACTTTTTTCTAAAACTCTTCCAAAAGGAATATCATCAAACCCTATTACGGATATTCTCCCTGGAATTTCATATCCTGACTCCTTAAGTGCTTTTATTGCGCCTATCGCAATCGTATCATTTGCCGCTATAAATGCTGTCGGCATGTTACTGCTTTTTTGAATCTCTTCAAGCATTCCATTGTAAGCACCCTCTAGATTTGGAGACACATGTTTTATGTGTTCCTCCATGTATTTTAGCCCTAGTTTTTTTAAAGCTCTTTGGAAGCCTTCAGTTCTTTGGTCAAAATTTGGAAATCTTATTAGACTGTCTATAAATCCTATTTCTGTATGTCCTAGCTCAGCTAAGTACTTTGCTGCTGTAAATATACCACCATGGTTGTCCATAACCACACAGTCAACATCATAATCCTCAAACATATTATCTACTGATATTACTGGTATTGGGATTTCTTTTATCAGATCTCCCCTCTCTGCTTCTAGCTCAGTTGCTAGTAGTATTACGCCTTCATAATTGTGAAAGTCCATATATCTTATTTCTTTTTCAAACTCGCCTGTCTCTATATTTTTTATTGTCAGATTGTAATTCAGTTCTCTACTTGCAAATTCTATTGCATCTACTATTCTTGCTACAAAGTCTCCATTATGTTCAATCGCTGCCCCATTTCCAATATACTTAATAAAAAGTAAATTTTGTTTAGGTTTGGATATTATGCTTTTTCGATTATATCCATTTTTGCATGCAATTTCCCATATAAGCTGTTTAGTCTTTTCACCTACTGCGCCTTTATTGTTAAGCGCCAGTGAAACTGTTGCTTTAGATACTCCTGCCTCCTCGGCAATTTCTTTAATTGTTATCCCCATCTTTACCATCTACTTTTCAATATCTATTTTATATTTAAAATAATATCATAATTTAACTAAAATGCAAACGTTTTTTTAATTAAAATTTTTATTTTTTAAATTTTTAGATAACTTTATTAGTATTTTTAAGTATTACAGGCATTTAAATTAGGTTTTAAATTAAATTATACAGATGTTTTCTATAAATAACAGTTGTTTTTTTATATTATTGCTAGTTATCACTTTTTTATATAACATTTAATTTTATTAAACTTTTTAAAAAAGTTTAATAAAAAAAGAGATACTATCCTAAATAACTTAAGATTATATCTCTTCTTGCTTGTAAGGCCATCACCTATTTCCTGATTGTCCTTTTTTATTCAATATTTCTTACACTTTCTCGCTCTATAAGCTTGGGTCTTATTAAAACCTTTATATTGTCCGCTTCTGTATGTTCTATATTTTCCATTAAAAGCTGAATTGCTTTCTCACCCATGCACTTCTTATTTACTTTCATGGTTGTAAGAGGGCTGTCCATCATAGTGCAAAATGGTATATCGTCAAATCCAATTACTGAAATATCTTTTGGCACTATTATATTATATTCTTTTAGCGCTTTTATTATACCTATAGCTATAGTATCATTTGCCGCTACATAAAGTGTAGGGAGTTCCCTTCCTTTATTAAGTAGCATAAGCATATCCTCATATGCGCCATCCAAGGTGGGCATTACTTCTATCATATACTCTTCTTTTACTTCTAATCCAAATAGAGCCATCGATTTTTGAAAGCTCTCTTTTCTTTGATTTATATTGTCAAAATTTACACTACTGTGAATATATCCAATTTTTTTATGTCCCATCTTCTTCGCATACTTTACAGCTTCGTATATCCCACCCATATTATCTATACTAACTGCATTTATATTTACATGCTCAAAAAGGTTATCTACCGCTACTACTGGTATGTGCATATCTTTTAATTGTTCTGCAACACTATCCTCCGCTTCTGTAGATAGAAAAATCATACCCACAAAATCCTCCTGGGCTATTGAATATATAGATTCCTGCCAGTCTAGTGCCGATATGTTTTTTATATTTACATTGTATCCATTTTCACTTGCGTTAAATTCTATAGAGTCTATTATCTTTGCTACAAAATCCCCATTCTTTTCAATCGATATTCCACTATTTACATATTTTATCAAAAGTATATTTTTCTTTGCTTCACTCTTCTTTCTTGTATAACCGCCTTCAGATGCTATTTTTAAAATCTGTTCTCTCGTCTCCTTTTTTATATTTCCTTTGTTATTTAATGCCAATGATACCGTAGCAATTGACACTCCCGCTTTTTCAGCTATTTCTTTTATAGTCACTAATACCTTCCTCTTCTCATTTATAAATAATTTTTATTCTGCATCTGCCAGCATTAACTTTATTCTGTTTTCTTGATTTACTCTAGAAGCTCCAGGATCATAATCTACTGGAACTATATTTGCACTTGGATAAAGATTTCTTATCTTTCTAATCATCCCTTTCCCTGCTATATGATTTGGAAGACATCCAAATGGCTGTGTACATATAACATGGTTTACTCCATGGGATATTAAACTTATTATCTCTGCTGGCAAAAGCCATCCCTCTCCCATTTTCACACCAAGACTTATGACTTCTTCTGCTTTTATTCTTCCCTCTTCAAAACTGTGTGGTGCATGGAAATTGCTGTTTTTTGTAATTATATTTCGAATATCATTTTGTTTCTGTATTATATAATTGTATATAAAACTTGAAGTTACTGCTTTTACAGCTTTTCTTCCATAAAGCTTATAGTCCATTATAGAATTGTATATTGTATATAGACAAAAATCCATAAGCCCTGGAAGTACGGGCTCTGCATTTTCATTTATTAAAAATTTTTCAAGCTCATTGTTTCCAAGTGGCGAAAATTTTACATATATCTCTCCCACTATTCCTACTCTTACTCTTTGCTCTGCTTTTCTTTTTAATAAACTAAATTTATTTACTATATTTTTAGCAATTTCTAGTATCTCTTTATATTTTATTATGGTTCTTCCTTTAAAATGTTCCGCTATCGATTCCAAAATGGATTCTAAAATTATATCGCAGCTTCCTTCCTCTTCTTCATAGGGCACGCACTGGTTGTATAAATTCATTATAAGATCGCCTAAAAGCACACTATACACTAATTGTTGTATTATTTTGGGAGAAAGTCTAAACCCTGGGGACTTTTCCGTTCCCGAAAAGTTTAATGATATTACCGGAATATTTTCATACCCGGCATTTACAAGAGCCTTCCTTAGAAGGTGTATATAGTTTGATGCTCTGCAACCTCCCCCAGTTTGGGTTATCATCAGTGCTATCTTGTTTTTGTCATAGCCTCCATTTTCAATAGCATCTATAAGTTGTCCTATTACAAGTATAGCAGGATAGCAAGTGTCATTGTGAACATGTTTTATTCCCGTTTGTGCTATATGCTGGCCTTTGGTTTCTAATAGCTCTAAATTATATCCATAATTCTTAAGTATAGAAATTATGAGTTTAAAATGTATCGGTAGCATATTTGGCACAAGTATTGTATAATCTTTTTTCATCTCTTCAGTAAATTCAACTTTTTTGATATCCATGATTGATTCCTACCTTTCAATTGCAGCTTGAAGGCTTCTCAGTCTTATCTTAGCAGCGCCTAGATTGTTTATTTCATCTATTTTTATCTGTGTATAAAGCTTACCGCTCTCTTCTAAAATAGTCCTTATTTCATCTGTTGTAATTGCATCTATTCCACATCCGAAAGATACTAATTGAATTAACTGTGCATTTGCTTTATGCTTTACATAGTTTGCACTGGCATACATCCTCGAATGGTATGTCCACTGATTTAATACATTTACTTTTGGGGTGCTATACATATTGTTTATGACGTCTTCTGTAACAAGTACCATATCACAGTCGGTTATAATATTATTTATCCCGTGATTTATCTCTGGATCTATATGATATGGTCTTCCTGCAACTACTGCAATTTGCATATTGTGCTTATCTGCATAGTCTATGGCCTCTACACCTTTTTTGAGTATGTCCAATTCATAATCTCTTTGCGTTCTGAACGCTTTATCAAGTGCCGCTGCTATTTTGAGTTTGCTTATCCTCCTAATAGGCCTTAATGCTCTATAAAGCTGCTCTATGAGTTTAAATTTATTATTTAGCTCTAAATAAGGACTTATGAATCTTACGTTTTTCAACTTTTCTATATTTGCAACTAAGAGTTCTGGATAATATGCTACAACTGGGCAGTTATAACAGTTGTCTCCCTTGCTTTCATCTATATTATAGGTCATACATGGATAAAATATGGAGTCTACCTTTTTTAAAAGCAAGTCCTCTATATGACCATGTACAAGCTTTGCTGGATAACAAACTGTATCAGATGGAATTGAGTTCTGCCCTTTTCGGTAAAGCTCTCTACTTGATATATCTGACATAACTACATTGAAATCAAGCTGTGTAAAAAACTTTTGCCAAAAAGGAAGCTGCTCAATCATATTTAGCGCTAGAGGGATTCCTATTGAAGTTTTATCCTTCAATTTAGATGAATTATCCGACTTTTCTTTTAAATGTCTAAGTTTTTCAAGCTTGTATTTATACATGTCAGGAATTTCTTTTCCCTTATTTTTCCCTGAGGGTTTTTCACATTTATTCCCCGATATATATTTCTTATTCCCTCCAAACGAATTGATGCTGAGGCTACAATTATTTGTACACAGTCCACATTTTGTATGTTTTATAGAATGAGTAAAACTTTTTAGTTCCTCTCTAGTTATAAGCTTCTGTTTACCTTTCCCATACTCCTTGGCATAAAGTGCTACTCCAAAGGCTCCCATAAGCCCTGAAATAGCTGGCCTGATTACCGGTTTTCCTATTTCCTGCTCAAAACTTCTCAGTATAGCATCGTTTAAGAAAGTTCCTCCTTGAACTACTATGCTTTCTCCGAGCTCCTCTGAGTTTTTTACTCGTATAACCTTATATAATGCATTTTTAACCACACTTATGGAAAGTCCCGCTGATATATCTTCTATTGTTGCCCCTTCTTTTTGGGCCTGTTTTACCGATGAGTTCATAAAAACTGTACATCTTGAACCTAAATCTATTGGCTGCTTTGATACTAGCGCTAGCTTGCAGAAATCCTGTATATTGTAACCCATAGATTTTGCAAAAGTCTCTACAAATGAACCGCAACCTGATGAACACGCTTCATTAAGCATTATATTGTCCACTGCCCCATTTCTCACTCTAAAACACTTTATATCCTGTCCACCTATATCTATTATAAATTCCACGTCTGGACAAAAATATTTTGCTGCACGATAATGAGCCACCGTTTCAACTATACCATGGTTTACTCCAAAAGCATTTTTTATAATTTCTTCTCCGTATCCAGTTACTCCTGAACTTTTTATCTTTATTCGATCTTTGCAAATATTGTATATCTCTTCAAGTTGATGCCTTACCACCTGTACTGGATTGCCTTGGTTTGAATTGTAGTAGCTGTATAATAGTCTTCCATCCTCAGCAATTAATACCATCTTTGTAGTAGTACTTCCACAATCTATCCCTAAATACGCATTTCCTGTATAGGTGCTTAAATCTCCTAATTGTACCGTGTTTTTACTATGTCTTTCTGCAAATTCTCTATATTCTTCCATATCTGCAAACAGAGGAGAAAGATACTTAGTGTTACTCGCTATTTCACGCGTTTTATTAAGTCTTGAAATAATGTCTTCATATGATAATACTTCCTTATTAAGCCTACTATGATATGCGGCTCCTGCTGCTATAGCATAAGGGCCCAGCTCTGGAAAGTGAGCATTTTCCAATTTTAGGTTCAAAGTTTCTGTGAACCTTTTCTGTAAAGCTTTATAGAAAAATAATGGGCCTCCTAAAAATAGCACATCTCCTTCTATCTCCCTACCCTGAGCTAACCCTGAAAGCGTCTGATCTACAACGGCCTGAAATATGCTTATTGCTACGTCTTCTTTTCTTGCACCTTGATTTAAAACTGTCTGAATATCTGTTTTCGCAAAAACTCCACATCTTGAAGCTATTGGATAAATTCTTTCTGCATTTTTGCATAACTGATCAAGCTCTTCAGAACTTACATTCAAAAGTGCTGACATCTGATCTATAAATGCGCCTGTACCGCCTGCACAAGTTCCATTCATTCTCTCTTCAAGCATTCCTGTAAGAAATATTATCTTCGCATCTTCTCCACCAAGTTCAATTACTACATCCGCACTTGGCAATATAGTTCCCACAACCTGTCTAGTTGCAAAAACCTCCTGTACAAAGTTTATATTACTTGCCTTTGCTACTCCAAAACCTGCTGAACCTGTTATAGATACTTTTATCTCTGCTTCGTTTAAAATTAATCTCAAGTTTGAAATATTGTTTAACTCCTCCAGCATTTCGCAGGCTTTTTCTCTAACCTTAGAAAAATGCCTGTCATATTTCTTATAGAGTATTTCCGTATCTTTTAATAAAACTATTTTTACTGTAGTTGATCCTATATCTATCCCTAATAGTAGCTCCATGTTAGTCCTCGTTTACTCAATGCCATAGTCTGATTTCATACATAATTATACTACAATAAAAATTTTATAAAAGCTTTATTTTTTATTTTCAATTAATTTTTTTGTTCATCCGTCTTAAGCTCTGCCATTAGCTGTATATAGTTGTATATACTATTGAATTCCAATTTCTCCATTTTATTTATTTCCTGTCTTATTTTCTCTATTTCGTCTATATTTTCAAGAAATAAAGCTGTAAGCATTGGATCAAAATGCGTGCCACTTCCTTCTTTAATAAGATTTCTTGCTTCTTCAAATGACCAGGCTTTTTTATACACCCTATCACTTCTTACTGCATCATATACATCCACAATCGCAGTGATTCTTGCAAATATATCAATATCTTCGCTTTTTTTTCGATTTGGATAACCACTTCCATCCCATTTTTCATGATGTTCAAACGCTACTGTAGCTGCCTGCTTTAAAATCTCTTTGTCTGAACTCTTGAGAATCTCATACCCTATATTAGTATGGTACTTCATCACCTCAAATTCTCTTTCAGTCAGTTTCCCTCGCTTATGAAGAATCTCCTCAGGTATTCCAATTTTACCTATGTCATGCATTGGAGATATTATTGAAAGTATATTGGCTTCATTCTCACTAAGTCCATATTTTAGCGCAAGAAATCTTGAAACTTCCGCCACCCGCTTTACATGATTTGCGGTTTCATGCGATCTTGTCTCTATAACATCTCCCAGTCTTGATATGAAATCCTTTTGAGTGTCTATTATATTTATACTTAACTCTGCTATTTCTTTATTTTTCTGATGTAAAAAGTTCTTCTGTCTTATTACAAAAGAAAGTAGTGCTATTATTGTTAATAACACTGATATTATTATAGAAAATATAATTATAAGCGTCTTATTTTTTTCAAAATATGATTCTGGGCTATTTATAATCTCCGCCTCTCTTGGAAGCTTATTTATTTTGTATTCACTTAGTACATTGTAGTCAAATATATATTTTTGGTGCATTCCGTATTCATACTCTACTCGTTGAAGGCTTTTTCCTTCCCACAAAAGAGCCATCATCTTTGCGGCATCCTGTCCGTAAAGGTATGATGAAGCTACATATCCTCCAATTATTCCTGTCCCCATATAAAATTCCCATAGCCCATATATAGGGTTTGGCGAATTCATAGTTATATATCTTGGCACTTCATCGTAGTAATATGAAATTCCGTTTCTATCTCTTGAATATACCACAAAGAAAAATAACTCCTCTTTGCTTGAGTTCTCGATTATTAACTTTAGTTCAGTTGGTGTTTGTTCAAAATACTGATTGGTCTTATAGTTAGTATATTTATCTTCAATCAAAGCTTCTACTTCATTTTTCATTAATCGTCCCGTAGTAGTATTATCATAAATAAAATTTAAAGTAGTTATATTTTTATTCTGATTTTGTTCAAGCGCAATATTTATAGTTTTTTCTATATCTGGAAGCTCCTCAATAATATGCGTATCCTTAGCCAAGCCATCATACTCTTTTACTGAATTTATCCCTGTAGCTACTATATCCTCTACATTAGGCCATATCATTTCTCCATATTTAATATGAAACGCAAGCGCATCGTCATCGCATAATATGACTCCATCTAAATTTCGATTTCTATATTTAGCTTTCATCATTTCTGCCATAGATTTAAAATTATCTTCAGTAATATCTTTTTTAGTGTCTAAAAACTCATAGTTAATTCTAATTTTTTGATTAAAATTATCAAAATAATCATCTATTCCTTTTTCTAATTCTCTTGTATGCTCATAGTCCCTTTGATAAGACTGCACTATAAGAATTTCTTTATCATAGTTTTTACTTTGAGCCTGTCCATATGATGCTGTCTGCATTGTAAATAGCATTACTATAATAAATACGGAGATATATTTTTCAAGTAATTTCATAAGTGTCTCCTTTGATATTATTTTTTAGGAGGAAGTGGAAAAAATATAGAAGTCCTGTCCTTATATTCCTTATACCCCGGCCTTTTCTCAAAGTTTTTTTCAAGCATTGGCACTCCTGATACAAATAAAAGCATATACGTTATCGTTATAGGCCCTATAAGTGAAATGTATCCTGTGCCTGATAGGGATGATAATATACCTATCCCCCACCACATTGTCGCTTCTCCGAAATAATTTGGATGCCTTGTATATCTCCAGAGTCCTGTATCTAATATTTTCCCTTTATTTTTAGAATCCTTCTTGAATTGTTCTAACTGATAATCGCCTATAACTTCAAAGTAAAACCCAATCATCCAAATAACTACTCCTATTAAATATCCTGAATTAGGATTAATATTATAGGTAGCATTTAAAAATATAACTGGACTACAAACTATAAATAGAAAAAGACCTTGTAATAAATATACTTGTAAAAATGAACGTATTATTACATACTTCCCCCACTGCTCCCTCCATTTGGCATATCTAAAATCTTCTGGTTTTCCTTTATTTCTTCTAAATATATGGATAGATAATCTCATCCCCCATATTGTTACTAATATGCATACTATGATATTGGGTAAGAAATAATTTTTTGATTCCAGTAGGCTATACCACGCTATTATTACAAAACCCAGCCCCCACGCTATATCTACTATGGAATTATTTTTCTTTTCTGTGCCTATAAAAAATAAAATGCTATAATATACAGCTATGACTATTAACACCTTTAATATTACACAAAGTTCCATATAATCCCCCTATTCTATAAAGGAGACTCCTACCGCATTTTCTCCAACATGAAGCGCTGTTACCGATGATACTTCTGCTATAAAAAGTGGTGGAAATCCCAGAGCTAACTCTAGTTTTTCTGCAAACTCAACTGCATGTTTACAATTTCCAGAGTATGAAATACTATACTGCGTAAGTTCATTATTTTTCTTCTTACTCTTTGCTATGTTAAGCATTTTATTCAGTAGCCCATTATAGCTTGGCGCTACAAAACAAGCAGTACCATTCCCCTCTTTATCTAAAGAAATTGCGGCCTTTAAATTCGTATTCGCGGCTAGCTTGATACTTTTTTTATCTATTCGTCCACTTCTTATAACATTTTTAAGAGTATTTAATGCCACATAAATCTCTATCTTTGGAATGTCTAATTTTATATTATCTATCAAAGTTTCAAAATCTTTTCCTTCTGAGAGAAGTTTTCCCGCTCTATATACTAATAACCCCTGTGCCGCTGAATTAAGTCTACTATCTATTACCTTTATGTTCGGTCTATCCACATCACTTGAAACCTTCTTAAAAACATCATATACTCCGCTAAGTTTAGACGATACCGTAATTACTATTATATTTTCATAGCTTTGCATTATTCCTTTTAACATAAGCTCTGTCTGTGAGTAATTCGGAATGCTACTTGTTGGATATTCCTTGCTTTTCATAAATTCATATACTTTTTCTCTGCTTACCCCCAGTTTATCTATAAACTGAGATTTTCCTGCCTGTATATTTAAATTCATAGTATATATATTGTATTTATCTAATATATCTTGAGGAATATCTGCTATAGAGTCCGTTATAATTGCCGTATCTGACTTATCATTAAGCATTTTTTGTTGTATTAGCATATCTTCTATCTTAGGCATGCTTATATTTCCAAATTCAGATAGTTTTTCGAATAATTTTTGAGGCGTATTGGTGTGAATATGAACCCTTCTTTTATCTTCATTTTCAATACATATTAAACTGTCCCCAAAAGACTCTATCTGTTTCATTATATCCTCTTTAAAATAATTTGATTCCAGTAGTATACATTCACAGCAATATCTGTATTTCGAAACTTCATTCATATGATCTAATTCCTCAAAAGCTTCTGATTGATTAGTTTCAAGCCCCTCATCTTCATTTAAAATATAGCTTCTTATTCCTTCTAAAAAATAGACAAAGCCTTTCCCTCCCGAATCTACTACATTATTCTTTTTTAACACTTCTAATTGCTCCGTAGTTTTTAAAAGCGTCTGCTCTGCCACTTCAAGTGAGCTTGTAAATATTTCATCAAAGGATTCTATATTTTTTTCATGTAATTTTAAATATTCTGCCCAGCTTCTTATTACCGTTACTATCGTACCCTCAACTGGCTTTGAAATAGCTTCTAATAATTTTTGAGCTGAATGCACATTTAAATCTATGAACTCTTTAAAATGAATTATTTCATATCCCTTTGCTGATTCAGCTATCCCCTTTATATATTGAGCAAAAATCACTCCAGAATTGCCTCTAGCTCCAACAATTGCGGCTTCAGCCATCGAACTTGAAGTTTCTGCAAAAGAACTACTTACTTTTGTAAAATTTATAAGACTGTTTAATGTTGCTTCCATATTATTACCGGTATCTCCATCAGCCACAGGAAATACGTTTATTTTATTTAAGTATGCCTTATTATTTATAACTCGTTTTGCTCCCGAAATAAATATTTTGTAAAACTCAATCCCATTAACATATTCTCTACTCATATAGCTCCCCCTTATATAAGAAATTTCTTAATGATCAAAACCGTTAATAAAGCTGTTGAACCAGAAATAAATGCTCCCCAGATTAAATCAAGTACTGTAACTATCAATGGCCAATCTTTTATTGTTGCTAGATTTGTCAAATCATATGTCGCATAAGCTATAAATCCAAAGAAAGCACCTGCATAAAGTGCATATCCTGCTCCCTTCCCTTTTAAAGCGGGGTCTACTACAAAAAATGTTAACCCTGATATAAAAATAAGGTAAAAAAGAATCGCTGCCCCCCATACAATTTTATCTGCCATTATATATCCTAAATATTTTTGGTATAATTTCCGTGCAATAAATCCTAGCCACAAAAAATCTATACCTAAAAACACACTTAAACTTACTATATAAAGCTTAAGAAAATAATTCATAAAATACCTCCTTTTAAAAGTTTATACCCTGTTTTTCTAAAAAAATATTTCTTTTTATTAAGATATATTCAAATTTATTTGGATATATATTAAATAAGACTTTAAAATAGGAGGTCATAATATGAAAGAAGAATATAAATATATAAAATGGCTTAATATTCAATCAGATATATGGGTCAAAATGGGCTTTATTTCAGATGAGCAAAATAATATGATTCTAGATTTCTATAAGGATAATAGCTATCCCAAAAAACAAGATATTCTTCCTATGATACTTGCTATAATAGGAAGTATTTTAGTAGGCTTAGGAACAATACTTTTAATTGGAAAAAATTGGGAACTTCTTTCTAGAGGTACTCGTCTCATTATATCTGTGATTCCGTTTTTAATTGGATTTTCATTTGCATTTTGGTTCATATCTAAAAATCCAAATAAGTTCTATCTTGAAGCCTCAGGGATTTTTATATCTATATCTATAATAGCGGGGCTAGGACTCGTTGGGCAAACTTACCATGTGGTATCTCCTGCGCAAAGCCTATATCTAGCATCCGCACTAATATCTATTCCCTTTATCTATCTACTACGCTCTACACTTTCTGGAATAGTTTATGTAGTGCTTATATGTATAGCTATTTCGATTTCCCCAAAGGTTTCTCCTGATATGCTATTTTTTGAAGGCTTAATCCTTATATCACTACTTCTACCTTATGTTTTAAATAAAAAAAATAAAGCTAGTTCATTTGAACTAGAGTGGATAAAAGGAATAATGCTATTTTCTGGAATAGTGCTAATTTTTTCAACTACTACTAGTGAAGTTTTTCTATTTGAAAAACTTATTACCTATGGTTTATTTTTAGTAGCCTGCCATGATGGAAAACTATATAATAGTAACTTCATGAGGTATATAGGTATATTTATTATATTTGCAGTATTTTTTAACTTCACATTTGAATATAGGTGGAAATATTTTGAATTTAACTTTGATTTGGATCAGTGGATAATATTGTTATTCTTGTTAATTTCAACGTCAATAATTATCTATAAATCATACCAAGATAAGCATAAAATCCCCTATCTTCCCTTTATGATAATACCTTTATTAAGTACTATTTATAATTTTTTACCAAGTAATGAGCTTCTAAAAAATATATTCTTTTGGGGATTCAATGCTGCGTTTTTTATAACTGCAATATACTACTTCTTTACAGGATACAAATCTATGACTCAAGAAAATTCAAGTATCTTAAGAGCAAATATGGGATTACTGCTCATACTTGTAATAATATCTAAATGGTTCTTTGATATGGAAATAAGCTTCCTTGCTAGAGGTATACTTTTCATTATACTTGGAATGTCATTCTTGATATTCAACTTCATTTTTAGTAGACAAAAGAGAGGTATCAGTCATGAAAAATAAAAAACAAATTTTAATGGCTATATTTGGATTATTAACTATTTTTGCAATAATCCTTCCTGGCATAAAACATGAACTCACCTTAAACTTAGGGGAAACTTATAAAATAAAAATTCAGGGATACGACCCATATGATCCTGTGCGTGGAAAATATATTCAGTTTTCAATAGATACCTCTACTATAATTACTGACATAATGTTTGAAGATACTCGCTCGAAAGTTTGCTATGTAACCCTAAAATCTTCCGAGGATGGATATCATACTCTTGAAAAAGCATATTTAAATAAACCTAAAGATAATGATATCTATCTTAAAACAATAATATATAAAGATTATGACGACTCTTATAGATATGAGACTCCATTTAATAGCTACTTTATATCTGAGGATATTTCTTCCTCTGCAGAAAAAATTTTGATGGAAAATATAGATAATGCATATATAACTGTCGCTTTTTGGAATGGAAATAGTACAATATCTGGAATGTATATTGATGATAAATCAATTGAAGATTTAGCTCAAAAAGTCAAATAAAAAAACACCTGAGAAAATTCTCAAGTGTTTTAATTGGCTACGACCTACTTTCCCAGGAGGCTGCCCTCCAAGTATCATCAGCGATGTAGGGCTTGACTTCTGTGTTCGGAATGGGAACAGGTATATCTCCTACTCTATAGTAACCATATAACTTATTTATTATATCATAATATATTACAGTTTTCAATCATAATTTTTTAAACATACAAATATTTTACAACAAGTTATTAGACATTCAAAAGGAGTGATTTTATGAAGCTAAATCAATACAAACTTCTTTCAGGCGTTGCAAGCGGCCGAATAAAAGCCGATACTGTTTTAAAAAATGCTAATGTAATCAATGTTTTTTCCAATCGAATCATAAATTGTGATATCGCAATTTGTGATGGAATTATTGCTGGTCTTGGAACGTATAGCGGATATCAAGAGATTGATCTTAAGGGAAAATTAGTTGCACCTGGATTTATAGACGCCCATATACACCTTGAATCATCTATGCTAACTCCAATGGAGTTAATAAAAAATATAGTTTCTCTAGGTACGACAACCTATATAGCTGATCCTCATGAAGCTGTAAATGTAAAAGGAGCTCAAGGTTTAGATTTTATGATTTCTCAAACCGAAAACATCCCCTCAAACGTATATATAATGCTTCCCTCATGTGTTCCTGCCCTAGAGTTTGAATGTAATGGAGCTACCTTTGATTGTGAAGAAATGAAAAGATATATTGACCATCCAAGAGTTTTAGGACTTGGCGAAGTAATGAACTACCCTGCTGTAATAAATGGAGAAAAAGATATCTACAGAAAGCTTTCTATGTTTAAAAATCATATTATAGACGGTCATGCTCCAGGCTTATCTGATAATGATCTAAATGCATATGTAGCAAGTGGGATTCATACAGACCATGAATCAAACTCTTTTGAATACGCCTTAAAAGAAATTGAAAGAGGACTTCACGTCCACATAAGAGAAGGTAGCGCTGCTAAGAATCTAGATGACATAGTATCTGGTATAATAGAAAATAATATTCCCACCGAAAATTTTTCATTTTGTACAGATGATAAGCATATAGAAGAAATTCGAAAGGAAGGCCATATAAACTACTGCATAAAGCGTTCTATAAAGCTTGGCTTAAATCCAATAGATGCTATAAAAATGGCTACTATAAATACTGCAAAATGCTATGGACTTAAACATTTAGGTGCAATTGCTCCTGGTTATCAGGCCGATCTAGTTATATTCGATAACTTTGAAGATTTTAACATTGAATCGGTATATCACAAAGGTAAAAACAGTAAATACTTTATATGGCAAAAACAAATTATACCTCTAAACGATCCAATAAAAAATACTATTAATATATCGAGTATCTACAAAAATAATTTTTCATTAAAACTTACAAGTGATACTCACCCCGTAATAAATATTATAAAAAACAAACTCTTTACAATTCATACCGATGAATATCTTCCTCAAAAAAATGGATTTTTTAGAGCTAATCAGATATACAATAAAATTGCAATTATTGAACGTCATAAAAATACAGGGCTTATTGGCATAGCTGCTGTAAAAAACTTTAATTTAAACAATGGAGCCATAGCCTCAAGCATAGCACATGACTCGCATAATATATCTGTGATAGGAGACAATAATGCTGACATGCTAATTGCAGTTCTTGAACTCCAAAAAAATATGGGTGGAATAACAATTGTATCTAACGGTCGAGTTATAAAAACGCTTCCACTTCCATTGATGGGCTTGATGAGCGAAAAAAGCTTTGAAGAGGTTAATTCGACCCTCCAGTATATGATTGATACTGCTCATACGATGGGGGTTCCAGAAGAAATTGATCCATTTTTGACCCTAGCGTTTATAAGTCTTCCTGTAATTCCTGAAATCCGGATAACGCCTAGAGGCTTATTCGATGTAGTAAAAATGGAATTTATGTAATAAAAAAACACTTGAGAATTTTCTCAAGTGTTTTTTTAATTGGCTACGACCTACTTTCCCAGGAGGCTGCCCTCCAAGTATCATCAGCGATGTAGGGCTTGACTTCTGTGTTCGGAATGGGAACAGGTATATCTCCTACTCTATAGTAACCATATTTTAGATGGCTGTAC
>JBOFWC010000147.1:0-10407 GCA_051653405.1 Proteocatella sp. | reverse complement strand
TTGAACCTGTGCTTTCATATAGAATTGTACTTCCTGAAGGCACTGATCCTAGACTGATGATGCCTAAACTAAGGCAGCTCGAAGAGGAAGAGCCAGAGCTTAACATAATATGGGATGAAAAGCTCCAAGAAATACAAGCTCGAATTATGGGTGAGGTTCAGCTTGAAGTACTGCAAAGTATTATAAAAAATAGATTTGAGGCAGACATAACATTTGATTCAGGTCGTATAGTTTACAAGGAGACTATATCAAATACAGTGGAAGGTGTGGGGCACTTTGAACCATTGAAACATTATTCAGAGGTACATCTACTCCTTGAACCAGGAGAGATGGGAAGTGGCTTACAATTTGCATCAAATTGTAGTGAAGAGATACTTGGGAAAAGTTGGCAAAGACTTGTACTTGCGCATCTTGCTGAAAAACCTCATAAAGGAGTGCTTACAGGTTCAGATATTACTGATATTCAGATAACTTTAGTTTCAGGAAGAGCTCACAATAAGCATACTGAAGGCGGGGACTTTAGAGAGGCGACTTATAGGGCTGTAAGACAGGGGCTTAAGGAAGCTGAATCTGTACTACTTGAACCCTATTACTCATTTCAGCTTGAACTTCCAGAAAAGATGCTTGGAAGAGCAATGACTGATATTGAAAAGATGCATGGAGCAAGTGAGATAAAAAGCAGTGATGGAGAAAGTGCAATACTTGTTGGAAATGCTCCTGTTTCAACTATGAGAAATTATCAGCAGGAAGTAATTGCATATACGAAGGGGCATGGGAGATTATTTGTAAGTTTTATGGGGTATGGACAATGTCATAATGCTAATGAAGTAATTGAAAGTATAGGCTATGATTCTGAGAGAGATGTTGAAAATCCAACGGGCTCAGTTTTTTGTGAAAGTGGATCAGGATATTTTGTTGAGTGGAATGAAGTAAAGAATCACATGCATGTTGAAAGTTACCTTAAAACAACAAATAGTGATAGTGGTGAAGAAGCTTTTGAAAACTACAGATCGGAAGAAAGCTACATTGGCATTGATGAAATTGACCAAATAATAAATCAAACATTTTATGCAAATCAAGGAAAAAAATCAGTATGGAAAAGGCGAAGATCAAGCAGAGACTCATATAGTGAACCTGTGCGCTATGTCGGAAGAGCAAATGATACAAGAGAAGAGTATTTGCTTGTTGACGGGTATAATGTAATTTTTGCATGGCCAGAACTAGCAGAACTTGCAAAAGAAGATATGGATGGAGCAAGAGTAAGACTTCTGGAATGTTTGAGTAATTATCAAGGAATTAAGAAAGCTAAGATTATTGTAGTATTTGATGCTTATATGGTCGAAGGGCATCGTGAAGAAATTATTGATTATTACAATATACACATGGTATTTACAAAAGAAGCTCAGACTGCGGATCAGTATATAGAAAAATTTGCGCATGATAATCAGAAAAAATATAATATGACGGTTGCAACCTCAGATGGGCTTCAACAGATAATAATAAGAGGTGCAGGTTGTAGGCTTCTTTCGGCAAGAGAGCTGAAGGTAGAGGTTGAAAATGCAGTTGAAAAAATGAGGCAGCTTTATAATGAAATAAAGGTTAAGGACAGAAATTATCTTAGCGATTCTATTTCAGATGAGGCTAGAGAAAAAATGGAAAATCTTTTAAAAAACTAATATACGATTTAATATATAAGTTTAACATTATATAATAGTTTTAGGAGAAAAATATGCCTGTAGATAAAAAATATTTATCAGATATTGAAGTGATATTATCACATGAGTATGATAATGGAGCAGAGCTTTGGACAACCCCAGATAAACGCTTAATAAAAGGCGCTCCATTTTCTACATTAGAAAGCATAATGTATCTATTGGAATTAGGAGTAGATCCATCAGATTCTATAATAAGAAGAACCTCTGACTTGATTTTTAGTACTTGGCAGGACGATGGACGTTTTAAATTATATCCAAAGGGAACTATTTATCCATGTCAGACAATTAATGCAGCAAATGTATTATGTCATATGGGCTATGTTTCAGATAACAGAATTAAAGCTACACTTAAGCATCTTTTGGATACTCAGTATAACGATGGTGGATGGCGCTGTAATAAATTTAGTTTTGGAAGAGGAGAAGAGACAGAATACTCAAACCCATTGCCTACACTACTAGCTCTAAATGCATTTCGTTTTAGTGATTATCTAAATAAAGAGCCTGCGCTTGATAGGGCAGTAGAGTTTCTACTTAATCATTGGACAATAAAAAAGCCTATTGGGCCATGTCATTATGGTATTGGAAGTTTATTTATGCAGGTTGAATACCCTTTTCGGAATTATAATATTTTTGTATATGTCTATGTATTATCATTTTATGACAGAGCAAAGAAAGATAAGCGATTCCTTGAAGCATTTGAGATGCTAAAATCTAAAATTATAGATAATCAAATTGTGATTGAACGAAGTGTCCCAAAACTGGCAAATCTTTATTTTTGTAAAAAAGGAAAAGCAAGCGAATTAGCAACAAATCGTTATGAAGAAATTTTACAAAACATTGAGATGAAGTAAACGGCGAGAGGCGCAGATGGACCAACTACAATTTTGTTATCAGAAAACACCAGTTTTTCCTATACGTATGTTTTATTATCAATCTTTTTGCCAGTGACAATTATTTGTTTTTATTTTTTAGAAAATATTCTAAATCTAAATAAATATAAATTTATAAAAAATTTAAATTAAGTATTATACATTTTTTAGTTTAAAAACAAAGCCATCTAGAATTTATTTTTAGTTGACTTTGTTTTTTTTAGACATTACTATTTTTTATTGTGTTAAAATGATGTATAATAGATTTTAATAATTATATTCAGAAAAGTATCATTAAATTTTTATTTTGGGGGTTTTATGTTTAAATATATGGCAAGGCAGCCAATTTTTGATATTAATAATAAGATTTTTGGATATGAGCTTTTATTTAGAAATTCTGAAGAAAATTTTTATCCTTCTAATATATCAGCTAGTGAATCCACAAGACAGCTTATTAGCAATTTATTAATAGACTTTGGTGTAGGTGAAATTTCAAATGATAAGCCAATTTTTATAAATTTTACAAGAGATGCTTTAATGACAGATGTCATTTTATTAATTGAGCCAAGAAACATTGTAGTAGAAATTTTGGAAGATACTCATATAGATGATTATTTTATAAAGAGAGTAGAATATTTAAAAGGTAAAGGGTATATTTTTGCACTAGATGATTACACTGGGGATTCAAGATTTGATGATATCTTGGCATTGGTTGACTATGTCAAAGTAGATTTGCTGATAGCTTCTTTAGAAACTCAGAAAATAATTTCTAAAAAATTAAGAAATAAGATATTATTAGCAGAAAAAGTTGAAAATGAAGAATCAATAGTAAATTTAAAAAAAATGGGTTATTCATTATTTCAAGGGTTTTATTTTTCAAAGCCTCAAATTGTAAGAACTAAAGCACTAGATGCATCTATGGCGACATATATGAAGCTATTAGATATTTTAAAAAAAGAAAGTTGTGATTTTCATGAATTGTCTTTTGTCATTAAACAAGATGTTGCGATGGTAAATAAATTACTCAAGAGAGTGAACACATCTTATTATTCGCCATTTGGTCATAAAATAGAATCAATTCCACAAGCATTAGCACTTTTGGGGATAAGAGAAATAAAAAGATGGATATCTCTTATAATGCTTCAATCTGTAGCTGATACTAAAGGAGAACAAGTAATTTATACAGCATTATTTAGAGCAATATTTTCTGAAAATATAACTAAAATTTTATATGTAGATAAAGAATTAAGTGACTGTGCTTACTATAGTGGGCTTTTTTCGGTGTTTGAAAAAGATAAAGATCTTTTAGAAGAGTTTTCAGATCACTTTAATTTGGGTAGAAAAAATGAAATATCTAATTTGCTTGATTTATCAATATCTTACGAAAATGCTAATTGGAATGAGATAACAAATCATCATAATAATTTGGATTTAAGCTCTGAAGATGTTTTTAAAACTTATAAAAATTCTTTAAATTATGTAGATAAGATTATAAGACGTTAAATTTTGTTTTAGTATAAATATAGAATAGGAGAATAAATGTATGTAATTAAAAATATTATTAACAGTATGTTTGATAATGTAAAAATTAATATATCTCCAGAAATTTATGATATCTATGATTATGAAATTACAGCTGAATTTATAATGTTGCACAAAATGTTACTTAAATTTATTGTACAAATATATGGGATTTACAATCTGTTGTTTATTGGTATAAGTTTATTTTTTTATGATAGAATAGGTATAGATTGTTATATAGGTATATTTGAAGTTATAATTGCTTTATTTTTTCTATATTCATTTAAACATTGGAGTCGATTTTATAAAAGCCATCTTAATTTTTTTATAGGATTAAGTATTTTCCAATTTATTATTGTCACGTATGCGCAATATTCATACCCGAAAAATATAGTAGGGTTTCTTCCTGTTATATTTTCGATTATAATTTCTGCGGTTACTATAATAAAATATAATAGAGTGTATAATAGGATATTATTTACAATATTATTTTTAGATATAATTATTGGAAAATTGATTTATGATGAGTCTTTGATTAAATTGATGATACTATCAGTAGATAATTTGTTTGTTTTTTATTGTGCTATTTTTATAAATTCATATTTTACAAAAATGAAAATAAATGAAATTATACAAAAGACACAGTTAATTTCACAGAGAGATACAGATGGATTGACCGGGCTTATGAATAGAAATGCCGCAGAAAAGTATATAAATGAATTTTTATGTAGCAATAAAGCTGGGGTTATTATGGTTTTCGATATTGACAATTTTAAAAAGGTAAATGATAATTTTGGACACGTTGAAGGAGATTTGTTATTAATTGATATTTCAAGGAAAATAAAATCTTTTTTTAGAGAAGGAGATTGTGTTGCGAGGTTAGGTGGAGATGAATTTTTGATTTTCATCCCCAATGAAATTAATATTGAATGTATAAAGAATAAAGCTAAAAGTATACTTCAAGCTTGTTACCGAAACATTGGTGATGGCGATAATGAAGTTCAAATATCTTGTAGCATAGGAATTGTGAATATAAAAGATGATTATAATTATAGTTTTGATAAGATATATAGGCTTGCTGATGAGGCCCTATACGAGTCAAAACGAAATGGAAAAAATAGATATACTTTATGGATTGATATTAAAATTTAGTTTAGTTTTTTAAGGATGTTACAAATAGATTCTAAATTATTATTTAAATTATATATGTCTTCATCTTCAAGTTCGGAGAGTTTGCTTATTAAGGATTTTACAGCAAGCTCTTTTTTTAATTTAAGTATATCTTTTGCTTTTTCAGTTACTTCAACTCTTAAAATTCTTCTATCTTTTGAGTCTTCATATCGATTAACGTAGCCCTCTTCAAACAATTTATCTATGATGGGGGTCATATTTGGTTTGGAAATAAGAAGTTCTTTTGCTATAACGGATACAGGGGTAGAACCTTTATGTGAAAGATAAAAAATAACTTTAGCGTGAGATGGAGGAATCGGTAATCCTTTCATAAATTCCTCAGGCTTAAGAACTTTTTTATGAAGCTGCATTATTAGTTGAAAGAATTGCTCTGATAGGTTTTTTATATTTTTTTCATCCATGGGAGTTCTCCTTTTAAAAAAAATAGTTATTGACTCATAATAGTTATAAATATATAATTATTATACAATGATAACTATTAAAAAGCAAGTCTTAATCCTATAAGACCTTAAGGGAACTCACCAAAGGGAGGGAAAATTTTGTTAAAACTACTAAAATATTTAAAAAAATCTATAGTGCCAATTATCGTAATAATTGCATTAGTTATAATTCAGGCGGTCTGTGATTTATCTTTGCCTGAATACACATCTAATATTGTAAATATAGGTGTACAACAGATGAAGCCAGAGTATATATTAAGCGCAGGAGCTAAAATGCTTGGCGTTGCATTACTCAGTATGGCAGCTACAATTGGTATAAGTTTTGTAGCATCTAGGGTGGCAGCAAGTTTAGGAAGTAGTTTAAGAAAAGAAGTTTTTACTAAAGTTGTAAATTTTTCAAGTAATGAAATGGATAAGTTTTCAACAGCCTCATTAATTACCAGAAGTACAAATGATATTCAACAGATACAGAATCTAATGGTTATGTTACTTAGAATTGTTATTTATGCTCCAATATTAGGAATAGGTGGGATAATAAAAGTTTTAAGTACTGAAAATACAATGGCATGGATTATTGTCGTGGCAGTATCTGCGATAATTATCGTGGTTTTTACCTTATTCAAAGTGGTAATGCCAAAGTTTAAACAGGTACAAAACTTAATTGACAAGCTAAATCTTGTGAGTCGTGAAATTCTAACTGGGATGCTAGTTATTCGTGCATTTGGGACTGAAAAACACGAAGAACAAAGATTTGATAAGGCGAATGAGGATTTGACTAAGACAAATTTATTTATAAATAGAACAATGGCAATGATGATGCCACTAATGATGCTTATAATGAATGTGATAACTATAATAATTGTATGGAATGGAGCTTATGCAGTGGATGCTGGAACGATGCAAGTTGGAGATATGATGGCATTCATTCAATACACAATGCAAATTATAATGGCATTCTTGATGATTTCCATGGTTTCTATAATGCTTCCAAGAGCTGCAGTGGCAGCAGGGCGTGTTGATGAAATAATAAATACTGAGCTTTCTATTAAAGATCCAATAAAACCTATTAGTTTTGAAACTGGTAAAAAAGGAATTCTTGAATTTAAAAATGTTTCATTTAGATATCCTAATGCTGATGAGGATGTACTCGAAAATATAACTTTTACTTCTAAAAAGGGAGAAACTACAGCATTTATAGGAAGTACAGGGAGCGGAAAATCCACACTAATAAATCTTATTCCGAGATTTTATGATGTTACAGAAGGTGAAATAATTTTGGATGGAGTTAATATAAAAGATGTAACTCAGCATGAATTAAGAGCCAAGATAGGGTATGTTCCTCAAAAAGGAATATTATTTTCAGGAAATATTGAAAGTAATATTAAATATGGGAAAAAAGCAATTTCGGATGAAGCTATAAAAAAAGCTGTGGAAATTTCTCAAGCTAAAGAGTTTATTGAATCTGCGGAAAAGGGATATGAAACCGAAATAGCACAGGGCGGAACTAATGTATCTGGAGGACAAAGACAGAGACTTTCGATTGCAAGAGCTATAGCTAAATCGCCTGAGCTTTATATATTTGATGATAGTTTTTCAGCGCTTGACTATAAAACTGATGCAGCTTTAAGGAAAGCTTTAGGAAAAGAAACTAAAGAGAGTACAGTGCTTATTGTAGCTCAAAGAATTAGCACAATCCTTCATGCAAATCAAATAATTGTACTCGAAGAAGGGAAAGTTGCGGGGATAGGAACACATAAGGAGCTTATGAAAACTTGTGAAGTATATAGACAGATTGCACTTTCACAGCTTTCTAAGGAGGAATTAGACCATGAGTAATATAAAAAATACAGGAACCGAAAGTTTAAAAAAACGTCCAATGGGAGGTGGCCATAATGCTATGGCTGGAATTGCAGAAAAACCAAAAAACTTTAAGGATACTTTAAGAAAACTAGCAGTTTATTTAAAACCATATGCACTATCGATGTTTTTAGTACTATTATTTGCAATAGGAAGTGCTTCGTTTTCTATAATTGGACCAGCAAAATTAGGAGATGCAACAACTGCAATATTTGAAGGTTTAATTAACAAAAGCAAGGGCTTAGAAATAGGCATAGATTTTTTTTATATCAGCAGGATATTAATTTTCTTATTGGGATTATATCTAATTAGTGCAGGTTTTGGGTTTATACAAAGCTTCATAATGTCAGGGGTTTCTCAAAAAGTTTCTTATAAATTAAGAAAAGAAATTTCTGAAAAAATAAATTTGATGCCTCTAAAATATTTTGATACTAAGACTCATGGAGAAGTTTTATCTAGAATTACAAATGATATAGACACTATGAGTCAGAGCTTAAATCAGATAATGACTCAATTCATTACATCGCTAACCACGCTTATTGGAGTTATTATAATGATGATTTGGATAAGTAAAGTTATGACTTTTGCTACTACATTATTGCTTCCACTTGCTGGAGTATTGATATCTATGGTCGTTAAAAAATCTCAAAAACATTTTAAGATGCAGCAAGAATTATTAGGAAGTGTAAATGGTAAGGTTGAAGAAGTATATAGTGGTCACAATATAGTAAAAGCTTTTAACTGTGAAGAAGATGCTATTTGTGAATTTAATGAACTAAATGATAAATTATATCATTCGGCTTGGAAATCGCAATTTCTTTCGGGAATGATGATGCCGATTATGAATTTTATAGGAAATTTAGGATATGTTATGGTATCAATACTTGGAGGATACCTTGCAATTAAAGGGACAATAACGGTAGGTAATATTCAGTCTTTTATTCAATATGCAAGAATGTTTAATCAGCCAATAGCCCAAACGGCTCAAATTGCAAATTTAGTTCAATCAACTATAGCGTCGGCAGAAAGAGTGTTTGAATTTTTAGAAGAGGATGAAGAAGTGCAATTTGCTGAAAATCCTATAAAACTTAAAGCTGAAACAACGGATGGAATTGAAATTCAAGGAGAAGTAAATTTTGAACATGTAAGCTTTGGATATTCAAATGATAAAAATATAATAAACGATTTTACGGTGGAGGTTAAACCGGGGCAAAAGGTTGCTATTGTAGGGCCAACAGGTGCAGGAAAAACCACGATGGTGAAGCTTTTGATGAGATTTTATGATGTGAATAGTGGAAATATTTTAATTGATGGACACAATATCAAAGATTTTGATAGGCATGATTTAAGAAGTATTTTTGGAATGGTGCTCCAAGATACATGGTTATTTAATGGTCCAATAAAAGAGAATATAAGATATGGGAAATTAAGTGCTTCCGATGAAGATGTAATAAATGCAGCAAAAGCAGCTAATGTGCATCATTTTGTAAAAACCTTACCTGATGGATATAATATGGTTTTAAACGAAGAAGCGAGTAATGTATCGGCAGGACAAAAACAGCTTCTTACAATTGCTAGAGCAATTTTGGCAGACCCTAAGATTCTTATACTTGATGAAGCAACAAGTTCAGTGGATACTCGTACAGAGGTGTTGATACAAAAAGCTATGGATAATTTAATGAGGGGAAGGACTAGTTTTGTTATAGCTCACAGACTATCTACAATAAGAGATGCAGATTTAATTCTTGTTATGAAAGATGGAGATATTGTTGAGCAAGGAAACCATCAAGAACTATTAGATTCAAATGGATTTTATACTAAGCTTTACAATAGTCAATTTGAAGATTCTCATGAAGAAGCAGTTTAATTAAAAAGGAATTGGCAATTTAGCTAATGGATATATTTTGTGAAAGGAAATTATGGAGATGAAAATAGCAGAGCAGTATGTGAGTGGGCTTAAGAAAGCTTATTTTTCAAATGGAGAGTCAAAGATTTGGAATGACTTTGAAGAGATAAAACATGGAGTTAGTAAAGAAGATATAATAAATTTAAAAAAAGAATATCCAGATATCCCAGATAGTCTAGTAGCATTGCTTGAATATGTAGACGGAACTTATTGGAGAGAGTATGAGGGGAAAAAAATTGTGTTTTATTTTCTAGGTTCTGATATAGAAGAATACCCATACTATCTATTGTCAGCAAAACAGATTCTTGAAACTAAAAATGAAGCTTTTGATTATTATAGTGACTATGTAGATAGATGTTTTGGAGAAGACGTTCCGGTAGATGAGAAAATCATTGAAAACTCAGATTTAATGAAGTGGCTTCATTTTTCAGATTGTATGAACAATGGGGGAACTTCACAACTATTCATTGATTTTTCACCATCAGAAAAAGGTGTAAGTGGCCAAATCATAAGATATATACATGACCCGGATGAAATAGAAGTAATAGCGGAAAGTTTTGATAAATACTTGGAAATGTTAATTAATAATAACTATGATTTTATAAATGAAGATACAGTTGAATAGTAAAATTTAGCATTGAATTGTTGGGGACAACAAAATCAATGCTTTTTTATTTACAAAATATGCATTTAATTATTTATATAATATGTATTTAATTATCCATAGAATATACGGTTTATTATTTGTAAAAAAATTTATTGATTTACAGTGTCAACCATTTTTGAAAATGTCCTAAAAAAATCTTAACATAAGCACCAGGAAACTGGTGCTGAATTTATTTTTAATTCAATATGATTGCGGAGCAATTTTTGATTTTTGGGTAAACTTAATAAGCCTATATTAAAAC
>JBOFWC010000146.1:0-8350 GCA_051653405.1 Proteocatella sp. | reverse complement strand
GCAGCAGGTATTGATCAAAATCACGTCCGCCTGCCCAAGCTCCGTTGTTTCCGTATAACCCATTTCGGTCAACTGCCCGGCCATGCGCTCCGAGTCGCTGATATTCATCTGGCAGCCATAATTGATAATTTTATAAAATCTGCTATTGCTTTTATCTGTCATAAAAAATAATCTTCCTCCGATATTCACTCTCAATACTTGATTATACCACAGCACAATTTTTTCAGCCACTGCCGGCCATTTTTTCTCTAAAAATTTATCTAACTTATGAAGAATCACTTACTCCTGATTATAAAACAAAAAGGGCAGCGGATTTTCACCCGCTGCCCTTTTTGTTGCTTTACGTTTTATAAACAGATTTTTCGCTAAAAATTGTGCACAGTAAGCAAAAATGCCTGTTACCGGCTAAATTTCTTATCTATTTATGATAATTTACTCCAAAACTAAGTAGAATTCTTCTGAATTACAGAGTCTGCGGCCCGACGAAATGTGATTGGCTTGGGAGATAACGGAGTATCGATCGTTGCCATTACTATTTCGTCTTGGAGCACTCTTTCTATATGACGAATAACCTGTGCAATTAATGGAACAGCCCCGCTCGCCTTAACCTTCCAGTTTAGAGGATCGCCCTTTTCCAACGAAAGAATTCTATCATAAGAACATCCTAATAGAACAAGACTTTGTGGTTGCTTCTTTTCGAATTGCAACACCGCTACCCCAGAGGGATTTTTTGCTGTCCAAGCAGCATCAATGCCAATAATTAGCATAAATACACCTCACAATTGTTTGATAACTTGGTCAGCACGCATCATTGCGGCACCTTACATAAGTGTTTATTCATTTAAAAGTGACGTCAGCATCAACTTCTGTAAATCATCCATTTCAATTTCTGCATCGCGCAGTTTCTCCTGTACCCATTGATAATGTTCATCTACCGCACGATAAAATAGCTCGGGATAGTCTGCATCACCTAAAATAAACCCTTGGCTATATGCAATCGACTGATCTTCTGGCGTTAATTCATCAAAATCGAAATAATTCATCTGAATACGCTTTATCCACTCATTATTGCGTTTTTCACAATCCGTGCCCTGAATTTCATTAAAGGTACGTAATAAAAATTCTTCCTGATTATTCGATAAATCATTAGCCTCATTTCCCTGTATTTTGCATAAAATAGTGTAAATTTTCTTAGAAGCTTCTATAAATTCTTCCCAATTTTTTCTTCCTTCAGTAAATTTCTGCATACTTTTCCAAGCAAGATAAGGTAGATCAGGATAGTGCAATGCACTTGCATGTCCTAAAGGTTTTATATCCATCGCAATATTTGAAACCATCTCCTTGAGGTTTTCCAAATTGCTCACTGTCGGAGAAATAATTTCCAAATCGACAATCGTATTCCCCTTATTTGTAACTCCAGAAAATTGCTGATGCGCCCATGTATCGGCATATACATGTAAAGCAACACCTAGACGGAACATTTGATTTTCACCTTCATAATGAATCATTGAATCTGCCAATGCAGATGCAAGTGGGCTATCCTTATAGCAAACAGCTTTCTGAGAAAGATCTTCTCCACAAAGTCCGGGCAAAAAATGAAAAGGTACCCAAACCTCAACATTACTTTTTTCGCTAAGATTTTGCCATAACTCATGTCCAGAAAATCTTTGCGGAATATCATCGAATTTAAAACCAGGCACTTTATCACTGACATTATCATCAACTAATTGTGAACTCGTTGCAATGATTTTTGCCTTATTACTCCCGAATCCTGCCCAGCGAGCTAAAACATATATGGTGCCAAAATGAAAATCAATATCCACACCTATTCCCCCTATAAATTTTCTGTTTTTTGCTTATCTTTAAATGATCGTACTCCTAGATTTTCAAGACGACAAAAAAGGCGACAAAAAGAATATTACTATCCCTCTCGTCGCTTTTCAAAAATCTCTAGATATCTTAAGGTTTTTATTTCACCAATTTGCCAAGCATCTATCATTTCGCCACTTCTTTTCATAATGCATTTTGAAATAACTTTTATTTTTGCAGCCAAATTTTTGTCATTTTCTGTAGTTAATATTTTTCGGTAGCTGTCAATCGAACAATAACATTAGTTCCATGATTACCTTTTACTTTTATTCTACTCATAAAGACAATCTCCTTTTTAATTATATCATATACAGTATATATTTTGCGTTCATATTCTTGGGCTACCCCATAACAATACCAATATCCCAACATTTACAAACCAAAAACAGCATCGTATAGAACACATATATCTAGCAGCCGTAATTAATAATTTTATAAAATCTACTATTGCTTTTATCTGTTATAAAAAGTAATCTTCCGTCTACATTCACTCTCAATGTTTAATTATACCACTGCCGGGAATTTTTCCGCTAAAATTTTATCTAATTGTAGAGAATAGTTTGCTCCTGATTATAGAACAACAAGGGCTGCGGACTTTAGTCCGTTGCCCTTGTTGTTCTATAATTATCTTTTTTACTAACGTCACAATACAAAATTATATCTACAAACAACACTATCTATTTGGTCTATATATCTATATAGCAACGTATTTCTTGAATTATATCTTTTATGTCTACAGCAAAGATTATTCCCATTGCCCCGCATCGATATTCGTAATATTGATATTCTTTTTTATAATGTGTTACATGATCTGCTGGCAACGGAGGCACTTTTCCGTATTTTTTTAAAACATTGGTATACGCAGTTCCAACTGCAAACCCACTAGGTGTCTTTAAATTTCCTTCCTTACAAGTGATCCAATCGACATAGGTATCATTGTTTTTGGTGTAAATCGCCGATACAAGAAAAAGGTTATTATAATTGTAAATTACTCCATTCCCCATATAATTTTTGAAAATCTCTTTACTTTCCGGCGCTCCATAAATCTGTTCGACATAATCTAAATTTGCACCTATTCCAACTCCACCAATATTAATTTCAGATTCATCAACACTCTTATGCAATGCAAAAGCCGCTGGTTGTAATAAGCATAAACAGCATAAAAAGAAAAAAATTCGTAAAATAATACATTTCAAACAACTCCCCCCCTTGGTCTATATTCTAAAAACATTATTAATATTAACTAAATACTTTTTAAAGAGTACTACAGCGAAGCAATGCATGTTTCACCACACATCTATTCTTGATCTAAGCAACTTTATTTATCGCGTGTCACGATTTACTTTATAAGCACCGCTCTAATAAAAATGTACCCTACATAAAAATCCTATAATTATATGTTTTATCACACCTCTATTTTTCCATCAATAATCCCTTGTATTTTTTGAGCTTCTTTATATATTTTAATAAATTTATATAATTTATACGGCAATGCAACTATTCCTATAAAATATGCAATTAGAAATTTAATTGTAAAATAAAGTATCCATCCGCCTATTGGAAGAAATAAAAATATATTTGGAGTAATACGATTTAATACACTCCATCCCCAAGGAATCCCCGCACATAAATATCCAAGCATAAATTTAGTGCCAAAATCAGCTTGGGATGGTACTATTAAAAATCCAACCATCAAAAGAGGTATTGTTAACATAAGATTCTTAACAACTTGTTTCTTCTCATTTCCAGCTCGCAGGTAATTGCAAGCATCACAAATTGGCATACTCCACTTATCTGTGCAGGCAGAACAAAGCCCTTTTCCACAATCACAACATTGAGCTACCGCATCATTATCTATATGTTGATAACATTTCATTAATAAACTCCCCATTTCTATAAAATCAGTCATTTTAATCGAATTTTACATATAATTTCAAATCATTTCACTATTACACATAATATAGTTTTTATCATAAATTCTTATTACATCATAATTAACCATTTTGCTGACTCACGATATATTTATACCTCTTTATATCCACAATTAATAGAAATATTTTAGAAAATCATCTCCCTTTAATTTCATTTTATAAAAGATACATTAATCACCCCCTTACTATTTAAAATTTTTATCATCCCAATAAGGCTAAAAATTCACAATATTATGTTATTTGATTAATTTCAGAAACAAAAATAGACGATAAAGTTAAATATATTTTTTCAACTCATCGCCTTAATAAAAATTCTACGCTATTAAATTTTCCATCATATAGATTAGCACCTAACATTTTATCACTTCACTCTGTAAATATTGTCTTTCTTTTTATAAAAATTAAAACAACTTTCTATTGCAAAGGTTATAAAAACAAGGCACCCGTTAATATACAAAAATTAACAATTTTTATTATATATGATTTATTTTATCATTGCAATAATAAATGTACCTAAAAGCACGAAATCAGGGATAGTCGGAAATATTTTTTATTACTATAAAAGTATTCACACTATAAACAGATAGTGATGTTTCTTACCCGCTTTCACCAAGACCCGTATTTAAAGAACATCTTGTTGACAATAAATAAACGTCCCTTGTAAATATTGGGGGTTTTTAATAACGCTCTCTTGAATAACTTTAAACCCTTATTTAACTAGTCTATTTAATATATCATTACATGCTTCATCCTCTGTTTGATACTTAACCAAATTAAACATTTTCCCCCGTTCGCTATAATATACACTCCATCTTTCACCATCAAATTCCAGGCATACTCTCTGGTCAATTTCTCCAGCATCATCAAGATTATAGTAACAGTCAGGTACTTTCTTTGCTCGCAAAAGATTTCGTAAGTTTTTCTTTTTCATTAGTTAATAACCTCGAAATCAGATGACAGTTAGGGGCATTTATATTAAAGCCTCTTTGCAAAAACAGACTAATATTTTGCATCAACATAATGCATAGATAGCGTCCAAGAATTATCTTTGTGTAATCCTAAAATCAAACTTAAATTATCTTTTACATATTCATAAAAAATATCTCCTTGACGTGAATTATAGGGAATCTCTCGCCACCCCTTACTCATTAACTCTTGTTCATAAAAATTCTTTACGTCTTCATTATTAATAGAATATATGTATTCACTACGAATCCATCGTTTAATAATTTTTCGATTTAACTCATAATAAACCAGTTTAGCTCCCTCTGGATGTTTAATGGACTGGTATTCCTGAACAATCTTTATTTCACGCTGCTTTCCATCATCGTTATTCCAAACCAAATATCCAATAATGAAGATTAATGCCAACCCGATTAAGAACATTATCCATCTTCTCACATTACAGCTCCTTGCTTAATTCTAAATATTAATATCTAATTGCTTTTAGTAACAGAACCGCTTATTCCATCCTCGGTATATAGACAGTTTAGGACATTTTTTTAATTTCTCGAGACTTAATAATTCGCATCACTATAAGTCATAGAAACTGTCCATGTACCATTTTTATTGAACTGTAAACCAAACATCAAATTTCCTTTTTTATAACTGGCTGCTATAGCTCCAGATAACATGTGACGCTTTTTCTTCTGCCAGCCATTATTTTCAAGTAATTGATCATAATAACTTTGAACTTCCTCTACCGACATCGGATATTTATAACAGCTAAAAATCCATCTACTAACAAACTTTCTTTCCAATTTATAAAACACCACTTCAGCGCCTGGCGGTTGTTGAATAGATTGATATTCTGCAAGTAACTTAATTTCACGACTTTTTCCTTCATCGTTATTCCATATCCAATTTCCAAGTATAGCCATTATTATTAAAAATGCCCCTATTAGTTTTACTTTTTTCATTTATGTTCTCCAATTAATGATTAAATTTAAATATGTATTTTGCTCCTACTAGCATTACACTAGTACTGAATCGTCTCATTAAATTAAATTGAAGAGAAAACGTACGGCGTATAAAATTCAGACCAGCTATTTTTTAATATAAATATTTCTTTTTTAAATTGTAAAAATCAAACATATTATATTTTTGTATTTTCAAACTATCTCTTATCTATCCATCTTACCTATTTCTGAAAGCTTATACGTTCTATTACATTTTTCACATCTATAATAATATTTTATATTATACTTATTTCCATATGTATGGGCACCATTCACCTCACATATACCCTCCCCCATAAAAATTTTCTCCTTGATTCTTTTCATTTTCGAACTGCATTGGGGACATAATTTTTTATAGAATAACAATACAATTAAATCTTTTAATGTTAAATCAATATTATAGACAGATGAATATCCTTTGTTTTTTCCACTAAATATATATATAGCGACCCCAATAATTACTGTTAAATAAAACGCTATAAAAATAAGTGCAATTTGAAAATTTTTGATATTCGCATGGTTTATATAATCTGCAGCAGCTACTATAAAGAACAATATAGGTATTAAAAACTGAAATATTAACACCACTTTAAAGATCATTGGTCTCTGAATATTTGGGGAGCTATTTTTTTATTCATATTTAACTATCCTCCTAAAATAATTTTATCTTAACATCGTAAAAACAAAAACTAGGTATGCACCGCTAAGAAATAATTTTGCTATATTTCTTTCTCAACCAAGTTTTCCGTTATATACCACGTATACGCCTATCCATATCCTTATAATATAAATTTACTGTAAATTGATTTTTTCTATCAAAGTTAAGTAAACAATAAAACTTTTCTTTCTGAAAAATAATCGTTTTTCTATCATCTCCTTGTTTTCTTATTTTATAAAAATCCCAATTACTTTTTTTTAGTTCCTTTACACAATACATTTCGACTTTTTCCTGATCTATTTTATACGCATATCTCGATCCAATAGACCTAGATAAAAGTCTTCTATTTACGCCAAATCCAATTAAAGTAGCATATTGAGAAAAATCCATCTGCTCATATTCTTGACATAATAATTCTTCTTGTTGCGTAACTGATATATCAGTAATTACACTCACTAAATCAAAAGCAAGGTTTTCTATGGATACCCATCCCAATATCAATATTATAATTATTTTTACTATACTAGGAATAACATTTCTTTTCATAATACACTTCTCTTCTTCGAAACAGTCAAGGGCGATTCTTTTCTGTCAATGTTTAACTATCATTCCGCTTGCTATTCCTGTCGCTCGTTTTAATTCCCGCATAGAACACCTATATTGTCCTTAACTTTGGCATTTTTCTTACCCGCTTTCACCAAGACTCGTATTTAAATAATATCTTGTTGCCAAAAAGACTCGGCCCCAGTGTCTTCCATTTTATTAGGCTGAATCCAAGGGATAATTTTCTTCCTGTAGGATTCAGTTCACTTTACGTCACTTTTATTTTTCCATTTGTCCAAAGCATCTACTTCGTTCATTTTATATAATTCTGGCCATCCATCCCATCTTCCACCTGTATATCGCTCTTCCCAATAAGCGTTACACTTTTTGCATCTATATAATATGTGCCATTTCTCTCCATCAACAGCAATCTCTTCAAATACAACGTTTACTAACTTTTTTATTATTTCCCCTTTTGATATCTTGCTCGCATTTCCACACAAATCACATGACAACGGTTTTCACCTCACTCTAAAATTCTAATGTTAATAATTTCTATTTTGGGACAGTTAGGGATGTTTCTTTCCTGGCAACGTTTAGCTATAATTTCTTCTGAAATCATCTTTTCATCATCGTTTATTCGCAACATTGTAAATACTGTTAATTTTATGCCTATTTCATCTTTTCAAGCATACGCCCCGAAAAGGCAATAATGATAAAAAAGCAAGGTTTCCCTTGCTTTTTATGTCTTCTCTTAAGTTTTCTTTATTTGTCTTCTTTTGGAAATAACATGTATTTTTGTTATTTTACGCCCTTTTATATGATTTGCCTAGAGGTATTTTATTTTTGTGCATATTTTCCTATTTGCAGTCTTACCGCTGCCGGTAATACGCAACTCCCCCCTTGTCCATTTTATGGGAATAGACTATTATGCTTATATGCTTTACATAAAAATTATACAAGGGGATGATTTTGTTGTTGTTAAAAAAAATCATGCAACTGGCGGAGGCCCATGCCGTTGACTGCATCGGGGTTGCCCCGCTTGCAAAATACCGGGAAGAGCTGCGTCCATTTTGCGGCAAGGTGAGCGAGGATTTTCCACGGGCATTATCGATCGGAATTGCCCTGCAGGGAACGATCGTCGATCTGCTGGCCGACCGGGACTGTTATGAAAATGTTTTGCAATACAAGACTCATGCCTATACCGTAATCAACAACCGCCTGGACAATTTTTCCTCGCTTGCCGCCTCCGTTATCCAGCACGACGGTTACCGTGCCATGCCCTTGCCGGCAGCTGAACGCATCGACAGCAACCGCGTCTGCGCTTCACTCCCGCATAAAGCAGCCGCCTATCTCGCCGGACTCGGCTGGATTGGCAAAAGCTGTCTATT